>JAWLFC010000109.1:0-5588 GCA_041685755.1 Ilumatobacteraceae bacterium
CCCGGCGAGCCGCCGTTCACCCTGCTCGACTACTTCCCCGACGACTACCTGCTCGTCATCGACGAGAGCCACGTCGCCGTGCCCCAGCTGCACGGCCAGTTCGCCGGCGACCGCAGCCGCAAGGACATGCTCGTCGAGCACGGTTTCCGGCTCCCCTCGGCGCGCGACAACCGGCCGCTCACCTTCGAGGAGGTGCTCGAACGGGTCAACCAGTGCGTGTTCCTGTCGGCCACCCCGAGCGACTACGAGCTGCGGGTGTCGACCAACGTCGTCGAGCAGATCGTCCGCCCGACCGGCCTGGTCGACCCCGAGGCGATCATCAAGCCGACCAAGGGCCAGATCGACGACCTGATGGAGATGGTCAACGATCGCGTCACTCGCGGCGACCGCGTGCTCGTCACCACGCTGACCAAGAAGATGGCCGAGGATCTGACCGACTACCTGCTGGAGCAGGGTCTGCGGGTGCGCTATCTGCACTCGAACATCGACACGATCCAGCGCATCGAGATCCTGCGCGGGTTGCGCCTCGGCGACTTCGACGTGCTCGTCGGCATCAACCTGCTGCGCGAGGGCCTCGACCTGCCCGAGGTGTCACTCGTGTGCATCCTCGACGCCGACAAGGAGGGGTTCCTGCGCTCGGAGACGTCGCTGATCCAGACGATGGGTCGCGCCGCCCGCAACGTCGACGGCCAGGTCGTGATGTACGCCGACACGATCACCCGCTCGATGCAGGCGGCGATCGACGAGACGCAGCGGCGCCGCAAGGTCCAGATCGCCTACAACGAAGAGCACGGCATCGACCCGCAGACGATCCGCAAGGCGGTCGGCGACATCCTGTCGCTGCTGCGCCCGGACGACACCGCACCGGTGCCGGGCAAGGATCGTCGGCGTCAGCGCGAGCGCGACAAGGTGCAGCGCGACCTCAAGTCGCTGCCGCAGCAGGAGCTCGCCCGCCTCATCCAGACGTTGGAGGAGGAGATGCACGAGGCGTCCGCCGAGCTCAAGTTCGAGTACGCCGCCAAGCTTCGTGACGAGATCAACGACCTCCGCCGCGAGCTGCGCGACGCCCAGTAGTCGCCGGTCCGACCCCAGAGCGATGAGCGAACGGGCCGAATGCGGCCACGTCGCTCATCGGTGGAGATGTTCGGCGGTGCTGTGGCGTCGTCCAGGGAGGCGAGCGTCCCGGGCGCCCACGCTGACCTCGTCCATGTGGAACACATGTTCGGCGATAGGATCGGGCGCTGATGGCCGCCAACACCTCCGCCACCGACACCCGTTCGGGGGCGACGTCCACGAAGCCCGCTCCCCGCAAACGCACGCGCACGACACGCCCCGACGACCCGCAGATCGTCGTCCGGGGTGCCCGCGAGCACAACCTGAAGAACGTCAACGTCGAGTTGCCGCGCGACAGGCTGATCGTGTTCACCGGGCTGTCCGGATCGGGCAAGTCGAGCCTGGCGTTCGACACGATCTACGCCGAGGGGCAGCGTCGCTACGTCGAGTCGTTGAGCTCCTACGCCCGCCAGTTCCTCGGGCAGATGGACAAGCCCGACGTCGACATCATCGAGGGGCTGTCACCGGCGATCTCGATCGACCAGAAGTCAGCGAGTCGCAACCCGCGCTCCACCGTCGGCACGATCACCGAGGTCTACGACTACCTCCGGTTGCTCTACGCCCGCATCGGCGTGCAGCACTGCCCGAACGACGGCACGCGGCTACAGCGTCAGACGCCCCAGCAGATCGTCGACCGGATCCTCGACATGGACGACGGCATCCGCTTCCAGGTGCTCGCCCCGGTCGTGCGCGGTCGCAAGGGCGAGTACGACACGCTGCTCCAGGACCTCTCCGGCCAGGGCTACGTGCGCGCACGCATCGACGGCGAGACCGTCGACATCGACGAGTTCCTCAAGCGCGACGAGCGTCTGGCGAAGTACGAGAACCACAAGATCGAGATCGTCGTCGACCGCCTGGTGCTCAAGGAGGGCATCGAACGGCGGCTCACCGATTCGCTCGAGCAGGCACTCGGTCTCGCCGACGGTGTGGCCGAGATCGAGGTCGTGCCGCGTGAAGGGGAGGGCCAGCCCGAGACGTTGACGTTCAGCCAGCACCTGGCCTGCCCGGTGTGCGGCACGAGCTACGACGAACCGGCGCCCCGCAACTTCTCGTTCAACTCGCCCTACGGCGCGTGCGCAGCCTGCGACGGGCTCGGTACCACGTTCGAGGTCGACCCCGAGTTGATCATCCCCGACCCCGAGATGTCGCTCCTCGACGGCGCCATCGCGCCGTGGCGCAGCGCCAACACGCAGTACTTCACCCGCATGCTCGAATCGGTCGCCGAGGTCCAGGGCATCGACATGAGCGCCCCGTGGGAACAGCTCACTGCGAAGCAGCAGAAGGTCATCCTCCACGGCGTGAAGGGGAAGATGACCGTGAAGTACAAGAACCGCTACGGGCGGTCGCGGTCGTACTCGACCGAGTACGAAGGCGTGATCCCGTGGATCAAGCGGCGCCACGAGGGCAGCGACAGCGAGTGGGCGCGCGAGCAGTACGAGGGCTACATGCGCCTCGTCGCCTGCTCCACCTGCGACGGCGCCCGGCTGAAGCCGTCGACGCTGGCGGTCACCATCGAGGGCAAGAACATCTCCGAGGTGTCCGACATGTCGATCGGCGAGTCGGCCAAGTTCCTCGCCGCACTCGAACTGTCCGAACGCGATCGGATGATCGCCGAGCGCGTCACCAAGGAGATCAACGCCCGCCTCGGATTCCTGCTCGACGTCGGGCTCGACTACCTGACGATGTCACGGTCCGCCGGCACGCTGGCGGGCGGTGAGGCGCAGCGGATCCGCCTGGCGTCACAGATCGGGTCCGGGCTGGTCGGAACGTTGTACGTGCTCGACGAACCGTCGATCGGCCTGCACCAGCGAGACAACCGTCGGCTGATCGACACGCTCACTCGGCTGCGTGACCTCGGCAACACCGTGATCGTGGTCGAGCACGACGAGGAGACCATCCGCGAGAGCGACTGGATCGTCGACATCGGTCCGGGTGCCGGCGAGCACGGCGGTGAGGTCGTGTACTCGGGCAAGGTGCCCGGGATCCTCAAGGTGAAGGAGTCGGTGACCGGGCAGTACCTGTCCGGTCGCAAGAAGATCCCGGTGCCCGAGCAGCGGCGACCGCAGGGTCTCGAGTTCCTGCGGATCCAGGGCGCACGCGAGCACAACCTGGCGAACATCGACGTCGACATCCCGCTCGGCAACTTCGTCACCGTCACCGGCGTGTCGGGCTCGGGCAAGTCGACGCTCGTTCGCGACATCCTCCTGCCCGTCCTGATGCAGCGCATCTACAAGTCGAAGATGGCCGCCGGCAAGCACAAGCGGATCGACGGCATCGAGTTCCTCGACAAGGTCATCGACATGGACCAGTCGCCGATCGGCCGTACCCCGCGGTCGAACCCGGCGACGTACACCGGCGTGTTCGACAACGTCCGCAAGCTGTTCGCCTCCACCAACGAGGCGAAGGTGCGCGGCTACATGCCGGGCCGGTTCTCGTTCAACGTCAAGGGCGGGCGCTGCGAGGCATGCTCCGGAGACGGCACGTTGAAGATCGAGATGCACTTCCTGCCCGACGTGTACGTGCCGTGCGAGGTCTGTCACGGCGCCCGGTACAACCGCGACACGCTCGACATCGAGTTCAAGGGCAAGAACATCGCCGAGGTGCTCGACATGCCGGTCGCCGAGGCGGTCGAGTTCTTCGCCAACCAGCCCGGGATCGCCCGGTACATGCAGACCCTCGTCGACGTCGGCCTCGGATACGTGCGCCTCGGTCAGCCGGCCCCGACGTTGTCGGGTGGCGAAGCACAGCGCGTGAAGTTGTCGGCCGAGCTCGCCAAGCGGTCCACCGGTCACACGATCTATCTGCTCGACGAGCCGACCACCGGTCTGCACTTCGACGACGTCAAGCGCCTGCTCACCGTGCTGCAGCGTCTGGTCGACCAGGGCAACACCGTGCTGGTGATCGAGCACAGTCTCGACGTGATCAAGACCGCCGACTGGGTGATCGACCTGGGCCCCAACGGCGGCAGCGGCGGCGGCATGATCGTCGGCGAGGGCCCGCCCGAGCACATCGCCACGCTCGAGGCCAGCCACACCGGCCGCTTCCTCCGCGACGTCCTCTGACGCGACCCACCCCCACCAAGCGATGAGCGAGACGCCGCTATGCGGTCGCGTCGCTCACCACCGACGGTCGAACGGTGCGAGCGATGAGCGAAACGTCGGCATGTGGTCGCGTCGCTCATCGCCGGGTCGTTGGGGGTCTCGTTCGTCGGAGCTGGCAGACTGCGCTGATGGTCGACGCTCTGGCCGACACCGGCGTCGACCGGGCAGAACTCCAGCGGCGCACCCTGCGCTCGTTGCGCATCGCGCAGGTGCCGGGCCAGGCGGCGGTTGCCGGGATGGTCGCCGTGGTCTCGCTGTTGGCGAGCGACCTGCTCGGATCGGACCGCCTCGCCGGCATGGGCAGCGCGTCGTTCACGGTCGGCGCAGCGTTCACGGCGATTCCACTCGCCGCGTTCATGCGACGGCGAGGTCGGCGCATCGGGCTCACGCGAGCGCTGCTGATCGGCGCCATGGGCGCATCGATCGCCGCCGCCGGTGGCCAGCTCCGGTGGTTCCCACTGTTCGTCGTCGGGATGATCGCATTCGGCGCCGGCCAGGCCGCCACGCTGCAGCAGCGCTACGTCGCCGCTGACCTCGCCGAATCCGACAAGCAGGGCGCCTCGATCGCCGCCATCGTCTGGATCGGAACGATCGGGGCGGTGCTCGGGCCCCTCCTCGTGCCGTTCGAGAAGCGCGCCGCGAGTCGAGTCGGGTTGGACGAGTTGGTCGGCCCGTTCGTGTTCGCGGCGGTCTTCTTCCTGATCGCTGCGACCGTGGTGTGGATGCGTCTGCGACCCGACCCGCTCGCAGTGATCGGAGGTATCGATCCCGATGCCGAACGAACCCGGCTGCTCCGCGTCGTTCGGTCGTCGGCGTCGGTGATCTGGGCGTCTCACGGAGCCCGTTTGGGAATCGCGGCGCTGGCGGTGAGCCAAGCGGCGATGGTCGGCGTCATGACGATGACGCCGCCCCACATGAAGGACCACGGCCATGCCGACCTGTCGGCGTTCGTGATCGCGCTGCACATCGTCGGGATGTACGGGTTGGCGCCCGTCGTCGGTCGTTACGTCGACCGAGCCGGTCCGGTTCGTGCCATCCAGGTCGGTGCGATGATCCTCGGCGCCGGCACGATCACCACGGTGCTGGCGGGCTACGTGCCCGTGCTGATGTTCGTGGGGTTGTTCTTCCTCGGGCTCGGCTGGAACTTCGGGCTCATCGGCGGCACGACGATCCTCACTGCGTCGGTGCCGGAACGATCTCGCGTCGAGGTGCAGGGAACCGGCGACCTGACGCTCAGCCTGTGCGGCGCTGCGGCGGCGTTGAGCTCGGGCTTCGTGAAGGACTCCTTCGGCTTCCACCTCCTCGCCGACGGTGCGACGGCGCTCGCCGCGGCCCTGCTCGTCCTGGCCTGGTACACCGCCGCCACGATGCGCA
>JAWLFC010000109.1:5688-9480 GCA_041685755.1 Ilumatobacteraceae bacterium
GGGGAGAGCCAGTCGGCGGCGACCGCCAGGAAGTCGTCGTCGCAGAGCCCTCCGTCGTGAGCAGCCTGTTCGATCACCGAGAGAAGGTCGCCCGCTCGGAGCCAGCGCGCGAGATCGAACGCAGTGCGCGCCCGAGTGGTGACCCTGATGCCGTCGTCACGCTCCACGACGTCGTGCTCGTGGCGAGCATCCGTGCGGTAGGGCACGACCCACTTGGCGATCGCTGGGTTGCTGGCACGCGGGGCGAGAACGTGGATCCGATGGTCGCGCGGAAGCCGGCGCAGCCCCCACAGCCGGCCGGCGGTCGGGCCGGCGACGGCGACATCGGGGCGGGCCAGGCAGACAGCGGCACATCGGCTCGACTCGGTCTCAGGCGCACTCGGCGTTCGGTATGCTCCGCGCAGTACGAGGTCGAGGCCGCCGGATTGTTGGAGATGCCGGAGCTGCCGGGGCGTCAGCCCGGCCTCGAGGAGCTGTCGAGTCGAGGCAGCGCCGTGCTGGCGGGCAAAGAGAGCGTGAGCTCTCGGGGGGAGATGGACCACATCGAACCTCCGGACATCGAGACGTCGGAGGGAGTCGGCCCGCAGAACGCTACTGCGTCGGTCCGGACGAACCTCGACCGCCGTCGAAGCGATGAGCGAAAGGACGGTATTGGGGCGCCTCGCTCATCGCTTCAGGCAATCAGCGGGCAGCGATGAGCGAAGGGACGGCATCGGGGCGCTTGGCTCATCGCTCGCGGGGTGGGGTGCCCGAGCGCTCAGTTGTTGCGGAGGCGTTTGCTGAGATCGTTGAGGCGCTGCTTCTCGGAGGCGCTCAGCGAGTCCATGCCGTCGGCGCCGATCTTGTCGAGCAGCGAGTCGAGTTCGGCCTGGTCGGCAGGGCTCGGACCGGCCGGCGGTGGCATCGGCGCCGGGCCGCTCTTCCACGGCCCCTCGACCACGCGCGGTCCCGACGAGCGACGCGGGGGCTTGGACCGCTTGGACTTCTTCGGCGCCCGCCGTCCGGTGCCGTCGAGCGGGAGATGGGGGATCGGCCATCCGGTTGCGAGGCCGAGGGACCGCCCGGCGACGAGCGCCACCGCAACCGACAGCAGCAGGAACAGGATCCGTCCGGTCTGACCGGTGCCCGAGAACTGCAGGAGCGACAGGACCGTGAAGACGGCGGCGAGCGCCCACAACGGGATCACCTCGAACCACTTCACGCCCGGGTACGTGGCCGCGTAGACCCAGATGCCGCCGAGGAACAGGTTGCTCAAGCCGAACTCGGCGAACACGTCCAGTTCGGCCCCCAGCGTGCCGAGCAGGGTCGACGCGATCGCCGGGATCAGCGTGATGGCGGCGATCCACACGAAGAACCTCTCGCGCCCGAACAGGGCCTCGATCTGCTGGCCGAACAGGAAGAAGAAGACGATGCCGAGCAGCGACCAGATCGCCGGCTCGGTGGCGATCGGCCAGGTCACGAGCCGCCACACCTCGAAGTCGCGCACGGCGAACGGGATGAACGGCAGGTTCTGCCACAGGCTCCGGCTGAATCCCCACACGAACATCGAAGCGACCGCCAGCACGCACAGGATGTCGGTGGTGGTGACGTCGTAGCGACCGGCACGGAACCAGCCGTCGTTCGGGCGGCGGCGGAACATGGCGGCGAACTGCTCGGACATCGGGCATCACGGTATCCGCCCCTCCGTATGCTTGGTGTGTCATGCAGGTAGCGAGATGGTGAAACGTCCGCCGGCCGGCACGATCCCCGAGGCGCCGGGCTCGTACCAGTTCAAGGACGCCCACGGCCGCGTGATCTATGTGGGCAAGGCGTCGAATCTGCGTCAGCGGTTGTCGAACTACTTCCAGTCGCCACGCAACCTCCACCCGCGTACGGCTCAGATGGTCGAGACCGCCGAGTCGGTCGAGTGGACGACCGTGCGCAACGAGGTCGAGGCGTTGATGCTCGAGTACTCGCTCATCAAGCAGCACCGACCGCGGTTCAACGTGCGCCTGCGCGACGACAAGAGCTACCCGTTCCTCGCGGTCACCGTCGACGAGCAGTGGCCGCGGGCGCTGGTGATGCGGGGCCGCAAGCGCAAGGGCACCCGCTACTTCGGGCCCTACGCCCACGCCTACGCCATCCGCGACACCCTCGACCTCTTGTTGAGGTCGTTCCCCATCCGCACGTGCAGTCCCAACAAGTTCCGCCAGCACGAACGCCTCGGCCGCCCGTGCCTGCTGTTCCACATCGAGAAGTGCGCCGGGCCGTGCGTCGGCGAGATCGAGGAGATGCCCTACCGCGAACTCGTCAACGAGCTCATCGACTTCCTCGACGGCGACACCGACGAGATCGTCGATCGCCTCGAAGCCGACATGCAGACCGCGGCAACCGAGCTCGAGTTCGAACGTGCGGCGCGCCTGCGCGATCGCCTGACCGCCGTGCGCAAGGCGATCGAGAAGCAGCAGATGGTCGCCGACCGCAACGAGGACCTCGACGTGATCGGCATCGCCGAGGACGAACTCGAGGCGTCGGTCCAGGTGTTCTACGTCCGGCGGGGCCGGGTCGTCGGTCGCAAGGGGTTCGTCCTCGACAAGGTCGAGGAGCTCACGCCCGGCCGCCTGATCGACCGCATCCTCGAGTCGATGTACGGCGACGATCCGATCCTCGGCGTTCCCAAGCAGGTGCTGGTTCCCTACGAGGCCGACGACCTGGCCACGTACGAGGAGTGGCTGTCGATGGGGCGTGGCTCGAGGGTGCAGGTCAGGGTCCCGCAGCGCGGCGACAAACGAGCCCTGCTGGAGACCGTGACGCGCAACGCGAAGGAGGAGTTCGCCCGTCATCGACTGCGCCGGGCGAGCGACCACAACACCCGCAGCCGCGCCCTCACCGAACTGCAGGACCACCTCGGGCTCCCTGAAGCTCCACTTCGCATCGAGTGTTACGACATGGCGCACCTCCAGGGCACCGACTACGTCGGCTCGATGGTGGTCCTCGAAGACGGGCTGCCCAACAAGCGCGAGTACCGGCGTTTCAAGGTCAACACCGTCGGTGCCGGCGAGACCGCGGGTGGCGACGTGGGCGCCAGCGACGACGTCGCGGCGATGGCCGAAGTGGTGCGCCGGCGTCTGCAGGCCTACCTCGACGAGCGCGACAAGCCGGTGACCGAACGGGGCGACACGCCCGGGAAGTTCGCGTACCCGCCGCAGCTGCTCCTGGTCGACGGCGGCAAGGGCCAACTGAACGCGGCCAAACGGGTGGTCGACGAACTGGAGCTGACCGACGAGATCCCGGTCGCCGGGCTCGCCAAGCGGTTCGAGGAGGTGTTCGTCCCCGGACACAGCGAGCCGGTCGAGATCCCGCGGGGGAGCGAGGCGCTGTTCATGCTGCAGCGCATCCGCGACGAGGCGCACCGCTTCGCCAACTCGTTCCACCGCGAGCGACGCAGCAAGCGGATGACCACGAGTTCGCTCGACGGGATCCCCGGCCTCGGCGAGGTCCGCCGCAAGAAGCTGGTCAAGGCGCTCGGAGGCGTCAACGCCGTGAAGCGGGCCGAACTCGACGAGCTGAAGGCGCTCAGCTTCCTACCGGATCCGGTGGCGGAGTCGGTGTACGCGAAGTTCCACCCTCCCGCCGGTTGACAACCGGCGATCGGTCAGCGCAGCTGGGGGATCACGTCGGCCATCAACGTCTGGTAGTTCATCGCGCGCTCCCCGGCCGTGCCACCGAGCGTGAAGTCCGGCACGATGAACTCGTCGAAGCCGAGCTCCCCGTAGCGGCCGAGCTGCTCGACGAGGGCGTCGGTCGACCCGA
>JAWLFC010000110.1:0-5911 GCA_041685755.1 Ilumatobacteraceae bacterium
GTGGTCGTGCAGTCGCCGACCACGGCGACGATCGTCACGACCCGGCCCCTTCGCCGGCCTCGTTCACCGCAGGGTCGGTGCTCGGCTGGACGAGCACGACGCGGACGTCGTCGGCGGACGCCGCCGTCGGTGCATCCTCGGCAGCCACCTCGACCGAGAGCGACTCGACGCCGAGGGCCGAGCCGGTGGCCGTCGGCAAACCGACGACCCGACCGGAGATCGTCGTGGGCGTGCCGTCGCCCGGCACGACGAGTTGTACCGGTGCCCGTTCGCGGATGCCGATCGGCAGCGAGCCCTCGGGAACGCGGATCGCCACCACCGAGCTCCCGTCGGCGACCAGCGGTGTCGGCTGCAGGGCCTCGGCGGTCACCAGCGCACCGGAGACGAGGCGGACCTTGGCGTAGGTGCCGACGAGGGAGTCGAGACGATCTCCCGGGACCACGTTGACCGTCGGGTCGGCGTCGACGTCGACGATGCGCAGCATGTCGAGGCTCAGCTGCTCGCCGGCGGGAACGTCACGGGTCACCTGGACGACCGGCGCACTGTCGTCGAGGCCCGTGTAGATCGCGACGTTGCCGCCGATGGCGATCGCCGCCAGGAGCACCCCGAGCGCGATCCGCTTCCGGCGCCGCCCGGTCGGCTGGAAACCCCGACCCTCGGTCACGTCGTCACCACCCCGATGACGGAGATGGGGGTGACGTGCGGCGCCGCCAGCACCACGACCGCCGATGCCGCGACGAGGTGGGCGCCGAAGGCGACGGTGTCCGACCCGCGGAGCAGTCCCAGCGCCGCGCCGAACGCGGCGGCCAGACACAGCACTCCGAGCGCCAGTTGCCAGTCCAACGTGCCGATGGCGGCGCCGAGCACGACAGCGAGCTTGACGTCGCCGAACCCCATCGCCGCCGGCGACACGAGGTGCAGCGCCAGGATCGGCGCGGCGAGCGCGGCGACGCCTGCGATCGACGAGCTCGCGGCGACCGTCCCGGTCGCGATCGTCGCCGCCAACAGCACGAGTCCACCGAACGCCACCAGGCGATCGGGGAGGCGCCGCTCGCGGACGTCGACAACAGCGGCAGGGACGAGCGCTCCGACGGTGGCGGCGGCAGGGACGGAACCGTCGGCGACGACGGCTGCGACCACCAGTGCCGCGGTGACGGCCAGCGTGGCGCCGGCGACCGCCGTCGACGGCGCGTCGGACCGGTCGCCCCAGCGCCGGACCCCTGCCGACCGGGTCCCCACCCGGTCGAGTGACACCCCCACACCCGCCTCCTTGTCACCGTCGGCGACTCCGCCGTCGCCGCGAGCCGTCGACATTAGTGCGTCGGCGATCGTCGGTCGACCGTCGGAACGACTGCTGCGCTCTCGCTCCACGTCTCCCAGTGGTCACCGACCGGCGGAGAGCGGAAAACGGGGCCGGTCCCGGCTGGGCGGACTCAGCCCGGCTCGAGCGAGCGCACGGTCCACTCCAGCAGCCAGCTGAGGAAGTCGTACAGGTGGTGTTCGGGGGTGTCGGTGTCGTCCGCCTCGTCGGCGGACTCGTCGTCGGTGATGCCGAGCATGGTGCCCAGCACCAGGCGCACCGAGTTGATCGACTGCAGCAGCGCGATCGTGTCGCCCTCGGTCAACAGCTCGCGACGTTCGGGGTCGAGCGCCGACTTCACCGTCTCGATCGCGCCGAGCCGGCTCGCCACCAGCTCCTCACGCATCAGGCGCTGGTACTCGGCCTCCTTCTCCTCGTCGTCGGGGTAGGCCACCGGGTACAGCCGCGCCAGCAGCGCGTCGCTCGCATCACCGGAGGTGAGCAACGCCTCGAGCTCGCCCATCAGGCGCAGCAGCAGGTTGCGCTCCTCCACGTCGAGGTTGATCGCCCAACCGCCCTTGACCGCCTGCACCGGCGGCAGGAACCTACGACGCAGGGCCATCTTGTTCCATCGTCGCCCACAAGCTGTGCTCGTGGAGCCGGAACACGTGCATCTCGGCCTCCTCGCGCCCACACGACGCCACCACGGCCCGGCCCTTGTGGTGCACGTCGAGCATCAGCTCGGTCGCCTTCTCCTTGGAGTACCCGAACAGCTTCTGGAACACGTAGGTGACGTAGCTCATCAGGTTGACGGGGTCGTTCCACACCAACACGATCCACGGACGATCGATCACCGCGGCGTCGTCGAGGTCCGGGTCCATCACCTCCGTCGGCTCGAGTGTCGTCGGCATACCACCAGTGTGCCGTCACGACGGCGACGTGTGGCGACCGACACCCACGAGTTCGCTCGGATCGGCTGGGCCACTGGCCCCCGCGCCCCGTACGATGGCGAGGTCATGTCCGTCGGCAGTCGCCCCCTCGTCCCGTCCCGGCTGGCGCCCGGCGGCATCGCCCACGGGAGTCGGCGAACCCCCACCAGCGTCGTCGGCGCCTACGTCGCCCTCACCAAGCCGCGCATCATCGAACTGCTGCTGATCACCACCGTGCCCACGATGGTCGTCGCCGAGCAGGGCTGGCCCGCCTGGTCGCTCGTCGCCGTCACGCTCCTCGGCGGCACGCTCGCCGCCGGCAGCGCCAACGCCGTCAACATGTACGTCGACCGCGACATCGACGCCCTGATGGAGCGCACCGCCGGCCGCCCCCTCGTCACCGGCATCATCCCCGCCCGCAACGCCCTCGTCTTCGCCATCGTCCTGCAGGTCCTCGCCTTCGCCGTGCTGTGGGCGGGCGCCAACCTGCTCGCCGCCGCCCTCGCCTTCGCCGCCGCCGCGTTCTACGTCGGGGTGTACACGCTGTGGCTCAAGCGCACCAGCCGCCAGAACATCGTCATCGGCGGTGCCGCCGGCGCCGTGCCCGTCCTCGTCGGCTGGGCCGCCGTGCAGAACTCGCTGTCGTGGACGCCGATCGTGCTGTTCGTGGCCATGTTCCTGTGGACGCCGCCGCACTTCTGGGCGCTGGCGGTCAAGTACGCCGACGACTACGCCGCCGCCGACGTCCCGATGCTGCCCTCGGTCGCCCCGATCGAGAGCGTCGTGCGCCAGATGATCTGGTACACCGTCGCTCTCGTCGCCACGACCCTCGTCCTCGTGCCGGTCTCCGCGCTCGGGTGGATCTACGGCGTCACCGCCGCCGTCCTCGGAGTGCTGTTCATCGCCGGCACCGTGCTCCTCGGCCGCAACCCCACCGCGTCGGCCAGCATGCGCCTGTTCGGGTTCTCGATCACCTACGTGACCGTGCTGTTCGGCTCGATGATGGTCGACGTGTTCGTCCAGTACGGCTGGTGAGCGGTCCCCGATCGCGTTCGTGCAGCCTGCGAGGATTTCGGACGCACGGGTGCGATACCAGTAGTCTCGGCCGTCGTGCCGTGCCACGTTTCGATCGCAGACAAGTGAGTACCCACCGCGTATGACCACCATCGAATCCAGCCCCGACGCCGGCGTCAGCGCCCGCAGTGCCGTCGACGTCGACACCGCCACCTCGAGTGGCACGTCGAGTCGGCTCGATGCGCTCGTCGCCGTCTTCGCCTCCACCGACCACAAGGTCATCGGCCGCCACTGGTTCGCGTTCGGCCTCGCCGGGCTGCTCACCGTCGTCGTCGTCAACATCCTGATCGGCGTCGAGCGCCTCGACGGCTCCGACGTCGCCCTCGACGTCGAGATCCTGCCGCAGCTCATCGACGCCCAGCGCGTCGGGCTCGTGTTCGTCGTGCTCGCGCCCCTCGCCATGGCGATGGCCGTGGCGTTCGTCCCGCTGCAGATCGGCGCCCGCGCCATCGCCTTCCCCCGCCTCGCGTTCACCGGGTTCTGGATGTGGCTCGGCGGCGCCGTGCTCACCGTGATCGCCCTGGTCAACAACGGCGGCACGCTCGGCGGCGACAGCGACATGGTCGACCTGTTCATCGCCGGGATCGGCCTGGCCTCGCTCGGCCTGATCGCCAGCGCCGGCTCGGTCGCCACCAGCATCCTCACCAGCCGGGCCCCCGGCATGACCATGCGGCGCCTGTCGGCATCCACGTGGTCGGCGCTCGTGTTCAGCGTCGGCGTCGTCGTCGTGCTGCCGGTGCTCTTCGGCACGCTGATCTACCTGTTCCTCGACCACCGCAACGCCCGCACCGGCTTCGGCGGCAACGAGGGCATCTACACCTGGGCCGGCTGGCTGTTCACCCAGCCCACCACGTTCCTGTTCGCCATCCCCGCCGTCGGCCTGCTCACCGAGATCTTCCCGATCACCTTCGGCCGTCGCACGCCCGCCCGCGGGATCATGTACGCCGGCCTGGCCCTCGTCGGCGCCGCCGTCTTCGGCGCCGTCACCCAGCAGAACATCCAGAACCTGCCGTGGTCCGGCAGCCAGCTCAGCACCGACGACCTCGGCGAGAAGGCGCGCGACCTCGTGCCGTACTTCCTCTTCAACGGCCTGCCCGTGTTCGGAGCCCTGCTCGTGCTGCTCGTGGCGCTGCAGATCGCCCGCCCGGCCGCCGGCATGAAGGTCAACGTCACCCCGGCGACCCTCTTCGCCTTCTTCGGCTTCGGCATGGTCTTCGTCGGCATGCTCGGCAACCTGATCCACGCCATCGACGACGTCGCCCTGCAGGGCACGGTGTTCGAAGAGGCCACGCTCGTCTACGTCGCCTACGGCGCCGCCCTCGGCGCGATGGGCGCCATCGTGCACTGGGCGCCGAAGCTGTGGGGCCGCACCCTGAACTCGCTCGCCGCCATGGGCCTCGCCGTCCTCGGCGTGGCCGCCACCGTGCTGGCTGCGTTCCCCCTCTACATCTCCGGCCTGCTCGACCAGGGCGCCGGCGTGTTCTACGACAACAGCGACCTGCAGATCTGGAACATCCTCAGCCTGGTCGGCCACGGCCTGATGGCCGTCACGGTGCTCGCCTTCGTCGGCCTGCTCGCCGCCACCCTGCTCGGGCGCGGCGGCGACGTCGAGGTCGGCGACGACCCGTGGAACGGCCACACGATCGAATGGGCCACCACCTCGCCGGCGCCGCGTGACAACTTCGTCGACGTTCCGGTGATCCGCTCGGCCGAGCCGATGCTCGACCTGCGAGAAGGCACCGCGACGACCGAGGGGAGCGATTCCTGATGCACGCCCTGCCCGCCCCACCGCCCCCGGCGCCGCAGCGCCAGCTCCTCGTCGGCGTCTCGCTGGCCGTGGTCGCTGCCGTCATGGCGACCGGCAGCATGCTCGCCGTGTGGGCGCTCCAGCGCCGCGAGGCGATCGACTTCGAGGGAACCTGGCTGCCCGACGGCGTCACGATCCCCGAGGTGCCGACCAACGTGATGCTGATCGCGTTCATCGGCATCTGCGTGTTCGGCCAGTGGGCACACTGGAGCGCCGAACACGGCGACCGCGGCCACACCGTGCTCGCCCTCGGCTCCACGTTCCTCGTCGCACTGCTCGTCATCAACGCCCAGTTCTTCGTGTACACCCAGATGGAGCTCGGCATCGCCGACGGCACGTACGCAGCGATGTTCTACGGCATCACCGGCTTCTTCGTGGCGCTGATGATCGTCGGGATGCTGTTGACCGTCGTCACCGCCTTCCAGTTCATCGGCGGTCGCGGCAATCGTGAGCTCCTCGCCGCCCACGCCATCTACTGGTACGCCATGGCGGCGATCTACTCCGCCATCTGGTTCCTCGTCTACGTCACCAAGTGAGCCGCTGAATGATCACCACCGGATCCAAGTTCCTCATCGGCGCCGCCGTTCTGGCCGTCGTCTCCGCGATCGCCTACGGCGTCACCCAAGACGGCGTGATGGGCACGATCGGGCTCGTGTCGGCGGCGGTCGCGCTGTCGTTCCTCGCCGGGGTCAACATCTACACCCGCGACTGCAACTACTGGGCCGACGAGATCGAGTCGCTCGAGACCGCGCCGGCCGCGGTGCGGGCCCCGGCCGACACCGTCTGGCCGTTCGCCTTCGC
>JAWLFC010000110.1:6011-9423 GCA_041685755.1 Ilumatobacteraceae bacterium
GCCGGCCTCAACCAGCAGGGTGTCGAGATCTGCACCAGCCCCGAGAAGTTCAAGGCCGACGAGAAGGCCTCGCAGTCGATCGGCAACGCCTCCGCAGCAGCAGCGACGATCACCCTCGGCGACGACGGCGTACTCACCTACCGGCTCAACGGGCCCAGCGCCCAGGGTGCCGACGGCATCACGCTGCCGCGGTCGAACCCGAACAACATCGTGTTCCGCAACGAGTCGAGCGAGGCCCGACGCCTCTCGGTCGACCTCGGCACCCGGCCCGCCGAGGACGAGGGCGCCGACGACGAGGTGCCGTACTACGCCTGTACCTCGCTGGTCGAGGAAGGCGGCGTCCAGAACATCACCCTGATCGTGTCCGTACCGAGCCTCGCCTTCGACGACGGGTACTCGTTCTTCGTGCCCGGTGTCGAGTCGGCCCGACTGAATCTGTTTGTGCCGTGAGTAACTCCCGAACGAAAAGGCCCCCGTTGAAAACCTCGGCTAGCGTCACCCCAATGAGTCGCCGTCTACGCCTCGGAGCCGTCGTCGGCCTCGCCGCGCTCGTCGCCGGATGTGCCGAAGACGCCCCGCAGGACATGTTCCAGCCGGCGGGGCCAAACGCCGAGTCGATCTACGACCTGTCGTTGTTGATCTTCATCCTCGCCGGTGTCGTCGGCGTGGTCGTGCTGTCGGTGATCGGGTACGTGTTCTTCAAGTTCCGCGACCGCGGCCAGGCCATCCCCGAGCAGACCCACGGCAAGCCCACCCTCGAGATCGTGCTCACGATCATCCCGGCGCTGATCCTGATCGGTGTCGCCATCCCGACCGTCGGCACGATCATGGCGCTCGCCGACACCGACGACACCGAGTGCATCATCAACGTCACCGGCCAACAGTGGTGGTGGGAGATCGACTACCCGGTCCAGGAGGGCTGTGGCTCCGGCGTCTCGCAGCCGATCATCACCTCGGGCCAGATGGTGATCCCCGTCGGCACGCCGGTGCTGGTGCGCGGCACCAGCCGTGACGTGATCCACTCGTGGTGGATCCCCCGCCTCAACGGCAAGCGCGACATGGTCCCCGGCCGTGTCCACACCAACAAGATCGAAGCCGACGAGCCCGGCATCTACGCCGGTCAGTGCACCGAGTTCTGCGGTCTCTCCCACGCCAACATGCGCATGGAAGTGATCGCCCTCGAACAGGACGACTTCGACGCCTGGAAGGCGAACCAGATCGAGCCGTACCAGGCACCGGCGCCCGACACGCTCGCCGCCACCGGCGAGGCGACCTACATCGCCCAGTGCGCCAGCTGTCACCAGGTCGACGGCCTGGAGGACGCCGACGGCGCGCCGGTCATCTCCCGGCCGGACCTCCGGGTCTACTCCGGTGCGGCACCGAACCTGACCAACTTCATGACCCGCAACACCTTCGCCGGGGCCTCGTGGGACCTGTTGACCTCCGAGTGCCGAGCCGACGTGTGGGAGGCACCGCCCGGAGAACTCGGCGAGCGGTATCTCGAGGGCGTCACCGAGGAATGTCTGAACTCGGTGGAGTTGCGGGAATGGTTGCGCAACGCACCCGCCAAGAAGCCGATGTACACCGACGCCGAGAAGCTCGACGAGACCGACGGTCTCGTCCGCGGCATGCCGAACCTCGCCCTGAGCGAGGACCAGATCGACGAACTCGTCGCCTACCTGCTCGAACGCAAGTGATGGGAGCCCGATAAGCAATGGCCATCATCGAACGACCGACCGAGGCCCCCGCCGGCGGCGGGACCGCTGTCGTCACACCGTCGACCACCTACGGCTACCTCCGTCGTCCGGTCGAGACCACCGGCTGGAAGTCGTGGGCGTTCACCGTCGATCACAAGAAGATCGGCATCATGTACGGCTTCGTCGCCATGGTCTTCTTCTTCGTCGGCGGCGCCGAGGCGCTGTTGATCCGGGCCCAGCTCGCCCAGGCCGACGGCACGATCCTGTCGGCCGACAAGTACAACCAGATGTTCACCATGCACGCCACGACCATGGTGTTCCTGTTCGCCATGCCGATGGCTGCCGCGTTCGCGAACTACATGATGCCGCTGCAGATCGGCGCCCGTGACGTTGCCTTCCCCCGGCTCAACGCGCTGAGCCTGTGGCTGTTCATCTTCGGTGGCATCTTCCTCAACACCTCGTGGATCCTCGGCGGCGCCGCCGACGGCGGTTGGTTCATGTACGCCCCGAACAGCTCCGTGCCGTTCTCGCCGACCAACGGCGTCGACTTCTGGGTGCTCGGCCTCCTCATCACCGGTGTCGCCTCCCAGGTCGGTGCGATCAACCTCATCGTGACGGCGCTCAACATGCGAGCGCCCGGCATGACCCTGATGCGTATGCCGATCTTCACGTGGATGGCCCTCGTCGTGCAGTTCCTGCTGCTGTTCGCCATCCCGATCATCACCGTGGCGCTGTTCCTGCTGATGTTCCAGCGCAACTTCGGTGCCACGTTCTTCTCCGTCGAAGCCGGCGCCGACCCGCTGCTGTGGCAGCACCTGTTCTGGCTGTTCGGCCACCCGGAGGTGTACATCCTCGTACTGCCGTCGTTCGGCATCATCTCCGAAGTGCTGCCGACGTTCTCGCGCAAGCCGCTGTTCGGCTACCCGTTCGTGGTGTTCTCGGGCGCCGCGATCGGCTTCGTCGGCTTCGGCGTGTGGGCCCACCACATGTTCGCCGCCGGCCTCGGACCGATCACGGTGGCGGTGTTCTCCGTCGCCACGATGGCGATCGCCGTGCCCACCGGCGTCAAGATCATCAACTGGACCCTCACGATGTGGGGCGGCAAGATCTGGTTCTCCACCGCGATGCTGTTCGCCTGCGGTCTCGTCGTGCAGTTCACGATCGGCGGGCTCTCCGGCGTCACCCACGCCGTCGCCCCCTCCGACACCCAGCAGACCGACACCTACTACATCGTCGCCCACTTCCACTACGTCCTCTTCGGGGGCGCCGTCCTCGGCCTGTTCGCCGGCATCTACTACTGGTGGCCGAAGGTGTTCGGACACATGCTGAACGAACGGCTCGGACGCTGGAACTTCTGGCTGATGGTCATCGGCATGAACCTCACGTTCGGGCCGATGCACATCCTCGGCCTGCAGGGCCAGCCACGACGCATGTACGTGTGGACCGACAACCGCGCCGGCGAGGGCTTCTTCGACCTCGGCTTCTGGAACCTCGTGTCGTCGATCGGCTCGTTCGTGCTCGGCATCGGTGCGTTCATCTGGGTGATCAACGTGTGGGTCAGCCGCAAGAGCCCGCCGGCCCCCGTCGACCCGTGGGACGCCCGCAGCCTCGAGTGGATCACCACGAGCCCGCCGAAGGAGCACAACTTCGACCGCACGCCGACGGTGCACACCCTCGACGAGTTCTTCCACCGCAAGTACGAAGACGTCGGCGAG
>JAWLFC010000111.1:0-9365 GCA_041685755.1 Ilumatobacteraceae bacterium
GTAGTCCGCCACGCGGTACCCGCCCGGGCCCATGAGCAGCGCGTTCACCTGGTGCGTGGGCAGCAGGAACGCGTTCGAAGCGGCCAACGCCACGATCAGACCGAACTGAGCCGGATCGGCACCCACGCCGAGGGCGACGTTGGCGGCCAGTGGCACCAACAGCACCGTTGCCCCGACGTTGGAGACCACCAGCGTGAACACGGTGGCGAGGACGGCGACGGCGAGCTGCACGCCCCAGATGGGGAGGCCGTCGACGGCGCTGATGACGCGCTCGGCGATCCAGGCCGCCGTCCCGGTCTCCTCCACGGCCTGTCCGAGGGGAATCAGTGCAGCGAGCAGGAACACCGTCTTCCAGGACACCGATCGGTATGCCTCGTCGGGGGTGAGCACACCGGCGACGATCACCGCGACCGCACCGGTCATGAGCCCGAGCGACAGCTGCAGGTCGCCGACGATCACGAGGCCGAGCGCGACGACCAACGCTCCGACGGCCCACCAGCGCTTCGACGTGCGGGGCGGCTCGGTGGGATGCTCGGTGAGCACGACCAGGGACGGGTCGTCGTCCAGCTCGGCCAGCCGATCCCACTGCGCCAGCACGATCATCACGTCGCCCCCGCCGAGCTGGCGGTTCCGCAGGTCATCGGTGATCACCTCGCCCCGCTGGTGGAGCCCGAGGAGCACCACGCCGTGGTGGTGGCGGAGTCGCAGCTCCTCCACGCGACGGCTCACGGCGTCGGAGCCGGGCCGGACGACGACCTCGGCGAGGCCGGCGTGCTCGTCGTCGTCCAGCACGGTGAACGGGTTCTCCTCGCTGGGGTGCAGCCCGTGGCGATCGACGAAGCCGTCGACTTCGTCGTCAGGGCCGATGAGCGCGACGATCGAGCCGGCTGCGAGGCGCTCGTCACGAGACGGTCCGAACACCACTCCGTCGGGACCGCTCATCGCTACGAGCCGCACGTTGCCCGATCGGGCCTCGATCTGACCGATGGTGTCGCCGAGCAGGGAGCTCCCCGTCGGCACCACGACGGGCTGCACATCGCGATCGAGCCCGTAGACCGATGCCACATCGGGGAGCGAGGCGGTCGATCCCCGGTCGGCGGGCACGGTGGGAAGGAGCCAGCGGCCGGCCAGCGCGAACATCACGATGCCCGACGCGAGGATGGCGAGCCCGATCGGAGCGGGGGCGAACAGGCCGTACGGTTCGAACCCCTCGACGCTGCCGGCCGACGACGATGCGAGCAGGTCGTTGAGCAGGATCAGCGGCCCCGAGGCGACGAGCGTGAGCGTGCCCCCGAGAATCGCCGCGAAGCCCATCGGCATCAACAACCGCGAGGCGGCCAAGCCGGTCTTCTCGGCGACCCGTTCGACCACCGGGAGGAAGAGGGCGGCGGCGCCGATGTTCTGCATGAACGAACTGATCAGGCCCACGGCCGCGGACACCGTGACCAGCACGCGACGCTCGGTCTCGCCGCCGACGCGGAGAATCGCAGCCGCGACCGAACGCATCACCCCCACCCGGTCCAGACCGGCGCCGAGGATCATGACGGCGATGATCGAGATGACCGCGTTCGACGAGAATCCGGCGAACACGTCGCCGGCGGGAACGAGACCCGTCAGGCCGATCACGACCATCACGCCGATGGCGGCCACGTCGATGCGCACCACCTCGGTCACGAAGAGCACGACGGTGCCGGCGAGGAGCACGAGCACCAGCACCATGTCGGCCGTCAGACCTGTCACAGCGCCACTCTAGGGTGAGCAACCGTAATGTCCGTACAACTCGTCGACGACGCCGGCACCCGGTGACGGTTGTCGGTACGTCAGGCGGTCAGAGGTACACGCGACCCGGTTCGGCCCAGACCTCGAAGGAGGCGACGTCGCGGAAGCCGATCGAGCGGTACAGCTCGCGAGCCATCGGCGTCGAGTGGAGCAGGCCGAGCTCGTGGCCACACGCACGGGCAACACCGAGCGCGTGCTTGGTCAGCGCGCTCGCGAGGCCCTTGCCGCGCCCGCGGTCGGAGGTCGCCACGCCGTAGATGCCCGCGATGTCGTCGGCGACGTGCAGGACCGCCTTCGACACCGGCACGCCGTCGACCCTCGCCAGGAACCACCGGGCGTGGCCGATGTTGTCCTCCATGAGCTGCCGGACGAAGCTCGAACCCACCGCGTCGAGCCCGTATCGAACGTCGACCATCTCCATCCACTCGGCGGAGTGCTCCGCCGTCGCTTCCACCAGTTCGACGCCCGGCGCCAACGCAGTGTCGAGGTCCAATGGGGCGAGCTCGGCGATCATGCCGTACAGCTCCTCGGCCATGACGAGACCACGCGCTGCGAGACACTCGCGCACACCGGGAGGGCTCGTCGGGTGGACCATCCACGCGAGCGTCACCGGGCGGCTCTGGTATCGCGCCAACACCTCGTCGACCTGCGCCTGGAGCTCGGACGTGCCGTCGTCGAGGAAGCGCAGGACGCTGTTGTAGGGCGGTTGCGGCACGGGAGTCTCGACGAGCAACCGGGTCGGCGAGTCGGTGAGCCGTCCTCCCGGACCACTTCCGAGAGGCCCCCACATCGACCAGAAGTGGCGTTCGAGCGCGTCGATCAGCTGTTCATCGTCGAGCACGGCCGAACAGTAGCCCGAGCGGGCGCTCGGCCAGGGTGGTCAGGCCGGCACGGGTTCGGCGACACGAATGGCTGCGTGGACTGCGAGCGCCGCCGGGTGATCTACGCTTCGACGCCCGACGACGGAGTGAGGAGCCTGAGTGGAGATCACGTTCGAACCCGCTGACGCCCGCCGTGACCGAGCGGTACTGACGGCGCTCAACATCGAGTATCTCGACTGGGCGGACGCGAGCATCCGACACGACTACGGGCTCGAGTTGCCGGCGCTTCTCGGGCAGTCGGTGCCTGAGTACGTGGCTGCGACGCTCGACACGCTGTGTGCGGCCTCGCCACCCGAGGGTGTGTTCTACACCGTGCGTCGCGTGGGGCAGGTCGTCGGCATGGGGGGCCTGCGTCGAACCATCGATGGGGCATCGGAGATGAAGCGTGTGTTCGTGCGGCCGGGCCAGCGTGGTGGCGGCCTGGGAGCAACCATCGTGCGACGTCTGATCGCCGATGCGGAGTCGTTCGGGTACGCGAGCATGCGGCTCGACTCCGGGCCGTTCATGACGTCGGCACACCGGCTCTACGAAGCCGAGGGGTTCCGGGACCGGCCGATCTACGACGGCGCGGAAGTGCCCGTGGAGCTGCATCACAACTGGCGGTTCATGGAGCGCCGCCTCGGGTGACGGGTGCGACTCGGCCCGCGTAAACGCGATCTGCGGAGGCCTGCAAGACTGTCGCAGTGTTACCGGTGTCCTGCCCGTCGGTTGTCGGTCGCATCGACGAGACAGCGGTTCTCGAGGCCGCTCTCGATGGGGCCATCGCTGGGGTTGGCAGCTTCGTCTGGGTGGCAGGCGAGGCAGGTGTCGGCAAGTCTCGGGTTGTCCGGGAACTCTGCGACACGGCCGCAGGTCGAGGGCTGCCGGTGTTGGTCGGTCGGGCCGTCGACACGGGCACACCCGTGCCGTTCCGCCCGCTGTTCGAAGCGCTGTCGGGCCACGTCAGGCGGCTCGGCGCCGACGGCGGGCCGTCGGTCGACCGGCGGTCACTGGCCCCGGTCGTTCCCGAGTGGCGCAGCGTCGGCGAGGAGACGTATCCGGCGAGCGCGATGGAGATCGGCGAGGGTCTCCTGCGTTTCCTGACCTCTGTCGCCGGCGATGGGTGTGTGCTCGTGCTCGAGGACCTGCACTGGGCGGATCCCGACACGGCAGCCGTCGTGGAGTACGTCGCCGACAACCTGAGGACCACGCCGGTGTTGTGCATGGTGACCACTCGACTCGAGGGCTCTGATCGCGTCGGACGAGTACTGAGCGACCTCGCTGCCAGGAGATCGGCGACGAAAGTCGAGTTGCGTCGTCTCACCACCGATGAGCTGGGGACGATGGTGTCGATGTGCCTCGGTGGTGAGGTGGTGGATGCGAGCGTCATGTCCCTGATCGGTGACTTCGCCGACGGTCTGCCGCTCCTCGTGGAGGAACTCCTCACGACCAGCGTCGCCGATGGCACGATCACGTCGTCCACCGACGGTTGGCGGGTCGAGGCCGTCGGTGCGCCTGCGGTGCCCGAACGTTTCGCCGAACTCGTTCGTCGGAGGATGGGCTCGCTCGATGATGACGCTGCACGTGTGATCCGCGTCGGCGCGGTGCTCGGCCAGCGCTTCGACACCGAGGTGCTTCGTGTGGCAGTGGAAGCGCCGATCGAGACGGTCGCTCAGGCGCTGCGCGCCGGAGTTCGTGCTCAGCTCGTGACAGCGGACCGCTCCGAATCCACTGCGTTCGAGTTCCGCCACGCTCTGACTCGAGAGGCGATCCTCGACGAGCTGCTCCCGCTCGAGCGGATCGAGATCGCCCGTGAAGCGCTGGGTGCGCTGGAGCGCGGTCGGCCGGATCTCCGAGACTCCTTCGGTGAGGAGGCCGCCGCTCTCGCCGAGGTGGCAGGCGAGACGGGGCGGGCGGCCGAACTCCTGCTCCAGGCCGCCCGCCGGGCGCGCCAGCGTGGTGCGCTGTCGAGCGCGGTACCGATGCTGGGCCGTGCGTGGTCGTTCGTCAACGAGGAGGAACCCGAGTGGTTCGAGATCGGCGAGGCCCTGCTGTCGGTCCTCGCAACCACGGGAGCCGTCGATGAGGCGCTCGCGGTCGGGGAGCAGATGCTCGCCGTGGCGGAGCCGGAACGGCGTGCGACCGTCCACCTGGCAATGGCACGGGCGGCTGCGGAGGCGAGCCGCTGGGACACTGCCCGCGGACATGCGACGGCGGCGCACGGTCTCGTCGAGGAGGTGCCCGGGTCGCTCATCGCGGCGCGCGTCGACGCCGTGAGCGCCGAGGTCGCCGTCGGTCAAGGCCGGTTCGTCGACGCCGAGTTGCTGGCCCGGAGCGCCATGAAGATCGCGGATCAGCACGAGGACCACGGGCTGCGGGCGGCAACCGCGCTCGTGATCGGCCGGTGCGAGCGCGGACGCGGTGAGGGCGACCCGGCCGCGACGTTCGACAGCGTGGTGAGGATCGGACGAGAGCACGGCCTGCCGAGTTGGCAACTGCGCGGGTTGATGGAGCGTTCGTCGCTCGCCCTCTGGGAGTACGAGCCGCCCCAGGGGATTCTCGCAGCGCGCGAGCACGCTCTGAGTGCCGGCGCCCTCGTGGTGGTCGCGCACCTCGACAACTTCCTGGCGTGGCAGGCGCACGACCGTCGCAACACCGACCAGATCGAGCCCGCAGCTCGCCGCTGCATCGATCTGGCCGAACGCCTTCGGCTGCCCACGCTGCACGGGGTCGCGACCGTCGCGCTCGCGGTCGCTGCTGCCCACGAGGGCGACAGCGAGCGCATGGACCGGCTCCTCGCCGAGGCCGACGCGATCTCCGACGGTCACGCGGACGTGGTCGCGCTCGGTGGCGTGGCCCGTGCGACACAGTGGATCGACCGGGACGATCTGCGCCGCGCAGGAAGGGCACTCGCACAGATGATGCAACAGCTGCGGGTGACGCCGGCGGTGGCCTGTCCCGAACGAGGTGTGTGGGTCCTGTTCCAGGCCCTCGACGGAGACGAGGCCGGGGCCGCGGCGATCGGCGAACTCGACGCATACGTCGGCCCGAACCACGTGATGATCGACAGCTACCGGAGCTATGCGCGCGCAGTCGTGTCCGGCCGTCGTGGCGCGCTCGACGATGCGAACCGACATGTCGCACTGGCCGAGCGGGTGCAACCCACCCCGTGGTTCCAACACCACGCCCGCCGGTTGGTGGCCGAGACGGCACACGCCGAAGGCTGGGGAGATCCGATCACGTGGCTGCGTGATGCCTACGGCTACTTCGAGACACGAGGCGACGACCGTCTCGCGTCCTCGTGCCGGTCGCTGCTCGGGACGCTCGGGTCCGCACTCCCACGCCAGCGACGACGCGACGAACGCGTCCCGCCCCGACTGCGGGCGCTGGGCGTGTCCGCCCGTGAAGCCGACGTCCTCGAGTTGCTCGCTGACGCTCGTTCGACCCGCAGCATCGCCGAGACGCTGCACCTGTCACCAAAGACGGTCGAACGACACATTGCGAACCTGGCCACGAAACTCGGCCTCGAAGGTCGCACGGCCGTCGTCGCCTTCGCAGCGCGTTCGGCCCTGGATCCCGTCAACTGATCGCCCCCCCTCGACAATGGGGGCGGCGCGGACCTGGAATGGGGGTTGCCCCGATGCGACGCCCCGTCGGCAAGGCGCACGATGTGGTGACCGGGAACCCCCGGAACCGCAACCAACGAAGGGACAGCACCATGCAGGTCATCGCAATCCACGACGTCGACGACGTCAAGCACTGGTTCAACTCGCCGGCCCGCTCGGAGTTCTTCGAGGCCCGTGGCATGAAGGCCACCGCATTCCGCGACCCGGCGGGCAACGCCAACACCGTCGCCGTGCTGATCGAGGCGCCCGACCTCGACTCGCTCCAGGCGGCGCTCGCCACCCCGGAGGCGAAGGTCACCGAGGAGCACGACGGCGTCCACGTCGACACGATCAGGCTGTTCCTGGACGCGTGATGACCGTGCAGGACTCCGACACACAGGACTACGAGACCGCCATCGTCACGTTCCGTCGGGTGTTGGGGGGCGTGACTCTCGAACAGATCAGCTCCGCCACACCGTGCGCCTCGTTCGACGTCGGTCAACTCGTCGATCACACCATCGGGACCCAGCACATGGTCACCGACGCCCTGCAGGACAAGCCGTTCAACACGGGGGGCGTCGAGGTCGCTCGCAGCGAGCAAGCCGCTGCCTTCGACCGAGCAGCGGCCGATGCCGTCGCCGAGCTCCGCCGAGACGGCGCACTGGACAAGGCGGTGACCCTGCCGTTCGGAACGTTCTCGGGTGGGAAGCTGATGGGCCTGGCGGCGCTGGACACGTTCCAACACGCATGGGATCTGGCGAAGGCCACAGGGCAGGACACCGATCTGGATGCGGAGCTCGCCGAGTCCTTGATGGACCTGGCCGTCGCACACATGGCGCACGCTCCGCGCGGCGAGGAACCCGCCCCCTACGGACCGGAGCAGATCGCCCCGGTAGGAGCACCGGCTGCCGATCGACTGGCAGCCTTTCTCGGACGCGTCGTCTGAGCCGCTGACTGCGGCGTGTGCGTCGTTCTCGGCGCACACGCCACGGCCAGCGCCCGGGCATGTCGCCTGGTAGATGGCACTGCTGTTCGCCCTTTCCCCGCCCTGGTGGGGTGACATTGCCAAGCCGGCGTCGGGGGCCCCCATCTCATTGCGCTGAACGCGCCCCCGAGCTCACGGGACAACGGCTCGGCTGCAGGCACCGCCCACTGCAGATCGTCATGCGCCGTGACGTCGGCGCACTGCTCCAGCAGCTCGGTCCCCACGCCCGAACCCTCCTGCCTCGTCGCACTGCGTAGCGGAGTCCGTGCCGACTGAGAGTTGCCCGGAAGCGCCGGCCTGCGTCTCGCCGGGTTCGACAGACCGCGAGCACGTCAACGTGGGTGTCGAGTGCTCGACGTGGGCCGCAGTGCAGTGCGGGCTTGACCGCCGGGTTGGTGATTCTGGGTGTGTGGAGTGTGCGGGTTCGTCAGGTTCCGGCGAGGCCGAGGAACACCACGAGCGCTCGCGACAGCCTGATCATGTCGTCGTCGCTCAACTGTCCCAGCCGCTCTCCGAGCTTGGAGCGGGGGATGGTGGTGATCTTGTCGACCATCAGCCGACTGGACTCTCGGATGCCGGTGGTGTCGTCGGCCTCGACGAGCAATCGGACCAGCGGTGCGTCGGTCGGATCAGTGGTGAACGCACAGACGGTCACCGAAGCGGTGGCATCGAAGCGGTCGTCTTGGATGATGACGACGGGTCGGGGCTTGCCGACGTAGCCGCTGCCCGCTGACGCTGTCCAGATCTCGCCTCGTTTCACTCGTCGTCGGCCAGCGCGTCGATGAAGGCCTGGTCGTCGGCTTCGTGTCGACTCAGCGCGACAGCGAGCGACTGTTGGTGGGCCTGCTGGGCGAACTGTGGGGATCGGACGTCAGGGACCCAGATCTGGATCGGCCGGAGCCCTTGTTCGCGGAGTCGCTGCCGGTGGGCGCGTACACGAATGGCGGAGGGTGACGAGGACTGTCGACGAGCCATGCCGCCATGTTACATGTAACGTCGCCCACTGCGGTGTCATGTGTCTTCGTTCGTGGAGCTGGGGGAAATCGAACCCCCGAGGGGATTCGCGCGTCATTCCTGGTCAGGGCGCTGCGTTCCTGGTCAGGGTGGGTTTTCGAGTGACCGTTGTTGACCGGTGTGACCCGCCCTTTCGCCGCCCCGGTCCGCCCTTTTCCGCCCTCGAGATCACCTTCAACGGCGACCGCAGTCCCGAGTGCGAGGGCTTGTCAGAGGCGCCCGGTACGTGCGCGCCGTTGTGGTCTCGTTGGGGTCCCGGGATTGCTGCACGCTCACGCTCCTGATCGCGCCGCGTCACGGATCATTCCCCGAGCTGCTACCCAGGCGACCGCTCGGCCGGGCTTTCGAGTCATGGGAAACCTGGCCGCTCGCAGTCGTGCCGATCCCGACGGGCTCCTGCCGATCTGACAGGGATCATGTGCCGTCCGATCGGCGCTCGGACCTCAAACACTTCGCCGGAAGCGCGCTCTTCGCGAGACGAAGCCAGTCTGCGAGCCAGTTCTCGTCGACCTCCCGGGCTGCCACCGCAAGCATCGCCTGAACGGCGTCATCGACGTCGGGTTGCTCGTCATTCCATGACCCGTCGTTGAGGTCGATGAACAGCACGAGGCATGCCCACGCTGCTCGCTTGTTGCCGTCGGGCAACGGGTGATTCCACGCAATCCGACACGCAAGCACTGCGGCCTTGTCGTACACGTCTGGGTAGAAGTCGGTGTCGCCGAAGCCGGCCTGCGGTGCGTGCAGTGCCGAATCGGCGAGCTCGACGCGGCTGGATCTGATGAGCGTTGCGGCGTTGATGCCGGTGACGTGTTCGGCGAGGAACCAGAACTCGGCGAGCTGAGAGAGCGGGTCACTTGGCGAGGCGGTCGAGGATCTCCCGGTCACGCTCGAGCAGCTTCTTGGCTCGGGCGGTGAAGTCGTCGTCGGAGCGGACTCGTTCGATCTCGGCGACGAGCGCGTCGATGATGAGCTGGTTGACGCTGTCACCGCGCACTCGGGCCACGGCCTCGGCGTCGTCGGCGAGATCGTCGGGCAATCGAACGGTGGTCTGCTTTGCCATGACATCATGATATCAAGATGCAACACGACGAACTGTTGCAGTTCACGGGCGGATATCGCCGG
>JAWLFC010000112.1:0-9272 GCA_041685755.1 Ilumatobacteraceae bacterium
CCGCCACATCGACATGCCGACCACACCCGAGAAGGTCTGGCGCGCCATCCAATCCGCAACATGACCGTTACGCCAGGGGTCAGACCCCCGGCGTAACGGCCACTCGCCCGCACCAACCGACGACGTGTTACGCCGGGGGTCTGACCCCTGGCGTAACGCCGACAGGAGACGACATGAGCACCACGGAACAACACCGACGGACCAGCTTCACGAGCTTCGAGGAGTCGACCGCCGAGGACTGGGCGATCATCGCCCCCCAGCTCGCCATCACCCAGTCGCTCGTCGCCGACCGCGTGATCGACTTGATGCGCGCCCTCGAGTCCGACCACGGTGGGTTCCCGGTCAACCGCCTCGAGCACAGTCTCCAGACCGCGACGCGAGCCGAACGCGACGGCCGCGACGACGAGTACGTGCTGTGTGCGCTGCTGCACGACATCGGTGACACGCTCAGCCCGTACGCCCACCCCGACATCGCCGCCGGCATCCTCAAGCCGTTCGTGTCGGAGGCCAACCACTTCATGGTCAAGCACCACGGCGAGTTCCAGGGTTACTACTTCTGGCACCACCTCGGCATGGACAAAGACGCCCGCGAGGTGCACCGCGACTCGCCGTACTTCGAGTACACCGAGGAGTTCTGCGCCAAGTACGACCAGACCGCCTTCGACGCCGACTACGTCAGCAACCCCCTCGAGCACTACGAGCCGCTGATCCGCGACATCCTCCGCAGCCACTGAGCGCGGACTACGTTCGGCGATGTGAACGACACCGCCATCGGCCGCCTGCGACGCGCCATCGCGGGGGTGATGGCCGTCCTGGTCGTGGGCACGATCGGATACCTGCTGTTCGGGCTCTCCTTCACCGATGCCGTGTACCAGACCGTCACCACGGTCTCGACGGTCGGGTTCCGCGAGCTGCACGACTTCTCGACGCTCGAACAGTGGTTCACCATCGGAATCATCATCCTGGGTGCGTCCACGGTGCTCTACACCTTCACCCTCTCCGTCCAGGTCGTCGTCGACGTCGACGCCGACCGCATCGCCGATCTCCCGTACCCCACCGTGGTCGGTGACGCCACCCTCGACTCCACCCTCCGCACGGCCGGCCTCGAACGCGCCCGTTCACTGATCGCGGCGCTGGAGGGCGACGCCGAGAACCTCTTCGTCACCCTGTCGGCGCGGGCGATCGTTCCCGATCTCTTCATCGTGGCCCGGGCCCGCCAGGACGAGAGCGTCCCGAAGCTCGCCAATGCCGGCGCCGACCGGGTCGTCAACCCCCAGGAGCTCGGCGCCGCCCGGATGGCCTCGTTCGTCGCCCGCCCCCACGTCGCGGAGTTCATCGACGTCGTCATGCACGAACGGTCGCTCGAGTTCCGGATGCAGGAGATCGAGGTGACCGACGGCTCACCCCTCGCCGGCAAGACCCTGCGCGAGGTCAACCTGCGCAAACTCACCGGGGTCCTCGTGCTCGCGGTGCGGCTCACCGACGGGACCTTCACCACCAACCCCGACCCCGGCATGATCATCGAACACAAGCAGGTGCTGATCGCCGTGGGCACCGACGACGACCTGCACGCGCTCGTCGAGCTGACCGACGCATGACCGCACGGAACGGCTCCACCGTGCACGTCCTGCTCGACCTCGACGGGACGCTGTCGGACTCGTCACCCGGCATCGCCCGCTCGCTGCAGCACGCCTTCACCGCCTGCGGCTACGAGCCGCCCACCGACGAGCAGGTCCGCTCCGTGATCGGCCCACCGTTCGAGGTCAGCTTCCCGACGCTCGGTGTCCCCGTCGACGACATCGCCCGCGTGGTCGGCGCCTACCGGGACCGCTACGAGGACGTCGGGCTGTTCGAGAACGCCGTCTATCCCGGCATCGCCGAGATGCTCGACGAGTTCGCTCGCTCCGGCTTCGTCGTGTCGCTGGCGACCGCCAAGCCACAGTCGACCGCGATGCGCATCACCGAGCACTTCGGCTTCACCCACCACTTCGCCGTGCAGGCCGGCGCCAGCCACACCGTCGGGTGGGGTCGGCGGACGAAGGCCGAGGTCATCACGTACGCGTTGGCGGAACTCGGGCTCGGCGAGCCGTCGCGCAACGGACACCATGTCGTCATGGTCGGCGACCGTGACCACGACGTCGAAGGGGCGCTCCACAACGGCGTCGACTGCATCGGCGTCACGTGGGGGTTCGGCTCGGCGGAGGAACTCACCGGCGCCGGCGCCTGCGCGCTCGTCGACTCCCCCACCGGAGTTGCCGCTGCTGTCATGGCGACGTACCGTTCGTGACGGCCATGAGCACGACCGCTGACCCACCCCCCATCGCCGCCGACTCCGCACCGGCACCGGTCGCACAGCCGGCGGCCGACCGCTTCATGCGCCGCCTGCTCCGGCTGCCCGAGGGACAGACATCCACCGCCGCCGAAGCCCGCTCGGCGTTCCAGAAGTCGCTGTTCATCAGCACGTGTCGCTGCCTGTTGATGTACATCGTGTTCCCGTTCGTGCTCCCCGCCGTCGGCATCGCCCGCGGTGTCGGCCCGGCGATCGGGATCGTCATCGGTGCGCTGGCGATGGTGTCGATCGTGTACAGCATCCGCCGGTTCTGGCGGGCGAACCACTCCAAGCGCTGGCACTACACGATCTTCGGCACGGTCATCATCGTCTTCCTCGTGTACCTGGCGACTCGCGACATCGCCACCCTGCTCTGACCGTCGCTCTCTGACCACCCTGCCCCACCCGAAATGGCGCGCTCCGGTTGCGCTGAGCGCAATCCAGGCGCGATTTTTCGGGGGGATTCGGCGAGTTGCACGTCGGCGGGCGGTCCGAGTGCGCGAAGGGGTCGGCGAATGGTGCATGATGGGGGCCGGCTCCGACACGCCGGGGTCGCCGCAACGAGCGAAGGGGACATGGGGGCACCAGTGGAGATCAGCGTCACCGTCAACGGCACCACGCACACGCACGACGTCGAACCGAGGATGCTGCTCGTGCAGTACATCCGCGACGTCGTCGGGCTGACCGGCACCAACATCGGCTGCGACACCTCGTCGTGCGGCGCCTGCTCGCTGCACCTGAACGGCGAGGCCGTCAAGAGCTGCACGGTGCTCGCCGTGCAGGCCGACGGCCAGGAGGTGCGCACCATCGAGGGGATGGCCTCCGCCGACGGCACGCTGCACCCGATGCAGCAGGCCTTCATGGAGAACCACGGCCTGCAGTGCGGGTACTGCACCCCGGGCATGGTGATGGCCGCCACCAGCCTGCTCGAGGAGAACCCCAGCCCGACCGAGGAGGACGTCCGCGTCGGCCTCGAGGGCAACCTGTGCCGCTGCACGGGCTATCACAACATCGTCAAGTCCGTCCTGGCCGCCGCTTCGGCGCCTGCCTGACCGGCACACCGAACTGCACACCGACTGGATGGGGGTCCAGACATGACCATCACCGACGAGCCGACCGCCACCGGCGTCATCGGCCAGCGCCTGCTCCGCAAGGAGGACCCCGTCCTCCTGACCGGCGAAGCGGTCTTCGCCAACGACATGAACGTGCCGGGGGCGCTCCACATGGCGGTGCTGCGCAGCCCGTACGCGAGCGCCCGGATCGTGTCGATCGACACCAGCGCTGCCGCGGCGATGCCCGGCGTGCGCGCCGTGTACACCGGCGCCGACCTCGCCGACACCTGGTCCGCGCCGATGCCGTGCGCCTGGGCGGTGACCGAGGACATGCTCAACCCGCCGCACCACCCGCTCGCGATCGACGCCGTGCACTACGTCGGCGACGGGGTGGCCGTGGTGCTCGCCGACAGCGACGCGATCGCCCACGACGCCATCGACGCCATCGACGTCGACTACGAGCCACGCGAGGCCATCGTCGACCTCGCCGACGCCGCCACCGACCGCGTCGTCGTCCACGACGAGCTCGGCACCAACTCGTCGTACACGTGGAACCTGCTCGTCGAGGAGACCGACGGCGCCGTCCAGGCCGCCTTCGACGCCGCGGCGTACACGGTCAGCGAGCACTACGTCCAGCAACGCCTGATCCCGATGGCGATGGAACCGCGGGCCGTCGTCGCCATCCCCCAGCCCTTCGGTGGCGACATCACGCTGTACACCTCCACCCAGATCCCCCACGTGCTCAAGGTGATGATCGCCGTCACCCTCGGCGTGCCCGAGCACCAGCTCCGCGTCGTCGCCCCGGCCGTCGGTGGCGGATTCGGCGCCAAGCTCGACGTCTACGCCGAGGAGCTGCTCTGCGTCGCGCTCTCGCTGCAGCTCGGCGTGCCGATCCGGTGGAACGAGACCCGCTCGGAGAACACCGTCGCATCGATCCAGGGCCGCGGCCAGCTCCAGCACATCGAGCTCGCCGCCGACTCGACCGGCAAGCTGACCGCGGTGCGCGTGCGCCTCACCGCCGACATGGGCGCCTACCTGCAACTGATCACGCCCGGCATCCCGATCCTCGGGGCGTTCCTCTACGCCGGCGTGTACGACCTGCCCAAGGCCTACGACTTCTCCTGCACCGGCGTGTTCACGAACCTCACCCCGACCGACGCCTACCGCGGCGCCGGACGACCCGAGGCGACCTACGCGATCGAACGGGCGATGGACGCGCTCGCCGAGGAGATCGGCACCGACCCGCTGGAGCTGCGCCGACGCAACTTCATCCGCCCCGAGCAGTTCCCGTACGAGGCCTTCACCGGGCTCGTCTACGACTCCGGCGACCACGACAAGGCCGCCACGATCGCCGCCGACATGATCGACTACGCCGGCGTCCGCGCCCGCCAGGCCGAACAGAACGTCGAGGGCGCGACCAAGCGACTGGGGCTCGGCGTGTCGAGCTACTTCGAGATGTGCGGCCTCGCGCCGTCGAGGGTCCTCGCCTCGCTCAACTACTCCGCCGGCGGCTGGGAGGCGGCGACCGTACGCATCCTGCCGACGTCGAAGGTGCAGGTCGTCACCGGCACCTCACCGCACGGACAGGGACACGTGACGTCGTGGTCGATGATCGTCGCCGACAAGCTCGGCGTCGACCCCGCCGACGTCGACGTGCTGCACTCCGACACCGCCATCGCCCCGCTCGGCATGGACACCTACGGCAGCCGGTCGCTGCCCGTCGGCGGCGTGGCGGTCAGCATGGCGTGCGACAAGGTCATCGACAAGGCCAAGCAGATCGCCGCCCATCAGCTGGAGGCCAACGTCGACGACCTCGAGTTCGTCGACGGCTCGTTCCGGGTGGCCGGATCACCCGACCGCGAGGTGCCACTCGCCGCCGTCGCCTTCGCCGCGTTCACCGCCCACGACCTGCCCGACGGGCTGGAACCGAACCTCGAAGCGCAGGTCACCTACGACCCGCCGAACTTCTCGTGGCCGTTCGGCACGCACATGTGCCTCGTCGAGGTCGACGTCGAGACCGGCGACGTCGACGTCCTGACGTACGTCGCCGTCGACGACTGCGGCAACCAGGTCAACCCGATGATCGTCGAGGGCCAGGTACACGGCGGCGTGGTGCAGGGCCTCGCCCAGGCGCTCTACGAGCGCGCCGACTACGACTCCGACGGCAACCTGCGCACCTCGACGCTCGCCGACTACCTCGTGCCGGCCGCCAGCGACGTACCGCCGATCACGATCGGGCACTCGGTGACCCCGTCGCCGACGAACCCGCTCGGCGTCAAGGGCGTCGGCGAGGCCGGAACGATCGGTTCGGCGCCGGCGGTCATGAACGCCATCGTCGACGCGCTGTCGGGCCTCGGGGTCCGCAACGTCGAGATGCCCGCCAGCCCGAACACCGTCTGGAACGCCATCCAGACCGCCCAGTCCACCACCAGCTCCACCGGAGGCACCCCGTGATCCCCGCCGCATTCGACTACGTCCGCGCCGAGACCGCCGAGGAAGCGATCAGCCTCATCGGCCAGCACGGCGACGAGGCCAAGTTCATCGCCGGCGGGCACAGCCTGCTGCCGATGATGAAGCTGCGCCTCGCCCAGCCGAGCGTGGTGATCGACATCGGTCGCCTCAGCGACCTGTCCTACATCCGCGACGCCGGCGACCACGTCGCCATCGGCGCGCTGACCCGCCACATGGACGTGGAGAACTCCGAACTCCTGCACGAACACGTCCCGCTGCTGGCCCACGCCGCCGGCTACGTGGGCGACCCCCAGGTCCGCCACCGCGGGACGCTCGGCGGCACGATCGCCCACGCCGACCCGGCGTCCGACCTGCCCGCCACCACGCTCGCCCTCGGCGCCACCTACGTCGCCCAGGGCCCGAACGGCACCCGCGAGATCGCCGCTGCCGACTTCTACCGGACGTTCTTCGAGTCCGCGCTCGAGCCCGACGAGGTGCTCACCGAGGTCCGGGTGCCGAAGATGAACGGTGCCGGGTGGGGCTTCCAGAAGTTCAACCGCCGGGCCCAGGACTGGGCGATCGTCGGTGTCGCGGCGTGGCGTGACGGCGACCGCGCCGGCGTGGGCCTCGTCAACATGGGTGCGACGCCCGTGCTCGCGACGAGCGTCGCCGACGCCATCGCCGGCGGGGCGAGCGTCGCCGACGCCGCCGACGCGGCCGCCGCCGAGGCCGACCCGCAGGCCGACCTCAACGCCAGCGTCGAGTACCGCCAGCACCTCGCCCGCGTCCTCACCCGTCGCGCCCTCGACGCCGCCTCCAGCTGAACGCCCGATCACCCGCCGACGGTGCGACACTGTCGGACATGGTGACGACCGAACCGGTACCCACCGGCAACACCTACGACAAGTACGCCTCGACGAACCCGATCGAGCAGCGCATGATGCGCGGCTTCTTCGGCGCACTCGACTCGATGCTCGACGCCGCTGCCGCGGCCCGTGCGCCGCAGCGGATCCTGGAGATCGGCGTCGGCGAGGGCATCGTCACCGAACGCGTCATCGCCCGATTCCCCGACGCCGCCGTGCTCGGCCTCGACCTCCCCGACGACGACCTCGCCGGCGACTGGAGCGAACGGGGGCTGTCGTGCGTCTTCGGCGACGCCACGACCCTGCCGTTCCCCGACGACTCGTTCGACCTGGTGCTGGCCATCGAGGTGTTCGAACACCTCCCCGACCCCGACGCGGCATTGCGCGAACTCGCCCGCGTCACCACCGGTCAGCTGATCGCCTCGGTGCCGTTCGAGCCGATCTGGCGCGTCGGCAACATGGCCCGCGGTCGCTACCTGCGCGACCTCGGCAACACACCCGGGCACGTCAACCACTGGACGAACCGGGGCTTCGCCAAACTGGTGGCCACCCGATTCGACGTCGCCGCGACCGCCAACCCGATGCCGTGGACGATGGTGCGCGCCGGCGCGAAGGGCGCCACGACGGCGCGCGGATCCGCAACGACGGCACCCGCCACCGGATGAGCCGAGCGCTCAACCTCGCCGGGCTCGCGATCGGGCTCGCCGGGCTGGCCTTCGTCGCCGTCCGGGTCGTGCGCGACCGCGACGAGATCGCCGACGCGCTCGCCGCTGCCGATCCGCTCTGGCTGCTCGCCGCCGTCGTGTCGGGCCTCGCCGCCATGATCCTGCTCGGCGCCAACTGGCTCGTCATCGTCCGCGCCGGCGGCGCGCCGGCGCCGTGGCGTCGCGGCATGGCGTGGTTCTTCGTCGGCCAACTCGGCAAGTACGTCCCCGGAGGGATCTGGCCGATCGTCGGCCAAGCCGAACTCGCCCACCGCGATCACACACCGCGCGCCATCGCCTACTGGTCGACGGCGCTGTCGATGGTGGCCACGCTCGTCGGTGCCACCGCCGTCGCCGCCGCCGCCGGCCTCGTCGCGCCGAGCGGGACCCGGGCCGTTCCGCTGCTCCTCGCGAGCGGCCTGATCGCCGGGACAGCCGCGCTCGCCGCCGAACCCCTGCGACGTCGCCTGCACCACCTCGCCGACCGGGTCAGCACCAGGGAGCTGCGGCTCCCACCCGTGGGCTGGTTCGCCGGCATCGTCGCCCGCTACCTGCCGGTCTGGCTGCTGTTCGCCGGCATGACCGTCGGCGCCGCCCTGGCCCTCGGCGCCACCGTCGACGCCCAGCTCGCGGCGACGCTCGTCTACGCCGCCTGCCTCTCGTGGATCGCCGGATTCGTGATCGTCGGCCTGCCCGGCGGCCTCGGCGTGCGCGAAGCCGTCCTCGTGTCGCTCCTCACCGGCCCGCTCGGCGCCGGGCTGGCGGTGTCGGTCGCATTGCTCAGCCGCGTCGTGTCGATCGGCGTCGACCTGCTCGGCGCCGCGATCGCGGTGCCGACCGCCCGCACGGCGCCACCGGTGGGCAACGCCGACGCCGACGCGCCCACCCGTTACGCTGCCCCGTGATGTCGGACCACGCCCGCGATCGATCCCGGTCGCCGCGTCCTCGCAAGCTGATCATCCAGATCCCGTGCTTCGACGAGGCCGAGACACTGCCGTTGACGGTCGCCGACCTGCCCCGCGAGGTTCCCGGCATCGACATCGTCGAGTGGCTCGTGATCGACGACGGCAGCAGCGACCGCACCGCCGAGATCGCCCGGGAACTCGGCGTCGACCACGTCGTGTCCCACCCGCACAACCGGGGCCTGGCCGCGGCATTCCTCACCGGGATCGACGCCTGCCTGCGCGCCGGCGCCGACGTCATCGTCAACACCGACGCCGACAACCAGTACCAGGGCGGCTCGATCCCCGACCTCGTCGCGCCGGTGCTCGCCGGCGAGGCCGACATGGTGGTCGGCGAGCGACCGATCGCGTCGATCGACGACTTCTCGCGCGCCAAGAAGCTGCTGCAGCGCACCGGCAGTTCGGTCGTGCGGCGCTTCTCGGGCACGGGCGTGCGCGATGCCGCCAGCGGCTTCCGGGCGTACTCGCGCGACGCGGCGATGCGGGTCCAGGTGTTCGGTCGCTACACGTACACGATGGAGACGATCGTGCAAGCGGGGTGGAACGGCATCGCGGTGGCGTCGGTGCCGGTCGGCGTGAACCCGAAGACCCGCGACTCCCGACTCGTGAAGAGCAGCAGCCGCTACGTGTGGCGATCGGCGCAGTCGATCATCCGCAGCTTCGCGCTCTACAAGCCGTTCCGGTTCTTCTTCCTCGCCGGGCTGGTGCCGTTCGCGATCGGCGCCCTGCTGCTGTTGCGCTGGCTCGGCCTGTACCTGGTCGAGGACGTCTACACCAGCCGCGTCCCCAGCCTGCTCGCCGGGATCGGCCTCATCGTGGTGGCGGCGCAGATCTGGGCGGTCGCGTTCCTCGCCGACCTGCAGGCGGCGAACCGGCGAGTGCTCGAAGACCTCCGGCTGCGCGCCCGCCGC
>JAWLFC010000022.1:0-35267 GCA_041685755.1 Ilumatobacteraceae bacterium
GCGACGACCACACCCCCGCGGCACGTGACGACCCTGCCGCTGCCGGCGGTGTTCGACGTCGGCGCCTCGCCGCGACCGCCCGACGGGTTGATCGGCCTCCACCGGTCCACCCGGGGCGGCGAGGGCAACGAGTTCGCGGGCATCCGCGCGTTCCGGGCGGGCGACCGGATGCGACGCATCAACTGGGCGCGCTCGGCACGCAGCGAGGAGCTGCTCGTCAATGCCACCTGGGCCGACCTCGACACCCACGTCGCACTCGTGCTCGATGCGACCGACGACTACGGCGTCAGCGACGGCATCGACGGTCGGGCCTCGAGCCTCGACGCCGGCGTGCGAGCCGCCGGCGCCATCGCCGAGCACTACGCGACCCGCGGCGAGCGGGTGTCGCTGCGCACCTTCGGCGGCCCGGTCACCCACTCGGTGCCACCGGGCACCGGACGCGGTCAGCTACGCCGGACGCTCGACACCCTGGCCGACGTCCGCCCGGCGGCCGACGGCCGGCCGCTCGCCCGGGCGGGGCGGGCAGCGGGCTGGCGTCACGTGTCGACGACCGGCCAGATGACGGTGATGCTGTCGCCGCTGGTCGCACCCGATGCACTCGACCTGGCGATGTCGCTCGGACGCCAGGGGCTCGCCGTGGTGGTCATCGACACGCTCCCCGACCACGTGGTGGTCCACGACGACGAGCTGACGTCGCTGGCGTGGCGGATCCGGCTGCTCGAGCGGCGCCGGGAGCTGCGGATGGTGACGGCGGCGGGCATCCCGGTCGTGCGGTGGCAGGGCCCGGGCAGCCTCGACCAGGTGATCCGCGACATCGCCCGGCGGACGACCGGCCCCCGGCTGGTGCGGCGATGAAGGACCTCGAACGTTGGTTGGCCGGCTTGACCCGGGTGGCGCCGCAGCGCTGGCTGCTGGGCCTGGCATCGGTGGTCACGGCGCTCGCGGCGACGCTCGTCGCGGGTGCGTCGGGAGGCGGCCAGTCGCTGTTGGTGTCGAGCGTGGTCGTCGCGTTCGCCGTCGGCTCGGCGATCCGCCCGGCGACCCACACGGCGCTCGGTGTTCCGGTGGTGGTGACGTGGCAGTGGCTCTCGACGAACGACGACGCGCTGTCTGCACTCGTCGTGGTGGTCGCCGCGGCGCTGTTCACGTTCCACGCGGTGGTCGCGCTGGCGGCGGTGCTGCCGATGACGGCGGCGGTCGACCGCGCCGCCGCCCGCCGTTGGGTGCAGCGCGGCGCGCTCGTCGTGGGCGCAACCCTCGCGATGTGGGGTGCGGTGCTGCTGATGGACCAGCGCCAGGCGCCGGGCAGCGTGCCGCTCACCTTCGTCGGGTTCCTGACCGTCGCGGTGCTCGTCAACGCCGTGCGCCTCCACCGCACGCCGTCACGCTGACCCTGCCCGACTGGCGCCGACCCCAGCTTGACGGCAGGCTTGCCGCACGAGGTTAGGCGCACCTAACCTGCACGCCATGCCGGTCGAGACCACGACCACGCCGTCGCCGACCGGGACGGGCCCGGTCGGTGTCGCCGACGAGCCGATGGTCCGCTCGAACGGCCCGGCGGCCGCCCGCCGCCTCGCCGGCGTGGCGGCGCTCACTGCGGCCGTGGCATTCGGCGTACTGGTCTCGTTGGCGGTCGGATCGAAGTCGATCCCGTGGCCCACGGTGCTCGACTCGTTCATCGGCTTCGACGACGAGGCCACCGACCACCTGATCGTGCGTGAACTGCGCCTGCCGCGCACCGTGCTCGCCGCGCTCGTCGGCGCCTCACTCGGCATCGCCGGCGCCGTGATGCAGGGGGTCACCCGCAACCCGCTCGCCGATCCCGGCCTCCTCGGCGTCAACGCCGGAGCGGCGTTCGCCGTGGTACTCGCCATCTGGACCTTCGGCATCGCCAGCGTGTCGGGCCTGGTCTGGTTCGCCTTCGTCGGCGCGGCACTGGCCTCGGTCGCCGTCTACCTGCTCGGCTCCACCGGCCGGGGAGGCGCCAACCCGGTACGCCTGGCACTCGCCGGAGCCGCGCTGGCGGCGTTGCTCTTCGCACTCACACGAGCGGTGACGTTGCTCGACCAGGCCACCCTCGACCAGTTCCGGTTCTGGGCGGTGGGCTCGCTCGCCGGGCGGGGCCCGGACGTCAGCAGCCAGGTCGCGCCGTTCATCGCCGTCGGCGTGCTGTGCGCCCTCGGCGCAGCCCGGCAGCTCAACGCCCTCGCGCTGGGAGAGGAGACGGCGCGATCGCTGGGGGTCCGTGTCGGCGTCACCCGTGCGGTGAGCGTGCTCGCCATCACGCTGCTCTGCGGGAGTGCCGTCGCGGCGGCAGGCCCGATCGGCTTCGTCGGCCTCGTGGTGCCACACGCCGTCCGCTCCTGGTTCGGGCCCGACCAGCGGTGGCTGCTCCCGGCCTCCGCCCTCGCCGGCGCCGGCCTGGTGCTGCTCGCCGACACGCTCGGGCGGATCGTCGCCCGACCCGGCGAGGTGCAGGTCGGCATCATGACCGCGGCGATCGGTGGTCCGTTCTTCGTGCTGCTCGTTCGTCGGGCCCGGATGGCGCAGCTGTGACCGACACCGCCGACCGCACGGCCGTCACGAGCGACGTCGCCGACGTACCGCCGGGAGCCGGACGGGTGCCGATCAGCGGCGTCGTGATCCGACGGCGGTCGTTCTCGGTCCGCCTCGACCAGCGCACGATCGTCGTCTGCGTCGCGCTGGCACTGCTCACCGTCCTGGTCGGTCTGTGGTCGATCAGCGTCGGCGACTTCCCGATCCCGATCCGCGACGTCGTGGCGACCATCTTCGGGAACCCGACCGACGACTCGGAGTTCATCGTCGGCACGCTGCGGCTCCCCCGCGTGCTCGTCGGCATCGGCGTCGGCGCCGCGTTGGGGATGTCGGGGGCGATCTTCCAGGCGCTCGTGCGCAACCCACTCGGCTCGCCCGACATCATCGGCTTCACCAGCGGCGCCGCCCTCGGCGCCGTGGTGACCATCGTGTACCTCGACGCCGGGACGCTGCAGGTGTCGATCGGCGCCGTCGTCGGCGGCCTCCTCGCCGCCCTCGCCGTCTACTTCCTGGCCTGGAAACGCGGCGTCAAGGCCTACCGGCTCGTGCTCGTCGGGATCGGCGCCGGATTCACCATCAGCGCCGCCATCGACTACATGATCACCCGCGCCGAGATCAACGACGTGCAGCGCGCCGCGGTCTGGCTGACCGGTTCGCTCAACGGTCGCAGCTGGGACGAGGTCCGCATCGTGGCCGTCGCCCTCGCCGTGCTCGGCCCGCTCGCCATCGTGATGCAACGCACGCTCGACCGGCTCGACCTCGGCGACGACACCGCCGCCGCGCTCGGCGTGAAGGTCGGCCGGGCGAAGCTGTCGCTGGTGCTCGTCGGCGTCGGCCTCGCCGCTCTCGGTGTCGCCGCCGCCGGCCCGATCGCGTTCGTCGCGTTCGTCGCCGGCCCGATCGCCCGCCGCCTCACCAACTCGCCGCGGGCCTGCATCGTGCCCGCCGCGTTCGTCGGTGCGTCGGTGACGGTGGTCGCCGACCTGGCGGCGCGCCGCTTGCTGGCCCCCGTCGAGCTGCCGGTCGGGATCATGACGGCGCTGATCGGCGCTCCGTACCTGCTGTGGCTGCTCACCCGCCAGGCCCGAACCGGAGCATTGTGATGAAGGCCGACCAACCTCGCCTGCGCGCCGACGGCGTGACCCTCGGCTACGACGACCGCCTGGTCATCGACGACCTCGACTTCACGGTGCCCGACGGCGAGGTCACCGCGATCATCGGCCCCAACGCGTGCGGCAAGTCGACGCTGCTGCGGGCGCTCGCCCGCCTGCTCCGCCCGACGGCCGGACGCGTCGTGCTCGACGGCGAGCAGATCCACACGCTGCCGACCAAGGAGGTGGCCCGCCGCCTCGGCCTGTTGCCGCAGACCCCGATCGCCCCCGAGGGGATCACCGTCGCCGACCTGGTCGCCCGCGGCCGCACCCCGCACCAGCGACTGTTCCAGCAGTGGAGCGAGGCCGACGAGCGAGCGGTGGCGATGGCGCTCGACGCCACGAGCACGGCCGATCTCGCCGGTCGTCCCGTCGACGAACTCTCGGGCGGGCAGCGCCAACGCGTCTGGATCGCCATGGCGCTCGCCCAGGACACCGACCTGTTGCTGCTCGACGAGCCGACGACGTTCCTCGACATCGCGCACCAGATCGACGTGCTCGACCTCGTCGAACGACTGCACCGCCGACGGGGCCGGACGATCGTCGTGGTCCTCCACGACCTCAACCTCGCCTGCCGCTACGCCACGCACGTCGTGGCGATGCGCGACGGCGCGATCGCCGCCGCCGGACGACCGGCCGAGGTGATCACGGTCGACACCGTCCGCCATGTCTTCGGCCTCGACTCGCTCGTGATCGACGACCCCGTGAGCGGCACCCCGCTCGTCGTCCCGATCGGCTCCGCCTCGCCGCGCAGCCCTCACCCGTGAAGGAGACCTCGCGCATGCACCGGCCCCTGCCGACAGCTCGTCGTCGAGTCACCCTCGGGCTGGCGACCGCTGCGCTCATGGCACTCGCCGCGTGCGGAGCGGGCGACGAGGAGGCCACGCCCACGACCGAGCAGGCCGAGACCGCGACGACCGCTCGGACCACGGCCACGACCGCAGCTCCGTTCGATTCGTCGGGACCCACGAGCGACACCACGCCCGACACGGCGGCGGGGCCGAGGTCGGTCGAGCACGCCTTCGGCACGACCGAGGTGCCTGCGTCACCGCAACGCGTCGTCGCACTGTCGGAGGAGTTCCTCCTCGCCGACCTGCTGGCCATCGGCATCGCACCCGTCGCGTCCACGTCGAACGACCCGTCGGGGTTCGCCGGGATCGATCCGGCGGCGACGGCGGACATCGAGCTCCTCGCGTCGGCGGAGTTCAACCTCGAACGACTCGCAGCGCTGCGTCCCGACCTCCTCGTCGCCTACCCCTCCTACATCGAACTCGTGGGCTACGACACCCTGTCCGCAGTAGCTCCGACGGTGGCGATCGGTGATGACGACAGCGACTGGCGGGAACGGTTCGAGCTGACCGCTGACGTGTTCGGCCTCGGCGACGTCGCCACCGACCGCATCGCCACGATCGAAGCCGACCTCGACACCGCTCGCACGGCGCTCGACGGCGTCCGCATGTCGGCGCTGTCGGTGTCGCCGGGGCCGTTCATCCGCGCCTACACCGACGATCGCACGATCCTCACCGAGTTGATGGTCGACGAACTCGGCATCGAACTCGTTCCGGGGCCGGGAGCCACCGGCACCGACGGCAACGGACGCATCGAGCTGTCACTCGAGGAACTCGGGGTCCTGCAGGGCGACGTGGTCGTGCTGCTGCAGGCGACCATCGTCGAGGGCCAGGACGTCGCCCTCGCCACCGTCGTCGAGTCCCCGTTGTGGGCGACGCTGCCCGGCGTCCGGGCCGACCGCGTCGTCACGCTCGACCAGCTCGCCTACCCCGGCGCCGCCGGAGCGGCGGTGTTCGCCACCGACCTCGCCGCGGCGGCCACGGAGTGACGAGGTGAACTTGCCCGCGTAGCTCACGCCGGCCGGCGGGTCGACGACGCCGGGATCGACTCCTCACTCAGCGTTCGACACCGCTGAACGCTGGGTTCCCCGATGCTGTGCGGATGACCTCAGAGGAGGTGATCGCCGTTGGAGACGCAGCACGACGTGGCCCGCGCTCCGTCCCGATGGTCGACATCGGCTGCGAGTTCGCCGAGTTCCCGAAGCGTCGGAGCAGACGACCGACCGGCGCTGCTTCGTCGTCGCCACGAGCGCGCCCCGGCCGTCTGCGCAATGCCCGGCCGCACACCCGCATCCCGCGACTCCATCAGGAGCGACCCGCTCCGGCCGCCGCCCGGCTCACTGCGCACCTGCGACGCCGGTGTCGGCCCATGCCGGCGCGGAGAGCTCGCTGCGGAGCTCCTCGATCAGGCAGGTGGCCGCGATCGACGCCGCCACGTCGTCGAGGAACTCCAGTGCGCGAAGGTCGTCGGCCGTGATCGCCGCCACCGTGACGGCGAGGAGGGGGTCCGGCTTCAGGCACGCGTGCATCGCGTCGGGCGCGACGGTGTCGAGCCCGATGGCGTCGAGGAGTTCGGCGATTCGGTGGGGTGGGAGGAAGCTGGCGATCCATCGCTGTTGGCGGCGGTCGACGCTCGAGGCCCAGACCCCGCCGCCGACGTCGACGATGGCACCGCCGATCTCGATCGAGCCCAGGTGGTCGGCGAGGTCGGGGCCGTTCGGGGCGGCGCCCGCCGCCACCAGCTGACGGAACGGGCACGGGTCGATGTCGGCGTTCCGGCGCCGACCGACGAGTACCTGCCGGCCGTGCCGGGGTGAGAGGCGAAGTTCGGCTCCCGGCACGATGTGGGCGATGGCCGCCGCCAGTCGGAGGTGTTCGGACGGTGTCATGTGAGCTCCTCGGCGAGTCGGGACATCGGTTGATGTTAGGGCTTCCTAACTCTCTCTGGCAAGTAGGGTTCTTGGGGACCGAGCCCTCACCAGAAGCGAGCAACCCCATGCCCCAGCAGTACGGAACCGTCGAGCACGTCGAGCGACTGAGCCCGTCGATGGTCCGCGTCATCTTCTCCGGACCCGGGCTCGACGGATTCGAGCCCACCGAGTTCACCGACCAGTACGTCAACGCCCGCTTCGTCCCCGACGGCGCGCCCTACGCGGTGCCGTTCGACGACGACGAGCTCGGCGATTTGCCGACCGAGCTGCGCCCGCGGGCGCGCCGCTACACCGTTCGCCGGTGGGAACCCGAGGCGCGACGGCTGACGATCGACTTCGTCGTCCACGGCGACGACGGGTACGCCGGACGCTGGGTGCAGCGAGCAGGTGTCGGCGACCGACTGGCGATGTCGGGGCCGACAGGCGGGTACCGTCCCGACCCCGACGCCGACCGGCACCTCATGGCGGGCGACGAGAGCGCGCTCCCGGCGATCGCGGCGTCGCTCGAGGCGCTCACACCCACCGCGCGGGGCCTGGCGCTCGTCGTCGTCGACCGCCCCGAGAACGAGATCCCGGTCGAGCGCCCGGTCGGCGTCGACGTGCGATGGCTGCACCGCTGCACGGCGGCGGATCCCGAGGCGCTGTTGCTCGACGAGGTACGGAGCCTCGACTGGTCCGACGGCACCGTCGACGTCTTCGTCCACGGCGAAGCCGCCGAGGTCCGCGCCGTTCGCCGCCACCTCGTCGACCACGGCGTCGACAGGACGACGGCATCGGTCTCGCCCTACTGGCGGCGCGGCCAGACCGACGAGGGGTGGCGAGCGATCAAGCGCCAGTGGCTCGCCGAACAGGACGCCGACACCTGACCGCGATGCCGCACTGGTGGTCGCGATCGCCGAGCCAGGAGGCATGATCCTCACCGGAGAGAACAGCTCCGAGAGGGGGCCCGATGGGTGAACCAACACTTCCGCCGCGGCTCGGTACGGTCACGTCGTGAGCGACAACGGCTGGTTGCGAATGGTCGAGGAGAACCCCGATCACTCCGCGCAGTACGTCGAACGATTCCGGTCGATGGCCGCCGAGGGGCGCGATCTCGATGGTGAGGCCCGGTTCGTCGACACGATGGTGCCGCGTGGGGCTCGGATCCTCGACGCCGGTTGTGGACCGGGACGGGTCGGGGGCCGGCTTGCTGCTCTCGGCCATCACGTGGTCGGCGTCGACATCGACCCGGAGCTGATCGCTGCAGCCGAGCGCGACCATCCCGGTCCGATCTGGCTCACGCGAGACCTGGCCGCGGTCGACCTCGCTGCCGACGGCATCGCAGAGCGGTTCGACGTGATCGTCTCGGCAGGCAACGTCATGACATTCCTCGGCCCGGCTACGCGCCGCCAGGTCTTGCACCGGCTCCTCGCTCATCTCGTCCCTGACGGCCGACTCGTGGTCGGGTTCGGAGCCGACCGGGGGTACGAGTTCGACGACTTCTTCACCGACGCCGCCGAGGTCGGACTCCGCGATGAGCTCAGGCTGTCGACCTGGGATCTGCGCCCGTTCGACGAGGAGTCGTCGACGTTCCTCGTGGCCGTCCTGACGCCCGCTTGATCGAACTGGACAAGCCGTCGAATACTCCTTACCGTGGGGCAGGGGCCGTGATCTTCGAGGGGAGGTGCTGTGCAGAGTCTGCCCGACGATGACGGACACGTCGCTGCCCCGGGGCTCGGCGACAGCCGGGGACCGCGCGGGTTGGTGGCGCTGGAGCGGGACGAGTGCCTGGCGTTGCTCGGACAGCACCGCGTCGGGCGGGTCGCCGTGGTCGATCGCGACGATCTGCCCTTCATCGTGCCGGTCAACTACGTGATGGTGCGCGACACCCTCGTCTTTCGCACCGATCCGGGCACCAAGCTCGACGGCCTGCGCCGGCGACCTGTCGCGTTCCAGGTCGACTCGATCGACGAAGCCCGCCGCACCGGTTGGAGCGTGCTCGTCCAGGGCATCGCCCACGAGGCGTCGCCGCACGATCTCGTCGGCGCCGACCCCGAGCCGTGGACCGAGGCCGGATCACACTGGATCCAGGTGGTCCCGAGGTGCATCAGCGGGCGTCGCTTCGAGCGCGACGACGCCGCGTACTCGGCGTAGCGATGAGTTTCTGGCCCCAGTGCCGGGCCGACATCTCATCGCTGCATCGTGCGGTGGTCGTGCGATGAGGTTGCGGGCCGGCTGTCGGTCCAGAATCTCATCGCGACGAGGGGGACCAGGGTCACGGCCAGCTCGAGGGGGTTGTCTCAGGCGGTCGGCGCGATGAGCGTGACGGTCGGGAAGTACGTCCGATACCGACTGACGTCGCGCGTGAGCAGCTCGAGATCGGCGATCGCTGCGTGAGCACCGATGAAGAAGTCGGGCAGCGTCGAAGTTCTCCCGCCCTGGTTGCGCCGGTAGTCGAGGAAGACCTTGCCCGCCAGGAATGCGGCCGCCCACGGGAGTGGCTCGCGCCGGTAGTCCCGGGGTGGAAGCGCGTCCTCGAGCGCTTCGACGGTCGTGAACCGGACCGACACCTCGGAGTAGATGATCGGGTTGATGTACATCGGACCGGCCTCGGCGGCGTCAGCGAGTGCGTTGCTCGACCAGCCCTTCCAGGTCGCGTCCTCGGTGAGGATGTCCAACAGGACGTTGCTGTCGATCAGCGTCCCGTGGGCCATGTCAGGCTTCTCGGGTGAGGGCCATGATCTCGTCGGTCGTCATGGCGACATCGCCTCGCCCGCGGAGACGTTCGACGAGCTGACGCCCACGGCTGGGCGCGCTGTCGGTCTTGCGAACCACGATGGTGTCGTCGTTGCGTACGAACTCGACCTCGGTGCCGGCACCGATTCCGAGTGCGTCCCGGAGTTCTTTCGGGATGGTGACCTGGCCCTTCTCGGTGACCCTCATGGTAGGAATCTTACCGGTCATGCTCCTACTCGACGAGGCCAAGGACATCGTGTTGGGGGCCTGTCCGTTCGAGACGACGGCGCTGACCGACCCCGAGACCGTCTGCGGGCTGCACTTCGGCCTGGCGGTCGGCGCGGCCGAGTCACTCGATGGGCTCGTCGTCGACGAACTCATCCCGCGCGATCCACGTCGAGGGGCGTGCCGCCTGCGCTGTCACGTCGAATCATGACGGGGTAGTGCGTGAGGCGATCAACGGGACCACTGTCTGCACGAGGTGTTGGCGGAGGTGGACGGGAATCGAACCCGCCGGATGGGGATCGCCCATCCCAACCGCTTTGAAGGCGGCGGAGCCCACCAGGTACTCGGACACCTCCGCCGGCGACACTACCGGCGGCAGCGCCGAGGCACCAGTTGATCACATCCAGGCGCGACGATCGGTCTCGACGCCGTGCAGGATCACGTCACGTACCGCCTGAGCCTCGTCGAGTGGAATCATTCCCACCTCGATCGTCCCGGCTGCCGTGGCCACTTCGACCTGCGCGAGACCCCGGCGTCGTTCGAAGATCGTCTGGGTGACCCGCACCAGGTTGGCCTTGCGCACCAGAGCCTGTTCGGTCGAGGAGCTGATCACCCGGCTCGATGTCGCCAACTCGGCCGCGAGCGACCAGCGGTGATGGCGGACGTGACGTCTGGTGGACCACCACACCACCGGCACGACGACGAGCACGAGCATCGCCCACCAGCCGACCAGCAGCGTCGCCGCGGCGCCGACCGCGAGGGCAACGATCGCCGTGTTGCGCGTCCGCAGCCAGATCTCCGCCGGATGCACCCGCCGGTCGAGCGGAAGCTGATCGGTGACGCCCAGGCCCGCGGCAACTGCGGTTGCGGCGAACTCCTCGTCGCGACATGCGATCAGCCGCAGGTCGCCGTCGCCGGCATTGGACAGGTACACATCCCGAATCCCGGCACGTCGCTGCAGCCAGTTCTGACGGCTCGTCATCACCTGCACCCGGGCGACGCTGCTCGTGGTGCTGAACCGCGACAGCAACCCCGACGTCCGCCGCAGCGTCGTCGAGTCGGTGCGCAACGCCTGTTGCCAGTCGGCGAGGTACACCCGCCCGAGGTTCAGGATCACGACGAACAGCGGTGCGGCGATCACGATGATGAGCACCAGCCACCACCCGAGCCGGTCGACGTCCACGTCGGGCGTCGCCTCGGAGAGATCGTCGGCAACCGGTTCGAGGGCCTGCTGGAGCCCGAACCACAGCGGCGGGATCAGCGCCAGACCCGCCCATGGCGACATGGTGAGCGCCGCGATGGTGAGCCGCCGCGGCGTGTGCTGGAACACGACCCGTTCGGTCGGCTCGATGGACCCGCCCGCCGTCTCACCCGAGGCGGCGGCACCGAGCGCGGTCGCCCGGCGTCGGAGTTCCTCGGCGACCGGGAGCGAAACGGCATCGATGGTGAACTCCGCCTGTGCCGTCCCGGCCGTGGTGACGACCACCTTGACCACGTCGGTCAGCCGGTGGAGCAACTCCTGCTCGATGGCGATGCTCTGGATTCGATCGGTGGCAACGGTCAGTCGGTCGACACGCAGCACACCCCTGGTCACCACGAGTTCCCGATCGACGAGTTGGAAGGTGTAGCGCCACCACGACAGCACCGACACCGCCACCAGGAGCGCGACCGCAAGGACCACGACGGCCATCAGACGCCCGTCGGCGGCACCGCGGGCGATGAAGAAGACGGCGAGCGCCACCTGCGCGATGCCGAGTGAGCGGATCGCTCCCGCGCCGAGCAACACGATGGCGATCGGCGACTGCCGCTGCGGCTGGGTGAGGTCGATCATCACGCGGGTGACGACGGTGGCGGTGGCCAAGGCATCGACGCCGGATCCGACATCGCCACCGCGTTCGGACCCTCCGACTCGTCGTCGATGCCGGCTCGTTGGGCGATCACCTGCTTGATCCGATCGGCGTCGGCCACCGCGAGTCCGGGTACCGAGATGTCCGGTCCCGCCGAGCTGATCTCCAGCGTGGCGAGGCCGAGCCACCGCTCGATCAGTCCGCGGCCGACGTTCACGTGCTGCACACGTGAATACGGGATCGTCTCGATCACGTGGCGGATCACGCCCCGACGCAACGACAGGTCGTGCTCTCGTACCTGGTAGGCCACACGTCTCGCCTCGAGCACCGAGAGGACCGCCGTTGCGATGATCAGCAGCACGACGCCACCGGCGATGAGCACCGGCACCGCCACGGCCTCGCTCCGCCGAACGACCAGCACACCGACCGCGACCGCGATCGCCGCGAAGAACACCAGGCCTGCAAGACGGCCCCACATGTAGCGAGGGTCCACCGACACGAACGCCGCATCGCGCAGGCGCGGCAGCTCGTCCACCGAGAGCGGCTCGTTGGAGAAGGGGTCGGCCATGGCCCCATTCAACTGGTGTTGTGGCAGGGCCGTGCCGTCGGTACGGTTTGCTCACCGGCTTCCCCCATGCATCCACCCGCTGATCGGGGGAACGTCATGGTCACACTCTGTTGGGCCGCCAAGGGCGGCAGCGGAACCACGGTCGTCACCGCCTCGATGGCGCTGGCGTCACCGCGCCCGTCACTGCTCGTCGATCTCGACGGCGAACTCCCCGCGGTGCTCGGGCTGCCCGAACCGGCGCGTCCGGGTGTCGCCGACTGGCTCGCCACCGACACCGGCGTCGACCATCTCGCCGACCTGCTGATCGACATCGCACCGACGACCTGGCTGCTGCCGTGGCGGACCGGAACCGGACCGGTGGCCGTGCCGAGCCCCGACCGCTGGCACCTGCTGGCGTCGTGGATGCACGACTGGTCGAGCGAGCACCACGGCGAGGTCACGATCGACGCCGGCACCGGAACGCCACCGGCCGCGCTGGTCGACGTCGTCGATCGCGCCGTGCTCGTCACCCGGCCGTGTTACCTGTCGTTGCGGCGCGCCGTGCGGGGTCCGACCCGCCCGAGCGGGGTGATCATCGTCGACGAGCCGGGTCGGGCACTCGGCCGCCACGACGTCGAGCTGGCACTCGGCGCCCCGGTCGACGCAACCGTCGCCGTCGATCCCGCCGTCGCCCGCGCCGTCGACGCCGGGCTGCTCGCCGGTCGTCTCCCGAGGTCGCTCGGGCGTGAGCTGCGCCGAGTGGCCGCGTGACCGGCGACGCCGACGTCGTGCGATCCGTGTGCGAGCTGATCGCCGACCGGCCCGGCGACACGGCCGTCCTCGCCGCTCAGGAGATCCGCCGGCTGGCACCGCTGCGCAGCCCCGACGAGCAACTCGCCCTCGCCGACGAGGTCGTCGCCCACCTCTGCGGGCTCGGAGAACTCGACGTGTTCCTGCGCGACCCCACCATCGACGAAGTGCTGGTCAACGGCGGCGGTGAGGTCTGGATCGACCGACGCGGCGACCTGACCGGCGTCGGGTCGCTGCGCCACGCCACCGTCGAGCACCTGATCGAGCGGGTGATCGCGCCGCTCGGACGGCGCATCGACCGCACCTCGCCGATCGTCGACGCCCGGCTCCCCGACGGCTCACGGGTCTGTGCGGTGTTCGCTCCCGTGGCCGTCGACGGTGCCGTGTTGTCGATCCGCCGGTTCCGGCGCGAGGTCATGGCGCTCGACGCGTTCGCGGCCGGCGACGTGCTCGCCCTGCTCGGCGAGATCATCACCGCCCGCTGCAACGTGGTCGTGTCCGGCGCCACCTCGTCGGGCAAGACGTCGCTCGTCGCCGCCGTGCTGACCACTCTGGCGCCGACGGAGCGGCTCGTCGTCGTCGAGGACACCACCGAGCTGCCGCTGCACCATCACCACACGGTGCGTCTCGAGGCGCGGCCGGCGAGCGTCGACGGGCCGGCGGCGATCGACCTCGGACAACTCGTGCGCACGGCGCTGCGGCTGCGACCCGACCGCATCGTGGTCGGCGAGGTGCGCGGCGACGAGGTGCTGGCCCTCGTCCAGGCGATGAACACCGGCCACGACGGCTCGATCTCGACCTGCCACGCCAACAGCGCACCCGACGCCCTGTTGCGTCTCGAGTCGCTCGTGATGCAGGCCGCACCGACCTGGCCGCTCGCCGCCATCCGGCACCACCTCGCCCGCTCGATCGACGTCGTCGTCCATCTCGAACGCCTCGGAACGAAGCGACGCGTGGCGGCGATCAGCGAAGTCGCCCCACCCGGATCGGGAGCTGACGGTCCCCGTCTCCGGGCACTGGCCGAACCGTCCGAGCCGGGCGCACCGATCACCGTGGTCGACACGCTCGGACGGCGGCGACGATGAGCGCCGTGGCCGCCCCGATCCTCGTGGCGCTCGGTGTGCTCGTCGTCGCCGGAGCACTCCGCCCGGTCTCGGCCCGTACCGTCGAGCCGGTGCCCCGATCGCAGCAGGGGTCTGACTCCTGCTGCAATCCACCGGGGGCGAGGCGTCGTTCCGTGTTCGTCGATCGGTGGAACGGTCGACGGGCCATGCGGGACCCGGGTGCGGTGGCGGTCGCGGCGTGGTGCGACGAGCTCGCTCGCGAGCTGCGCAGCGGGACCACGCTGCGCCAGGCCCTGACGAGCGTGGTTCCCGGAGACCCCACGACGAGCACCTGCACGGCTCCACTGCGGCTCGGCCTCCAGCGGGCGCGCCCGATCGACGAGGCCCTCACCGGAGCCGTCGGCGCCCACCTGCAGCTGGCCTTCGCCGTCATCGCTGCGGCGGCCGAGGTGGGCGGCTCGGCCGCACCGGCGATCGACCGCGTCGCCGCCACCCTGCGCCAGCGCGCCGCTGACCGCGACGAACGCCGGGTCCAGGCAGCCCAGGCGCGGCTGTCGGCGCACGTCATGACGGCGGTACCGGTCGTGATGCTCGCGCTCCTCGTGGTCTCCGACGGCGACGTCCGCGCGACCCTGGCGACACCGGCCGGCGCCGCCTGCGTCGTGACCGGCCTCACCCTGAACGCCATCGGCTGGCTGTGGATGCGCCGCATCGTCGGAGCAGGCTCGTGACGACCGTCGCCTTCACCACTGCGCTCGTGTTGCTGATCGGCGCCGGGCTGCGGCCGCGCCCCGTCCGCTCCCCCGGTGAGCGCTCCGACACCCGCCCGCCCCGTTCGTTGCGTGGTCGCTCCCGACTCGCCGGTGTCGTGCGACTCGGCGGCGTGGTCGAGGGGCGACGCCACCGTCGCGCCGTCGAGCGGGTCTGGCCCGACGCCATCGAACTGCTGGTGCACGCGCTGGAGGCGGGCCTGACGCCGCGCCAGGCCGTCGCTCACCTGACGACGACGGCGCCGGCCGCGGTCCGAGCCGGCTTCGTCGGAGTCGTCCACCGCACCGAGCGCGGCCAGCCCTTCGCCGATGCCCTCCGCGCCCTGCCCGACATCCTGGGCGCCCCGGCCGGCTCCGTCGCCGACGTGATCGCGACCAGTGAACGGTACGGGCTGCCGCTCGCCCCGGTACTCGACCAGCTCGCCCGCGACGCCCGAGACGCCCGCCGCCGACTCGACCAGGCCGCCGCCCGCAAGCTGCCGGTGCGGCTGTCGTTCCCCCTCGTGGTGTGCACGTTGCCGTCGTTCGTCCTCGTCGCGATCGCGCCCGCCGTGATCGCCGCACTGTCGTCGCTCGGCGGGTCCGCCTGGTGACCCCTCGCGCCACCACCTCGCTCGCACCGAGCCACCGTTCACCCTCGAACCAAGGAGCCACCGATGCCCCACGTCCTCGCCCTGTTCGTCCAACTCCAGAACGCCCTCCTCGCGCCCGCCGACACCCGCCGGTGGTGCGGCCACCGGGGCCAGGCGACCACCGAGTACGCCCTCGTGCTGTTGGCCGCAGCGCTCGTCGGTCTGCTCGTGATCGCCTGGGCGACCGCCGGCGGTGGCGCCGCCCGCATCAGCCGGCTGTTCAACAACGTCATCGACGCCGTGATCGACCGGGTGTGACCGCAGCCCGACCGCCGGCGCGCCGCTGTCGTTCGACGAGCGGGCAGGCAACGGTCGAGTTCGCACTCGTCCTGCCGCTGGTCGTGATCATGGGCTACGGCCTGGTCGTGATCGGCATCGCCGTGCGCAACGAGCTGGCGGTCGAGCTCGCCGCCCGAGAGGGCGCCCGCGCCGCCGCCGTGTCGGCCTCGCCCGGCGCGGCGGCGACGGCCGCGGCCACCCGGGCGGTCCGGCTGCCGATCGAGGTGGCCACCGTCGACGGCGGCTCCACCGTCACCGTCACCGTCACCCACACCGCGTCGGTCGACGTGGCCGTGCTCGGAATGCTCGTCGGACCGGTCACGCACGTCGCATCGGTCACCATGGCGGTCGAACCGCCGTGACCCGTACGCTTGATGAGCGTGATGAGAGCTGCCGTGAGCACCGTCGGCGACAGCGTCGTCGTCACCGTCGACGGCATCGTCGACCTCGCCGCCGTCGCCACGCTCCACGACGAACTCGCCCGGACCATCCGGCGCCACCCGGGCCGCGCGATCATCGTCGACCTCGACGCGGTCGGCAGCATCGACGACACCGGCCTCGGGGTGCTGATGGGCGCCGCCGCCACCAGCCGTGACGGCGGCGGCGACCTCGTCGTCGTGTGCAACCGCCCGGCGCTGCGCACCAGGCTCGACACCACCCGCTTCGACCGGGCCGTCGAGGTCCGGGCGACGATCTCGTGAGCCCCCGGACCACCGTCTGGGTGTTCGGCGACCAACTCAACCGGTCGATCGGTGCGTTGGCCGACGCCGACCCCGCCACCCACCGGATCCTCCTCGTCGAGAGCAGCGCCAAGCTGGCGAGCAAGCGCTGGCACCGCCAACGCGCCCACTTCGTCATCGCCTCGATGCGCCGCTTCGCCGGCGAGCTCTGCGACGCCGGATTCGAGGTCGACCACCGCCGCAGCGAGTCGCTGCGAAGCGGCTTGCACGACCACCTCCGCGAGTTCGGACCCGACGAGGTGATCGCCACCGAACCAGCGAGCTGGGACGGCCTCGCCATGCTGCACGACCTCGGGGTGACCACGGTGCGGTCGAACCAGTTCCTCTGCCACTACGACGACTTCGCCGAGTGGGCCGACGGCCGCACGCAGCTCAAGATGGAGGACTTCTACCGCTGGCAGCGGACGCGGCTCGGCTACCTGATGGACGGCGACGAGCCGGTGACCGGCCGGTGGAACTACGACGACGAGAACCGCGAGCGACCGCCGACGACCGCCACGCCGTGGCCCGAGCCGCAACGGTCGAGGCTCGACGATCTCGACCGCCAGGTGCTCGACGACCTGCCCGACGACTGCTGGGGCGCCGAGCCCGACGGCACATGGGCGACCTCTCGGCGGGCCGCGCTCGCCCGGCTGCGCCACTTCGTCGACGACGTACTCCCCATGTTCGGCCCCCACGAGGACGCGATGGTCGAACGATCCTGGCACCTCGCCCACTCGGTGCTGTCGCCGTACATGAACATCGGGCTGCTGCTGCCGGGCGAGGTGTGCGACGCCGTGCAGGACGCGTACGACGACGGTCGCGTGCCGATCGCCTCCGCCGAGGGCTTCCTGCGTCAGGTGATCGGCTGGCGCGAGTACGTGTGGGGCGTCTACTGGCGGTGGATGCCCGAGTACCGGTCGCGCAACGTGCTCGGCGCCGACCGGCCGGTCCCGCCGGTGTTCCGCGGCGAGGCGACCACCGACATGAACTGTGTGCGCAACTGCATGTCGACGCTGCACGATCGCGCCTACAACCACCACATCCAACGGCTGATGGTGCTCGGCAACCTGGCGATGCTGCACGGCGTCGACCCGTGGGAGCTGACCGAGTGGATGTGGTCGAGCTTCGTCGACGGCGCCGAGTGGGTGATGCTGCCGAATGTGATCGGCATGAGCCAGTGGGCCGACGGCGGGATGATGGCCACCAAGCCCTACGCCGCCGGTGGCAACTACATCGACACGATGAGCGACTACTGCGGCTCGTGCCGATATGACCGCAAGCAACGTGTCGGCGACGACGCCTGCCCGTTCACCACCCTCTACTGGGACTTCCTCGCCCGCCACCACGATCGGCTGGTGAAGAACGCCCGCATCGCCCGACAAGTGCGCGCCTCGGAACGCCTGTCGGACCTGCCGGCGGTGCGCCAGCGCGCCGTCGAGGTGCGCCGACGCCTCGACGACGGCCAGCTCTGATTGCAGCAGGGGCCTGACCCCTGCAGCAATCGGTATCGTCGGCGCGATGTCACTGACGCTCGTGATCATGGCGGCCGGGATCGGCTCGCGCTTCGGCGGGACCAAGCAGCTCGCCGAGGTCGGCCCGGACGGCGAGGCGTTCCTCGACTTCGCCATCGTCGACGCTGCCGCAGCGGGCGTCGACGACACCGTGATCATCGTGCGCACCGACATCGAGGACGACATCCGCCGCCACGTCGAACGCCGCCACGGCGACCGGTCGATCCGCTACGTCCGCCAGGACGAGCTCGGCCCGCCGCGAGCCAAACCGTGGGGCACCGGGCACGCCGTGCTCGCCGCGGCGCCGCTCGTCGACGGCGACTTCATCGCCTGCAACGCCGACGACTACTACGGCCGGTCCACCTACGCCGCCGTCGCCGGCGCCGCTGCCGACCTGGGCGCCGACCGCGCGTACCTGGCGGGGTTCCGGCTCGACCGGACCCTGCCCGAGCGCGGCGAGGTCAGCCGTGGTGTGTGCACCGTCGACGACGGCGAACTGGTGTCGTTGGTCGAGACCCACGGGATCGGCCGTCGAGACGACGGCACCGTCACCGCCACCGACCCCGCCGGCGTGCTGCCCGACGACGCCGTCGTCTCGATGAACCTGTGGGCGTTCCCCCACCGGCTCTTCGACGCGCTGTCCGACGGCTGGGACCGCTTCCACGCCGAGCGCGGTCACGAGGAGAAGTCGGAGTTCCTCCTGCCGTCGGTCGTCCACGACCTGCGCACCGCCGGCGAGCTCAGCGTCGGCGTCGTCCCCACCGACGAGGCCTGGGTCGGTGTCACCAACCCCGACGACCTCGCCGTCGCCCGCCGCCGCATCGCCGAGATGCGGGAGTGAGGACTGCCCCGTGAGCGACGAGCCCCGAACCCAACCCCTGTTCCACCTCGCCCTGCCCGACGACTGGGCGGCAGCGTTCGCCACCGGCGAGTACACGATGTCGACGCGCGGGGTCAGCCTCGACGAGGAGGGGTTCATCCACTGCTCGACCCGTGAGCAGGTCGAAGCGACGGCGAACCGCTTCTACGCCGATCTCGACCAGCTCGTGCTGTTGACGATCGACGCCGAACTGGTCCCGTCGGAGATCCGCTGGGAGCCGCCTGCGCCCGGCGTCGAGGAGCTGTTCCCCCACGTCTACGGGGCGATCCCGGTCGCCGCGGTCGACGTCGCCGCGATGTGGCTGCGCTCGCCCGACCGGCCGTGGTCGCTCGCCACGCTCTGAGCGCTCACCAGTGCAGCGTGCCGGGCGCGCCCTTGAACGGGCCGGTCACGTTGGCCGTCACCCAGCCGCCGTAGAAGCTGCCCTCGTTGCTCGTCACCTGCTCGTCGTCGATCCAGCACTCGTCGACCTTCTGGGCGTAGAAGGCCCAGTGCCCGACGAGCGGGGCGAACGCCGGGGTCGGGTCGGGGTAGGTCCACGCCGCCTGTTCGACGACCACGGGTTCCGAACCGGGACGGGGCACGACGATGTCGGCGTAGTCGGCCACTCCCTTCCACTCGCACATCGTGCGACGCGCCTGCGACGGCACCAGGAGGTCGAGGTCGACGAACTCGGAGGAGACGTAGTACGCCGGCGGCTGGCTCGTCTCCAACACCCGGAACGCGTGCGGGGCGTCGACGACCGTGGCGCCGGCATGGACCACCCGGACCCGCCACTCGACGCGTTCGAGCCGGGGCGGCCGCGGGAAGTCCCACACCGACTCGACCGGCTTGCCGTTGGTCGCTGTCTCCATACCTACACGTTGTGCCCGACCACTGCGGCGTGTCCAGTCGTGGTCAGTCGAACTCGGACTCTTCGGGCGGACGGGTGCGGCCGCCGACACGCTTGTCGGCGGCCTTGTCGTGCGCCCGCTGCTCCTCCTCCAACGCCGCCTCCTCTTCGATCAGGCGCTCCAGACTCGCGAGCCGCACCGGGTCGAGTTCACCGGCGGCGATCGCCGCCTGCACGGCGCAGCCCGGCTCCCGGTCGTGCTTGCAGTCACGGAACCGGCAGTGATCCATCAGGTCGAACACGTCGGCGAACGCCCGCTCGATGCCGGTGCCCGACAACCAGAGGCTGAGCGCCCGCACCCCGGGTGTGTCGATCAACCAGCCCTCGCCGGGCAACGGCACCAGGTCGGCGGCCACCGTCGTGTGGCGCCCTCGCTGGTCGCCGGCGCGTACCGCCGAGGTCGCCTGGCGCTCGTTGCCGACGAGCGCGTTCACCAACGTCGACTTGCCCACACCGCTCGCCCCGAGGAACGTGAGCGTCCGGTTCCCGGCCGCGTACGCGCGAATCTCGTCGATGCCCTCGTGCCGGGTGCCGCTCGCCAGCAGCACCGGTACACCGAGAGCGACCTCGGCGAGGGCGGCCCGACCGGGCTCGGGATCGTCGACGAGGTCGGTCTTGGTCAGCACCACCGCCGGTTCCGCGCCGGAGTCGAACGCCAGCACCAGTTCTCGTTCCAGCCGACGGGGGCTCGGCGGCGCCCCGAGCGCGTGGACGAGGAAGACGACGTCGATGTTCGCCGCCAGCGTGTGCGACACCGCTCGCATCCCGTCGAACGACGCCCGACGCGTGAACGCCGAACGCCGCTCGAGCACGTGCTCGACCCGCTCGCCGTCGGCGTCGACGACGACCCAGTCACCGACCGCCACGTCGGCGCCGATGTTGCGCACACGCTGCGGCTCGGCGGCACCACGGGCTTCGGCCATCGAGCGCACGACGGTGCTCCACCCGCGGTCGAGACGCGCCACACGACCGGGCGAGCCGGGCGAGCCGAGCGCCCTCCACGACTCGTCGAAGTCGGACGCCCATCCCAGCTGCGGATCGGGAGCCTGCACCACCTCTGACATCTCACCGCCACCGTACCGCGATGCCAAAGCGTCAGACTTCCGGCACACTGCGCCTTGACAACCCCCTGCCCGTTCCTCTAACGAACAGCCGTCCACTAGCGAAAGGCAGCGATGCCCAAACCCCTCGTCGTCGTCGAATCGCCCGCCAAGGCGAAGACGCTGTCGAAGTTCCTCGGCAGCGACTACGACGTGCGCGCCTCGGTCGGCCACGTCGCCGACCTGCCCTCCAAGGGGCTCAACATCGACGTCGACAACGGCTTCAAGCCGACCTACGAACTCACCGAGCGCGGCAAGACCGTCGTCAAGGACCTCAAGGCGGCGCTCAAGGACGCCTCGGAGCTGTACCTCGCGACGGACGAGGACCGCGAGGGCGAAGCGATCTCGTGGCACCTGCTCGAGTACCTCAAGCCGAAGGTGCCGGTGAAGCGGATGGTGTTCCACGAGATCACCAAGGCGGCGATCGACCACGCCGTCGCCAACCCTCGCGACCTCGACTACGGCCTCGTCGACGCCGCCGAGACGCGACGCATCCTCGACCGGCTCTACGGCTACGAGGTGTCGCCCGTCCTCTGGCGCCGCGTCAACCGGGGGCTGTCGGCCGGCCGGGTGCAGAGCCCGTCGGTGCGCCTCATCGTCGAGCGTGAACGCGAACGCATCGCCTTCGTCACCGCCGACTACTGGGACATCGACCTCGGCACCGCGACGCAACCCGCCTTCGACGCCAAGCTCGTCGCCGTCGACGGCACCCGCGTCGCCACGGGCAAGGACTTCGACGCCCGCGGCCAGGTGTCGGCCAAGGCCGTCGCCCTCGGCGAGTCGCGCGCCGTCGCCCTCGCCGACGGCCTCGCCGAGGCGACGTTCACGGTGCGCTCGGTCGAGGAGAAGCCGTACCGGTCCTCGCCGAAGCCGCCGTTCATGACCTCCACCCTGCAGCAGGAGGGCGGCCGCAAGCTGCGCCTGTCGTCGTCGCAGGTGATGCGCGTCGCCCAGGGTCTCTACGAGCGCGGCTACATCACCTACATGCGAACCGACAACGTCGTGCTGTCCGACGAGGCGATGCAGGCCACGCGGGCAGCGGTCACCGCCGAGTACGGCGCCAACTACCTGAACGCCGCGCCCAAGCAGTACTCCTCCAAGGTCAAGAACGCCCAGGAGGCCCACGAGGCGATCAGGCCGACCACACCGTTGCGCTCCCCTCAGCAGCTCAGCGGCGAACTGAACTCCCAGGACCTGGCGCTGTACCGGCTGATCTGGCAGCGCACCCTGGCGTCACAGATGGCCGACGCCACGGGTGTCACCGTCAGCGTGCGCGTCGCCGCCGACGCCACCGACCGCACCACCGGCGAGATCACCGACTGCGAGTTCGCCGCCTCGGGCACGACGATCACCTTCCCCGGCTACCGCGCCGTGTACGTCGCCTCGAAGGAGGAGACCGGCGAGGACGCCGCCGACAACGAGGCGCTCCTGCCGCCGCTCACCCAGGGCGACGAGGTACCGGTCGCCTCGATCACCCCGAACGGGCACACCACCTCGCCGCCGGCGCGCTACACCGAGGCGTCGCTCGTCAAGCGGCTCGAGGAGTTGGGCATCGGTCGGCCGTCGACGTGGGCGTCGATCATCCAGACGATCCAGGACCGCGGCTACGTGTGGAAGAAGGGCCAGGCGCTGGTGCCGACCTGGACGGCGTTCGCCGTCGTCCGGCTGCTCGAGGAGCACTTCGACGCGCTCGTCGACTACGACTTCACCGCGTCGATCGACGCCGACCTCGACGACATCGCGAGCGGCGCCCGGGCCAAGGACAAGTGGCTGAAGCGCTTCTACTTCGGCGACACCGGCGACGGCGACACCCAGCCGATCTCCGCCGAGGCCGGCTTCGGCGACGACGCCCTGCTGGGCCTCAAGCGGCTGGTCGAGGAGAACCTCGACGAGATCGACGCCGCCGAGATCAACACGTTCCCACTGGGGGCCGACGACGACGGCAACGTGATCGTCGTCAAGCCCGGCAAGTACGGCCCGTACGTCAAGCGCGGCGACGACACCGCCAGCGTGCCCGACGACCTGACCCCCGACGAGCTGACCGTCGCCACGGCGATCGAGCTGCTGGCTGCACCGAAGTCGGACGAGCCGATCGGCGAACTCGACGGGTACCCGGTGTACGCCAAGAACGGCCGCTACGGCCCGTACGTCCAGTGGGGCGACCACGACGATCCGCCACCGGGGCTGGAGAAGCCGAAGATGTCGAGCCTGTTCAAGACGATGGTGCTCGAGCGGATCACGATGGACGAGGCCGAGGCACTGCTGCAGTTGCCCCGCCACCTCGGCGACGATCCCGCCGACGGCGTGCCGATCTACGCCAACAACGGTCGCTACGGGCCCTACGTCCAGAAGGACAAGGACTACCGCAACATCGACTCCGAGGACCAGCTGCTGCAGATCACCCTCGACGAGGCGCTGGAGATCTTCAGCCAGCCCAAGGTGTACAAGCGCGGCGGCCGGTCGATGGCGGCGAAGGGGCCGCTGAAGGAGTTCGGCACCGACCCGGTGAGCGAGAAGCCGGTGGTCGCCAAGGACGGCAAGTTCGGCGTCTACGTCACCGACGGCGAGACCAACGCCTCGCTCGGCAAGGGCGACCGCCTCGAGGAGATGCTCCCCGAGCGGGCCTTCGAGCTGCTGGCGATCCGTCGCGAAGCGATCGCCGCCAAGGGCGGGCCGTCGAAGAAGCCGGCCAAGAAACGCGCCGCCAAGAAGAAGGCGCCGGCGAAGAAGGCCGCCGCGAAGAAGAAGGCACCCGCGAAGAAGAAGGCACCGGCGAAGAAGAGCGCGGCCGAGAAGAAGCCCCCGCCGGCGATCACCGACCTCAACGACTCCTGATCACCGCACTCTCGTGAACACGATGCGCATCTGGAGCGCACCTCGTTCACGAGAAGGGGTTGTGGCGCGTCAGGTGAAGATGATCTGGCCGCCGGCGGCCATGTCGTAGAACTCGCCGACGGTGATGATGTCGTCGAGTTCGTCGATCAGGTCCTCGCGTTCCATCCCGAACAGCTCCACCGACGCGAGGCAGGCGTACAAGCCGGCGCCGGTGTCGTGGATCATCTCGATGAACTCGGCGATGCCCGGGAAGTCGAGCTTCTCGATCTGCTTCTCCATGTACTTGGTCATCAAGGCCGACGCGCCGGGGATCCCGCCGAGCATCGTCGGCACGTGCAGGCCGGGGTTGCCGACCGTGGCGACCTTGATGTGGTCGTGGCGCTCCTTGTGCACGGCGTCCATGCCGAAGAAGGTGAAGAACAGGTTCGCGTCGATGCCCTCGTTGCGGGCGCCGTTGGCCATGATCAGCGCCGGATAGATCCCCTCGAGGGATCCCTTCGACACGATGATCGAGACCTTCTCGATCGTCGCCTTGATCGGCGCCTCGGGTAGTGGGTGGGTGTCGGTCATGTCAGATGCACGCCTCTCTCAGATGCAGCCCTTGGGCTTGGGGATGCCCGCCACGAGCGCGGCGAGCTTGGCGGGACCCTTCGGGAACAGCACGAAGAGTTCCTTCGTCGTCACGTCGGAGAGCTTGGAGATCTTGCGCACCGTGGGTCCCGTGCCCTTGTCGAAGTACTCCGAACGCATCAGGTCGATCACCGTCCAGTGGCGGTCGGTCAACGGTGTCGGCACGCCGACCTCGTCGGCGATCTCCGGCGCCATCTCCTTGGTCCACTGGTTGGCGTCGACGAAGAAGCCCTCGTCGTTCACCTCCACGGCGTTCCCGGCGAGTGTCTTGGTGGGCATGTGGGTGGTCCTTTCGTGTCAGCCCGAGACGGGCTGCTTCTTGCCGAACGAGGGCATGTCGGGGCCGATGCCGGGGATGTCGCGCCCGGGCAGCAGGCCGTGCCAGTAGAAGGACTGGAACATCAACTTGCCGAGATGGTTCGCCCTCGACTCCTTGAGCAGGGGGAGCCCGACCGGGCCGGGATAGTGGCCACCGACCGGTTCGTTGTCGTAGTTGAAGTCGATCAGCAACGCCTTCGAGAACCCGGTCTCGATGAAGCAGTTGGCATGGCCGTCGTAGGTGTGCTCGATCGGCGCGCCGTTCAGGAACGCCTCGATGTTCTCCACCAGCACCTCGCCCTCGAAGTGCGTGACCGATCCGGCCTTCGACGTCGGGACGTCAGCCGCGTCGCCGATGACGAAGATGTTCGGCTTGATCGTCGACTGCAGTGTGGCGTTGTCGGTCGGGATGAACCCGAGTTCGTCACCGAGGCCGGGCGAGTCGTCGACGTAGGCCGCACCACCGTGCAAGGGGATCATCACCGCGAGATCGAACTCGACCTCGCGGCCGTCGTAGCCGATCAGCTTGCGGGCCTCACCGTCGACCTCACCGGTGTTGAACTCGGCGACGATCTCGATGTGCTTGTCGTCGAACAGTGAACCGAGCGCCGCCGAGGCGGTCGGCTTGGTGAACGCACCGTCGAGCGGCGTGACATAGGTGATGGTGACGTCGTCGCGTATGCCTCGCTCGGTGAAGTACCAGTCGGCGAGGAAGGCGAACTCGAGCGGGGCGACCGGGCACTTGATCGGCATGTCGATGACGTTGATCACGAGGTGACCACTGTCGAAGTCGTCCAGCGCCTCTGCGAGTGCGACCGCGCCCTCCATGTCGTAGAAGGTGTGAATCGTCTCGCGCCAACCGGTTCCGGTCATTCCCTCGGTCTCGTCGGGGAGCAGGATGGTGCCGGTGGCGACGAGGAGGACGTCGTAGGCCAGGACGGTTCCGTCCTCCAACGCCACGCTGTTCGCCTCGATGTCGACCGAGTCGATGGCGCTCTGGTGGTAGTTGATCCCCTTCTTGAGCTGCTTGTCGCGCTTGCGGACGATCTCGTCGGGTTCGGTCAACCCGAACGGCACGAACAGCAGTCCCGGTTGGTACACGTGCTGGTTGTCCTGGTCGACGACGTCGATGCGGAGCAGGTCCTGCTTGAACTTCTTGCGCAGGCGGTTGGCCGCCAGCGTGCCTCCGGTTCCGCCGCCGAGGATCACCAGGCGTTGCTGTTCGGTCACGACTCCTCCAGATTCTGCGCCCCGCAACCGTTGCGGAGGCCACTGGCATCGACGGTACGCGGCCCCTTGCCGTTCGACCACGGCCTTTCGTCCCAATTCCCCGGGGGGTATCACGCGCACCTGCCCGTCCGGACCCGACCCCGACGCGCACCTGCCCGTCCGGACCCGACCCCGACGCGCACGCTTCCGCGTGACGATTTCGGCCGGGGGTACGCTCGGGCGCCGTGAACGACCGGCCGGCCTACATCGCGTTCGAGGGCGCCGAGGGCAGCGGCAAGTCCACCCAGGCCACGCGGCTCGCCGCCACCATCGGCGCAGTGCTCACCCGCGAGACCGGCGGCACCGCGATCGGCGGGCGAATCCGCGAACTGCTCCACGACACGACCGTGCGCGATCTCGCCGACCGGGCCGAGGCACTGTTGACCGCGGCCGACCGCGCCCAGCACCTCGCCGAGGTGGTCGTGCCGGCGCTCGACGCCGGGACCCCGGTCGTCAGCGACCGTTCCGTCTACTCCTCCCTCGCCTATCAGGGCCACGGACGTCAGCTCGACGTCACCGAGCTCCGGCACCTCAACGACTGGGCCATCGGCGGGGTGTGGCCGACGACCGTGGTGTTCCTCGACACCCCCGACGACACGATCGCAGAACGGATGAGCCGCCGCGAACTCGACCGGTTCGAGGCCGCCGGCGACGAGTTCCACGCCCGCGTGCTCGCCGGATTCCGCGAGATGGCGAACGCCGACCCCGACCACTGGATCACGGTGCGAGCCATCGGCAGCGTCGACAGTGTCGCCGAACAGATCCATGCCGCCCTCGTCGATCACGGCGTCGTGACCGCACCGTGATCGCCGACGAGGATCCGTCGTGACGACCACGGGTACTGCACCCGGATCGATCTGGGACGACGTCGTCGGCCAGCCGGACGCCATCGCCCGCCTGAGGGCAGCCGCCGACGTCGGCCCCGTACACGCCTACCTGTTCGTCGGACCGGCAGGCTCCACCAAACTGCAGGCCGCACGGGCGTTCGCCGCTCGGTTGATCAGCGGCACCGAGCACGCCGACGCCCGCGACGCCCGCCTGATCCTGCGCGGCGAGCATCCCGACGTGCGCGAGGTCCGCCGCACCGGGGCGGCGATCTCCAAGGACCAAGCCGACGAGATCGTCCGGGAGTCGTCGCTCACGCCGACCGAGGGCGACGCCAAGGTGATGATCCTCGAGGAGTTCCACCTGCTCGCCGCCCCTGGTGCCGCCCGCCTCCTCAAGACCATCGAGGAGCCCCCGGACTCCACCACGTTCCTGATCCTCGCCGACTTCGTTCCCTCCGATCTCGTCACGATCTCGTCGCGTTGCGCCCGGATCGACTTCCACGCGATCGGCCCCGACGTCGTCGCCGCCCGCCTCGTCGCCGAGGGCGTGGGACCCGCCGAGGCGATGAGCGCCGCCCGGGCCGCCCACGGCGACCTCGACCGGGCCCGCCTGCTCGCCACCGACCCGGCGCTGTCGGAACGGCGCGCCGCCTTCGCGGGCGCGCCCCACCGCCTCGACGGCTCGGGTGCGGTCGCGATGCGCGTCGCCGCCGAACTGCTCGCGTCGATCGACGCCGCCGCCGAACCGCTCACCGCTCGCCAGGCCGTCGAGATCGCCGAACTCGACGAGCGGATCGCGGCCCACGGCGAACGCGGCAGCGGCAAGAAGCAGCTCGACGAGCGTCACCGGCGTGAGCTCCGCCGGCACCGCACCGACGAACTGCGCAGCGGGCTGGCGGCGATGGCGGCCACCTACCGCGACACCGCGACCAACGGCGGGACCACCGATGTCGACTCCTGCACCGACGCCGTGCACCGCATCCACCGGGCGATCGAGACGCTCGACCGCAACCCCAACGAGCGACTCCTGCTCGAGTCGCTGCTCTGGTCGCTCCCCGATGCCCAGGGCGTCGGCACCGCCGACCGGTCGGTGCCGGGCACCGCGTAACTGCACCGTCGGGATATTCCCCTGGGCCGTGATCTTTTTGTCACGCGGCCCCGGCCCGGCGTCGTCCACAGGTGCCGGTAGGGTTGTCCCACGGAATCCCACTTCGTGGAAAGGGCACTCCATGTTCGAACGCTTCACCGACCGGGCTCGACGAGTCGTCGTGCTCGCGCAGGAGGAGGCTCGCCTCCTCAACCACAGCTACATCGGCACCGAGCACATCCTGCTGGGGCTGATCCACGAGGGCGAAGGCGTCGCCGCCAAGGCGCTCGAGAGCCTCGGCATCTCCCTCGAGGCCGTGCGCAGCCAGGTCGAGGAGATCATCGGCCAGGGCGGCTCGTCGCCGTCGGGCCACATCCCCTTCACGCCCCGGGCGAAGAAGGTGCTCGAGCTCTCCCTGCGTGAGGCCCTCCAACTCGGCCACAACTACATCGGCACCGAACACATCCTGCTCGGCCTGATCCGCGAGGGCGAGGGTGTCGCCGCCCAGGTGCTCGTCAAGCTCGGCGCCGACCTGTCGCGCGTCCGCCAGCAGGTCATCCAGCTGCTGTCGGGCTACCAGGGCCCGGCCGGCTCCACCGGTGGCGGCCGCAGCGAGCAGACCCCGGCCGGCGCCGGCGTCGGCGCCAGCAAGGGTGGCGAGGACGAGAAGGGCGGCAACAGCCAGATCCTCGACCAGTTCGGCCGCAACCTCACCCAGGCGGGCCGCGAGGGCCAGCTCGACCCGGTGATCGGTCGCTCGAACGAGCTCGAACGCGTCATGCAGATCCTGTCGCGTCGCACCAAGAACAACCCGGTGCTGATCGGTGAGCCCGGCGTCGGCAAGACCGCGATCGTCGAGGGCCTCGCCCAGAAGATCGTCAACAACGACGTGCCCGACACGCTGACCAACAAGCAGCTCTACACGCTCGACCTCGGCGCCCTCGTCGCCGGCTCGCGCTACCGCGGCGACTTCGAGGAGCGCCTCAAGAAGGTGCTCAAGGAGATCAAGACCCGCGGCGACATCTTGCTGTTCATCGACGAGATCCACACCCTCGTCGGTGCCGGCGCCGCCGAAGGCGCGATCGACGCCGCGTCGATCCTCAAGCCGATGCTCGCCCGCGGCGAGCTGCAGACCATCGGCGCCACCACCACCGACGAGTACCGCAAGCACGTCGAGAAGGACGCGGCGCTCGAGCGACGCTTCCAGCCCGTCAAGGTGGACGAGCCGACGCTCGCCCACACGATCGAGATCCTGAAGGGCATCCGCGACCAGTACGAGTCGCATCACCGGGTGACGATCACCGACCAGGCGCTCGTCGCCGCGGCGAACCTCGCCGACCGCTACATCTCCGACCGGCACCTGCCCGACAAGGCGATCGACCTGATCGACGAGGCGGGCTCGCGTCTGCGCATCAAGCGCATGGCGACCCCGCCGGACCTGCGTGAGATCGAGACGAAGCTCAACGAGGTCCAGGAGTCCAAGAAGCGCGCCGTCGAGGAGCAGCAGTTCGAAGAGGCCGGCCGCCTGCGCGACCAGGAGAAGTCGCTCCTCGAGGAGAAGGCCGCCAAGGAGTCCGAGGTCAAGGCCGAAGGCGTCGACCTGTTCGACGAGGTCGACGAAGAAGCCGTTGCCGAGGTGCTCTCGCTGTGGACCGGCATCCCCGTCTACAAGCTCACCGAGGAAGAGACCGAGCGGTTGCTCCAGATGGAGGAGAACCTCCACAAGCGCATCATCGGCCAGGAGAACGCCGTGTCGGCGGTCTCGCAGTCGATCCGCCGTACCCGTGCGGGCCTGAAGGACCCCAAGCGTCCGTCGGGCTCGTTCATCTTCCTCGGCCCCACCGGCGTCGGCAAGACCGAGCTCGCCAAGACCCTCACCGAGTTCCTGTTCGGTGACGACTCGGCGCTGATCACGCTCGACATGTCCGAGTACATGGAGAAGCACACGGTCAGCCGCCTCGTCGGCTCGCCCCCCGGCTACGTCGGCTACGAAGAGGGCGGCCAGCTCACCGAGGCCGTGCGGCGCAAGCCGTTCTCGGTCGTGCTGTTCGACGAGATCGAAAAGGCCCACCCCGACGTGTTCAACACGTTGCTGCAGATCCTGGAGGAAGGTCGCCTGACCGACAGCCAGGGTCGCTCGGTCGACTTCCGCAACACGGTGCTGATCATGACCTCGAACCTCGGCACGCAGGACCTGCGCAAGGCCAACGTCGGCTTCACCAGCGACGACACCGCCATGAGCTACGAGCGCATGAGGGAAAAGGTCAACGAGTCACTGAAGAACCACTTCCGTCCCGAGTTCCTCAACCGCATCGACGAGACGATCGTGTTCCACGAGTTGTCACGCGACGAGGTGCTCCAGACCGTCGACCTGCTCACCCAGCGGCTCGTCAAGCAGCTCGAGGGCCAGGGTCTCGGCATCGAGATCAAGCAGTCGGCCAAGGAGCTCCTCGCCGAACTGGGCTACGACCCGCAGCTGGGCGCTCGTCCGATGCGACGGGCCATCCAGCGCCACATCGAAGACGCGCTGTCGGAGAAGATCCTCTACAAGGAGTTCTCCGCCGGCGAGATCATCGTCGTCGATGCCGAGGACGACCCGGACAACGAGGGCAAGAAGCGGTTCACGTTCACCGCTGTCGAGGGCTTCGTGCCCCCGTCGTCGGTCGAGCTCGCCACCACGGCGACCGAGCACCCGCTGCCGCCGACCACCGGCGGCGGCGACACCGAGTTGCCGCCGCCCGAGTTGAGCTGAACACGAGCTGGCCCACGTCGAGCGGGGTCGCCCGTCATAATGGCCCGGTGATTCGACAGGTCCTGGCAGTCTGCGCGTGCGTTCTCGTGCTCGCCGGATGCCGGCTCGACATCGGCGTCGACATGGTCGTCGAACCCGACGGCACCGGAACCGTGTCGGTCCTCCTGAGTGCCGATCCCGAACTGGTCGCGGCGGTGCCGACGATCGCCGACGAACTCGCGACCGACGACATCATCGCCGCAGGATGGGTCATCGACGGGCCGGCGCCGACCGCGGAGGGCGGCCTCAGCGTCACCTTGTCGCACGGGTTCTTCTCGGCCGAGGAGGCCACCAACCTCCTCCAGAGCCTCGGCCCGCCGTTCAACCAGATGTCGATGACCCGCAACGCCAGTGGCGAGGACACCACGACCCGGCTGAGCGGTCTGTTGGGGTTGCCGGACGGGTTCGAGTCGTTCGCCGACGACGATCTGATCGCGGCGGTCGGGACCGTCCCGTTCGCGGAGGAGATCGCCGCCGCCGATGCCACGCCCGCCTCCGCGCTCGGGGCGACGATCCGGGTGGCGCTGCCCGGCGAGCTCGACGAGTCGCAGTCGAACGGCACCCAGCTCGACGACGGCCGCCTGGAATGGGTCGTGCCGTTCGACGGCACCGTGCTCGACTGGCGCGCCGTCGCCGTGCAGTCGCCGGGCGACGACCGGTGGTGGGCCCGGCCGCTCTCGGTGGTGGCGCTGGTGGCGCTGGTGGCCTGGGTGGCGTTCATGACGCTGTTCATCGGCTACGTCGCCTGGGCGCGCTGGCAGCGCGCCCGCCGGCGCCCCCCGCCACGCCCCGTGCGCTGAACCACCGGTGTGGCATCGTGGGGCATGGATGTGCCGACACCGACCCGTGTCGAGTTCCACTTCGACGTGATGTGCCCGTTCGCGTACCAGACGTCGAAGTGGATCCGCGAGGTCCGCTCCCTGACCGGCCTGCGGATCGACTGGCGGTTCTTCAGCCTGGAGGAGATCAACCGGGCCGAGGGCAAGAAGCACCCGTGGGAGCGGGAGTGGTCGTACGGCTGGTCGATGATGCGCATCGGCGCCGTGCTGCGACGCACGAGCATGGACGATCTCGACCGCTGGTACGAACGCGCCGGCCGGGCCCTGCACGACGAGGGCCACCGTCCCCACGACCCGGCGGTGGCACGCCACCTGCTCGAGGAGCTCGGACTCGACCCGGCGGTCGTCGACGAGGCGATCGCCGATCCCACCACCCACGACGACGTTCGACGCGAACACGATCGTGTGGTCGCCGCGGGCGGCTACGGCGTGCCGACGCTGTTCTTCCCCGAGTTCATCAACGACCTCGGTGAGCCCGAATGCATCTTCGGACCCGTCGTGCTCGACCCACCGGCCGGTCCGGCGGCGCTGCGGTTGTGGGAGGCGACCACCGCGTGGCTGGAGTTCCCGTACCTGTTCGAACTGCAACGCCCGAAGAACCGGGCCCACGGCGAGGTGATCACGAACCGCCTGCGCCCCTACCTCGACGCCCGCGACTGGGTCAGCATCGACCGGGGCAAGGTCATCTCCTTCGACTGATTGCAGCAGGGGTCCGACCCCTGCTGCAACGGTGTCACACCGTGTCGTCATGATGCGGGCCATGAGCAGAACGAAGATCGTGCACGTGTGCAGCGAATGCGGTGCCACCCACGCCAAGTGGGCCGGGCGCTGCGCCGGCTGCGGCGACTGGAACACCCTCGTCGAGGACGTGGCGACCGACGGGGGCGACGTTGCCGTACCCCCGTCGGCGCGCCCGGGCCCGACCCGCATCGGCGACGTCGGCAGCGAGCACGGCGACCCGGTGCCCACCTCGATCGCCGAACTCGACCGGGTGCTCGGTGGCGGGCTCGTCGCCGGGTCGGTCACCCTCGTCGGCGGCGAACCCGGCATCGGCAAGAGCACACTGCTGCTGCAACTGCTCGCCCGCTGGCGGGGTCCGACCCTGTACGTCACCGCCGAGGAGAGCGCCCAACAGGTCAAGCGGCGTGCCGAGCGGCTCGGGGCGCAGCGTGACGACCTGTGGTTGCACGCCGAGACCTCGCTGCCGCACGTGCTCGACGCGATCGAGCAGATCCGTCCCGAGGTGGTGGTGATCGACTCCATCCAGACCGTCACCGACCCGGCGCTCGGGTCGCTGCCGGGCAGCGTCGGCCAGGTCCGTGGCTGCGCCCAACGGCTCGTCAACGAGGCCAAGGAGCGTGGCACCTCGATCGTGCTCGTCGGCCACGTCACCAAAGAAGGTGGGCTCGCGGGCCCGAGAGTGCTCGAACACGTCGTCGACACCGTGCTGCAGTTCGAGGGCGATCGCCACCACGCCCTGCGCCTGCTTCGGGCGTCGAAGCACCGCTTCGGTCCGACCAACGAACTCGGGCTGTTCGAGATGGACGCCGACGGTCTGCACGGCGTGCCCGATCCGTCGTCGCTGTTCCTGGCCGACCGGCGCACCGGCGTTCCCGGGTCGGCAGTGGTTCCGACGATGGAGGGGCAGCGGCCGATCGTCGTCGAGGTGCAGGCACTCGCCAGCCCGGGCGTTCCCGGGGCACCAGCGCGGCGCAGCGCCCTCGGGTTCGACGGGGCGAGGCTGTCGATGTTGACCGCCGTGCTCGGGCGCCGCAGCCGGGTCACGGTGGCCGAACAGGACCTCTACGCGTCGACGGCGGGCGGGGTCAAGCTCACCGAGCCCGGCCTCGACCTCGGGGTGTGCCTCGCCGTGGTGAGCGCGATCCGCGACCAGCCGCTGCCGGCCGGCCTGGCCGTGTTCGGCGAGGTCGGTCTCGGCGGCGAGATCCGTCAGGTCGCCCACAGCAACCGTCGGCTGACCGAAGCCGCCCGGCTCGGGTTCGGCCGGGTCATCGTGCCCACCAACGCTCCTGACGGCGACGCGTCGATCGACGTCGTGCGGGCGTCGACGCTCAACGAGGCCATCGCCGCCGCCGGGCTGGGGGCGACCGGCCTGCGCGCCGCGGTCTGAATGTCGCCGCAATCGCTCGACGCATCGTCATCTAGGATCGGCCCATGACCTCCCGGTACGGCGGCGTCAACAACGCGATGCGCGACGCGCTCGCGCGTGTCGCCCCCGGCACACCGTTGCGTGACGGCATCGACCGGGTCGTGCGCTCGAAGGCCGGAGCGCTGCTCGTGTTGAGCGACGACGCCGACGTGCTCTCGATCTGTTCGGGCGGGTTCCTCGTCGACGCGCCGTACAGCCCCCAGCGCCTCTCCGAGCTCGCCAAGATGGACGGAGCGATCATCATCTCGACCGACGGCGGCCGCATCGCCCGCGCCAACGTCCACCTCGTCCCCGACCCCAGCGTGCCGACGAGCGAGACGGGCACCCGCCACCGCACCGCCGAGCGAGTCGCCCGGTCACTCGACGTACCGGTCGTGTCGGCCAGCGAGGAGATGGGCGTCATCAACGTGTACGCCGGCGGTGGCAAACGCCAGCTCCAGGAGGTCGGCCACCTCCTCGATCGCGCCAACCAGGCACTGCAGACCCTCGAGCGCTACAAGGTCCGCCTCGACGACGCCATCACGAACCTGACCGCCGTCGAGATCGAGGACGTGGTGAGTCTGCGCGACGTGGTCGCCGTCGTCCAGCGCGGCGAGATGGTGCATCGGATCGCCGAGGAGATCGAGACGATGATCATCGAGCTCGGCATCGACGCCCGCCTGCTGCGACTGCAGCTCGACGAGCTGTACGGCGAGATCGACGACGAACTCGACCTGGTCGTCGCCGACTACCTTCCACCGGGCCGGTCGGTCGCCGAGGCGCTCGCCGGGATGGCGCAACTGTCCGACGACGACGTGTTGAACCTGCGTCTCGCCGCCGACGCGTTGGCGCCCGGCTCCGACTCGACCGACCTCGGCCAGGAAGCGGCGCCGAAGGGACTGCGTCTGCTGCACCGCGTCAGCCGGCTGCCGGCCGAGACCGCGATCGCGATCGCCGACCACTTCGGCGGGCTCGCCAAGCTGCAGCGAGCAACGGTCGACGACCTCATGTCGGTCGATGGCGTCGACGAGGCCACCGCCCGGGCGATCCGTGACACGCTCAGTCGCGTGACCGAGACGACGATCCTCGACCAGTACAGCTGACGGCGTTCAGTCGCTGCCGGTGGTGGTGGCCGTCGCCGACGAGTCGGCCACGGTCGGCAGGATCGCCGTCCACACATCGTCGTCGTCGAAGCCGAACGCCCACAGCGAGACCCCGTCGAGGCGGTACTGGCGAGCGAGGTCCATCCGCTCCCGGATGCCGTCGCCGTCGACGTAGTGAACGCGTCGCGTCTGCACGCACGAGGCGACCTCGTCGGCCACCTCGAGCTGGTACTCGAAGGTCCACTCGCCGGTCTCGTCGACGCGCACGGGCACCGCCCCGCGCCGCACGACGAGGTCGTCGACCGACCGGGCCGTCACGGCGGTCCGGCCGGGCGCGTCGTCCGGGCAGACCCCGACGGTGGCGACCACCCAGTTGCGACCGTAGGCGGGGAGCCCCAGGACCAGCTTGTCCGGTGATCCCGTTGCCTCGATCGCTCCGGTGATCGCCGTCTCGACCCAGTCGAGCGGCGCGATCGGGCCCGGATCCTGCACCGAGAAGTCGTAGGTCATGATCCGGATGCGGTCGACGTGATCGACGATGGCGCCGTAGTCGTAGACCCAGAATCCGCTGTCGGGGGTCTGGCCGTCGTCGTACACCGGCGGGATGCTGACGGTCAACGTGCGTCCGTCGGCTCGCAGCACGGCGCCGAGTTCTTCGATGAACGCCACCCAGTCGGGTCGCGTCGTCGCCCAGGTGTCGCGTCCGTCGGCGAACGCGAACTGTTCGTAGTCGATGTCGATGCCGTCGTAGTCACCGTCGGCGGCGAAGGTACGGATCGCCTCGACGTGGCGGGCCCTGGTCGCGGGGTCGGCCAGGATCGCTGCCATCTCACCCGCCGGCAGGTTGTCGACGATCGACGGGACGAGGTCGGCTCCCGTGCGACGAGCGCGCTCGATGAACTCCGTGGTCAGCTCGGCCGAGGCGTTGGGATCGACGAC
>JAWLFC010000023.1:0-11885 GCA_041685755.1 Ilumatobacteraceae bacterium
ACCGTCGAGCGAACCGAAGGGACAGCTGCTCGACTCACCGGGATTGAAGTAGAGCACGACGTCACCGATGAAGTCGACCGCCGGCACCGCATCCGGCAAACCCAACCCGTCCCACAGCGCCGCCAACTCGTCAGCGGTGCTGGCCACACCGGTCGTCGCCGGTTCTCCGACCGCTGCGCCGTCGACGAGCACAACGTGGTCGATCAGCGTCGGCTCCGACAGTGCCGGCCGCGTGGTGACGGGGGTGCTCGAGGCACTCGTCGGTTGCGTCGCCACGGAATTGCCCACATCGCCGCCGCCTCGCGCAAGGGCGAGCATGCCGACCACCAGCACGACCACCGAAGTGGCCGCCGCGAGCGCCGCCCATCGGCGGCCGTCACGCCCATCGGCGTTATGGTCGACACTCGAGCGGACCGACAGATCGGTCGCTGCGATCGACGGGCCGATCGGCTCGCCGACCTGCTGTCGCAGGGTGTCGCCAAACGACCGCAATTGTCGTTCCAGATCCTCGTCATGGGACATCGCCGCTCACCTCCAATGCGGAACGCAGCTTCACCAGACCCCGAGCGATGTGGGTCCGCACTGTCGACACATCCACGCCGAGGATCTCGGCAGTCTCCACCAGCGACCAGCCCAGCGCATGAACCAAGACCACACCGATCCGTTGCGGCTCAGTGAGCGACTCAAGCGCCGGCGAAAGCCCCGGTTCGAACTCCGGCAGACCCGGCGGCGCCACCGCCGGCATGAACCCATTCGGTCGGAAGTGACGTCGCGCCTCGGACTGGCCGACCCGGTACAGATAGCCCGCAGGGTTCGACATCGACTCGAGTTCGTCCCAGCGCTCGAAGCCGTACGCCAACGCCTCAGCGGCGGCGTCGGCACCAATGTCGGGTCCGTACGCGGCAACGAGCGCCGCTCTCAGGCGACTCCCGTTGCGCTCGACGAACTCCTCGTAGCTCACACCACAAGAGAGCATCTCGCACCCCCGATCGGTGACAAGGGATAGTCGGGATTCTTTGAGTCTGTTCCGCCGCTCTCGGACACTCGATAGTTGCGGGCCGGAACTCTCCAACCAGTGCACCGCACCTCCGGCGAAGTGCGGCGGCCAACCCCGGCAGGGCGGTGCCCCATAACGCCGCCCGATCGAGCTCGATGACCTGCCCTCGAAGTGGCGTTCGGGGGCACCCACAATGCGCGCCAGCTGAACTCTTCGACGCACTCGGGAACCGGCGTCCTGTTGGAGGTCGAACCGCTGGTCGAGCAGCGCATGATCACCCTTCGAATTCGGGCTCGAACACATCCAAGGACGGGACGTACCCTCTGGAATGGGTGCTCAAGATTGAGCGTCGGCGACGGCCGGTGCGCAGCCCCAGTTCGCAGATCAGCTCGCCGATTCGAGTCGGTACTCGCGCAGCAATCGCCCCGCTCCAGGCCCTGCGGCTAACTCGAGCCCACGGAGTACATCGGGGTCGAGATCGACGCCGTTTGGCCAGCTCACCGTTCCCGCGACCGGATCGACCGAGACAGTCGAGAACACATCATCATCGTCGATCGTGGCCAGAAAACCCGGCAGCGATCCTGCGAAATCGATCTCGCGGACGAGCGCGTCCGTGAACTCGATTCGCAGCACCCGAGCGCCAAGGTGCTCGACAGCGGCCACGCGTGCAAGTCCAGCCATGGGGCGATCCTACTGGAGGGGCTCGATCGGGTTCAGAGCACTTGGCTGCTGAGCGAGTTCCCAGTCGTCGAGCAGCTCACCGTGGTGCAGCTTGCGCCATTGCTCGACGAGCTTGGCAGCGGTCCTAGGCAGGTCGCCACGCAGGATGGTGCCGTTGTCGATTCGGACCAGTGCCTCGTGCTCGGCATAGACCGCATGAAAGTGCGGAGGGTTGTGATCTGCGAAGTACATGTAGATCGCGATTCCGTAGAACTCGCTGAGGCGAGGCATCGCCTCACGCTAGACCTCGCCACCACTCGCTCATTGGACAGAACGACACGCAACGAACGGCCGACACCACTCTTTCCCGGCGGCATCGCGCAGCCGCCCGATCCAGTGGCAAACCCAGTGGCACCGGAGAAGCCAAAGCACCAGTTCAAGCAGGCCGTTCGGATCACTCCGTCCAGCAATCCAGTAGCAGCCCGAACCCGAGAACGGAAAGAGACCCTCCGAAGAGGGCCTCTGACCTGGTGTTTCTTGGCAGCCCGTACGGGATTCGAACCCGTGCCGCCACCTTGAGAGGGTGGTGTCCTAGGCCACTAGACGAACGGGCCTCGTGGCGACCGGCAACGATATCACCCGGCGCCACGATCCCACCCGTTCGTTCGAGCGTCGGGGACGGAAAAAGCCGATCGCCGACCCTCGGGGAACGAGCGGTCGGCGATCGATGAAGAGCTGGGGTGAGAGGACTTGAACCCCTAATAACAGTACCAGAAACTGCTGTGTTGCCAATTACACCACACCCCACGGTGCGACGGTCCTCGACGAGTCGACGACCGGTGCGGCATGCGATTGTAGCGGCCCGTCGCGGCGAGACCACTCGGGTTCGGGCGCGTTCAGTCGGTGAGTTCGTGCAGCCGGTCGAAGCCGATGATCCGGCCGACCGCGACGCCGGCGGTCTCGGCGAGCTGACGCCGCAACTCGGTCGCTCCGGTGACGACCGAGGTCGGTGTGGGCGACACGTGGATGGAGGAGAACCCGACGTCCTGGGCCGTGAGCTCCGTGCGCAGCGCGTGGTACGGATCCGTCACGAGCAGGAGCGTCGTGTCGGTGTCACCGAGCAGCTCGGCGACGTTGTCCAACGATTCGAACGTGCTCGAACCCGACTCCTCGGCGAGGATCGCCGCCTCGGGAACCCCGCGCTCGACGAGGTACTCCCTCGACGCGTCGGCCTCGGTGAAACGGTCTCCGGGCTGGTTGCCCCCCGTGACCACCACCGTCGGCGCCAGGCCCTGCGACCACAGGTCGACGACGTGGTCGAGTCGGGCCGCCAGCTGCGGCGACGGCCGGCCGTCGTACTGAGCAGCTCCCATCACGACGATCGCGCCCGCCGGCTGCGCCTCGTCGGTTCGACCGGTCGAGCGCACCTGCCAGAACGTCACCGAGACGTAGCCGACGGCGAGCACCACGCCGGCGCCGACGACCAACGCGATCCAGCGCCGTCGGGAACGACGCCGGGCGAACACCTCGACCGGCGTCGGGTCCTTGGTCGCGGCGACCCCGTCACGCTGGCGGACCGCGGGTGGGCGAGACTCGACCTGTGGGACCTCGCCGGTGTGGGCATAGTGCTCCCCGACCGAGCGATGACTCTCGAGCGCGGACAGCAGTTCCCGGTCGCGCGCTCGCTGCTCATCGGAGGGGAGCCCCAGCTCACGGTCCGGCATCAGCCCGCCCGATCAGCCCGCTCCCGGGCTGCTCGCAGCCGCCGCAGGGTCTCGTCGCGCCCGAGCACCTCCAACGACTCGAACAGTGGTGGTCCGACCGAACGCCCGGTCGTTGCCACCCGCACCGGCGCCTGGGCCTTTCCGAGCTTGAGTTCGTACCGGGCCATCACGTCTTCGAGCGCTCCCTTGACGGCATCGGCCGTCCAGTCCTCCAGCGCCGCGTAGGCATCGATCACGTCGCCGAGCAGCGGCGCTGCCCACTGCGGTCCGAACGCCTTGGCCCACGAGGCCTCGTCGTGGACCACCGGCGCTCCCTCGGGCCAGAACAGGAAGTCGACCAGGGCCGGGACCTCCGAGAACACCACCAGACGCTGCTGGATGTGGGGCGCGATCGCCGCGAAACGCTCGCGGTCCCACTCGGCCGGCAGCTCTTCGACGGCGCGGGCGACGAACTCCTCGATCGGCATCGCCCGGATGTAGTCGCCGTTGAACGCGGCGAGCTTCTTGAGATCGAAGAACGCCGGCGAGTGCGTCACGTCGTGCAGTCGGAACGCTGCCTCCATCTCGGCCCACGACGCGATCTCCGATCCCGACTCCTCCGCCCCGGGTGGCGTCCAGCCCAGCGTCATCAGGTAGTTGACCATCGCGTCGGCCAGGTAGCCCTCGGCCCGGTACTGCTCGAGCGCGACCTTGTCGCGTCGCTTCGACAGCTTCTTGCGCTGTTCGTTGACCAACACCGGCACGTGGCCCCATTGCGGTGGCTCGTGCCCGAGCGCTTCCCACAGCATCTGCTGCTTCGGCGTGTTGGGCAGGTGCTCCTCGGCCCGCACGACGTGCGTGATCCCCATCTCGATGTCGTCGACGACGTTCGCCAGCAGGAACACCGGTGTCCCATTCCCGCGCAACAGCACGAAATCCTCGATCGTCGAGTTGTCGAACGACACCTCGCCGCGCACGAGATCGTGGACGACCGTGGCGCCCTCCGGGACCCGGAACCTCAGCACCCGTCCCGGACCCGGCTCGAGACCCCGATCTCGCGAGTACCCGTCGTACCCCGACGCCCCGAGCTCCTTCGCCCGCTGCTGCACCTGCTCGCCCGTGAGGTCGCAGTAGTAGGCGTCGCCCTGCTCGTACAGCCGGCGGGCGGCCTCGACGTGGGCGTCGGCGAACTCGCTCTGGAAATGTGGCCCCTCGAAGTGGGGATCGTCGGCGGAGATACCGATCCAGGCGAGCGCGTCGATGATGCCCTGGGTCCACTCGGGACGGTTGCGGGCCTCGTCGGTGTCCTCGATGCGGAGCACGAACGTACCCCCGAGTCGACGCGCCAGCGCCCAGTTGTGCAGTGCCGTTCGGGCGCCGCCCACATGGAACGACCCCGTCGGCGACGGCGCGAAACGGAAGCGGGGCCCGGTTGTCATGACGATCCGACGCTACCGCGACCTCGGTCCGGTGACGGGTCGCCGTCGGTCACGCGCGCGCGAAGAACCCGGCAAGAATCCCTCAGGACGCGTCGAACGACCTCGGGCCCGCTCAGCCCGACGGCGCCGCCACCGCGGTCAGCGTCAGGTTGCGCAACTGCCGCAACGCCACCGACAGCGTCGTGAGGTCGAAGCTCTCGGCCCGGCGGATCTCGGTGAGCATCGACAACGTCCGCCCGACGGCACGCTCGTTGGCGGCGATCCAGTCGGCGGGTGATCCGCCGGCGGCACGCATCACGTTGCGGGTCAGACCGCCCAGGACCGTGAGCAGGTCGTCTCGCAGCGACGAACGGGCCTGCTCCTGCCAGCGATCCGATCGCGGCAGGGCGCTCACGCCGTCCCAGATCCAGCCCACCTCGAACGCGTCGAACACCGACCAGTACGTGGTGGCGGCGTCCGCGACGTTGCACGACTCGGAGTGGGCGATCTCGACGATGTCGAAGCCGGTGTGGAGCCACGGCCAACGCGCTGAGCGGGCGGCCAGGTCGAGGGGCACACCCGCTGCCACCCGCGCTTCGCGCAGGGCGTCGACGTCGCGTCGCACCCGGCCCGTGACCACCTCGTCGAGTGACTCACCGAGGAACGTGAGCCCGGCCGCGAACGCGTCGACGGCGCCGTCGATGTCGAGCGGCGGATGCCGATGACGCAGCAGCCACACCGTGCCCCGCTCGGCCATCCGCCGGGCGTCGAGGAACAACGAGATCTGCGTGTCGAGGTCGACGCTGCTGCCGAGCGCGTCGATCTCCTGCCAGTTCTCCCGGAAGCCGAAGATCTCCCGCGACGCCACGAACGCCCGCGCGACGTCGGACACCGACGCGCCCGAGTCCTCGGTCATGCGATGGTCGAACGAGATTCCGGCCAGATTGACCATCTCGTTGACGACCATCGTGGCGATGATCTCGCGGCGCAGCCGGTGAGCTCGAACGGCGCCCGGGTACCGCGTCCGCATCGCCTCGGGGAAGTACCGCAACAGATCGGCGTCGAGCGTCGGCTCGTCGGGCAGGTCGGAGTCGAGCACCTCGTCGATGTCGGCGTTCTTGGTGTAGGCGATCATCACGGCGAACTCGGGGGCACGCAGGCCACTCCCGGCGCTCTGGCGTTCGGCGATCTGCTTGTCCGATGGCAAGAACTCGTGTTGGCGGTCGAGCAGGCCGTCGCTCTCGAGCGTGTCGAGGTAGCGGGCGTGGACGTTCACCATCGCCAGCGACTGGGTGCGGGCGATCATCAGCGCCAGCGTCTGGGCCCGGTTGTTGTCGAGCACGAGGTCGGCGACGTCGTCGGTCATCTCGACGAGCACCTCGTTGCGCTGCTTGACCGTCAGCTCACCGTCGCGGACCAGCTGATCGAGCACCACCTTGATGTTGACCTCGTGGTCGCTGCAGTCGACGCCCGCGGAGTTGTCGATCGCGTCGGTGTAGATCAAGCCGCCGTGGAGCGCGTACTCGACGCGGGCGAGCTGCGTGAGCCCGAGGTTTCCGCCTTCGCCGACGATCCGGCACCGCAGCCGGTTGGCGTCGACACGCAGCGCGTCGTTGGTCCGGTCGCCGACGTCGGCGTGGGACTCGTACGACGCCTTGACGTACGTGCCGATACCACCGTTCCACAGCAGATCGACCGGTGCGCGAAGGATCGCCGAGATGAGGTCGTCGGGACGCAGCCGCTCGAGGTCGGCGCCGAGGCCGAGCACCTCGCGCACCTCCGGCGTGATGGGCACCGACTTCAGCGACCGCGAGAACACGCCGCCGCCGCTCGACAGCAGTCCGGGGTCGTAGTCGGCCCAGCTCGACCGTGGCAGCTGGAACAGGCGGAGTCGCTCGGCGTAGGCGGCGGCCGGGTCGGGATCCGGATCGAGGAAGACGTGGCGGTGGTCGAAGGCCGCCACCAGACGCAGATGCGGCGAGCGGAGCAGGCCGTTGCCGAAGACATCGCCCGACATGTCACCGATGCCGACGGCCGACAGCTCGTCGGTGTCGGCGTCGAGGCCGAGCACGCGGGCGTGGCGCCGCACGCTCTCCCAGGCGCCCCGGGCGGTGATCCCCATCGCCTTGTGGTCGTAGCCGTGGCTGCCGCCCGATGCGAACGCGTCGCCGAGCCAGAATTCACGATCGGTGGCGATGGCGTTGGCGATGTCGCTGAACGAGGCCGTGCCCTTGTCGGCAGCGACGACGAGGTATGGGTCGGCCTCGTCGTAGACGACGGAGTCCGCCGGCGCCACCACCTCGCCACCGACGACGTTGTCGGTCACGTCGAGCAGGCACCGCACGAAGCGCTGGTAGCGGTCGACGCCTTCCGCCCGCACGGCGTCGCGATCGGACGGATCGGCGGTGGCGCCCTTGACGACGAACCCTCCCTTCGCGCCGACCGGCACGATCACGGCGTTCTTCACCATCTGGGCCTTGACGAGGCCGAGCACCTCGGTGCGGAAGTCCTCCGGCCGGTCGCTCCAGCGCAGGCCACCCCGGGCGATGCGCCCGGCTCGGAGGTGGACCCCTTCCACCCTCGGCGAGCACACGAAGATCTCGAACACCGGCCGGGGCTCGGGCAGGAACGGGATCGACTCGGGGCGCAGCTTGACGGCGATGTCCTCACCTCCGCAGAACGCGTTGGTCCGCACGGTCGCCTCCACGAGCGTGAGCAACGCCCGGCAGATCCGGTCCTCGTCGAGCGACGGGATGGCGTCGAGGTGCTCCTGCAGTCGCTCGACGACGGCGGCAGCCCGCGCCGCCCGCTGGCCGAGTTCGAGGTCGAGCGCCGGGTCGAACCGCACGTCGAACAGGTCGGCGAGCCCGCGGGCGATGTCGGGATGCGACACGACGGCCCGCTCGACGTAGTTCGTGCTGAAGGCGAAGCCGGCCTGGCGCAGGTAGTGCACGTAGAGCCGGATCACCGCGACCTGGCGGCGGTCGAGGCCGGCAACGAGGATCAACCGGTTCAAGCCGTCGGGCTCGACCTCGCCGGTCATCAACCCCACGAACGAGGCCTGCAACTCACGGTGCTGGTCGTCGCTGATCTCGGCCCGGTCGAGCACGACGCCGATGTCGTTGAGGTAGACCTGGGCGCCACCGCTGGAGAACTCCGACGGATGCTCGTCGACGGGCGGGAGACCCAGGTGTTCGAGAATCGGGACGAGTTCGGCGATCGTCGCGGGACGGTCGCGCAGGAACACCCGGAAACGCCATTCCCGCTCGGGCGAGTCGAGCGTCCGCCCGAACGAGGTCGTGATGCGCTCGGACCCGTCGCCGGTGAACAGCTCGGCGACGTGCACGAGGTCGCCGACGGCGGCGACGGGGCGCACCCTCGCCTGGTAGTCGGGCGGCACCGCGCTGCGCACCCGCGACCAGACGCGTTGGCCCTCCACGGCCCCGAGCACCTCGACGAGTTCGTCGCGGGCGCGTTCGGCCCACGTCGTCGAGGCCCGGTCGATCTCGTCGACCAGATCGTCGGGGTCGTCGAGTTCGGGCGCCCGCACCGTCATCGAGATCCGTGCCAGCGAGCTGGTGCCCAGCAGCGTCTCGAGGTCGCGGACGTCGCCACCGTAATGCTCCGAGACGATCGCGGCGATGCGATCCGGGAGCGTCGCGGCGAAACGTGACCGGGGCACGTAGACCAGCACCGTCGTCCACGGCCCGACCGGTTCCGACACGTCGAAGACCCGCACGATGCTGCGTTCCTGCAGGCCCACGATCTGTTCGACGAGTTCGGTGAGCACCTCCGGGTCGAGTTCGAACACCGTGTCGCGCGGCAGCGTCTCGATCACGTTGCGCACCGCCCGGCCGGTGTGACTCTCGACCGATGCGCCCACACGCTCGACGATCTCGGTGGCCCGGGCAGCGACCCCGGGGATGGCGAACACGCTCTGGCGGTACGCGTCGCTGCCCAGCAGGCCGACGAAACGGACCTCCTCGTCGCCGTCGGCGGGACGCACGTCGATCGAGGTCATCCGCACCGGCCGGTGGATCATCGCCACGGCATCGCTGCGGGCGATCACGTACGGCGCGTCGTGTTCGTAGGTGGGCGGGTCGATCACGGTGACGTCGAGACGACCGGTGCGGTACTCGCCGAGTTCGCTTCCCTCGATCACCTGGAGACCGTCGCCGGTACGCCGATAGCGAGCCGATGCGAGGAACACGAAGTGACGTTCGGCGAGCCAGGTGAGCAGTTCGTCGCCGGCAGCGAGGTCGAACAGGCGCTGCTGCATGGCCGGGAAGTCGACGACCACCGACTGCACACCGTCGATCGCGGAGCCGACCTCGCGCTCGAGTTCGTCGCCCAGCACCGGCTCGCACCGGTCGATCGACACGAGCGTCCACGCCTCGATCTCCGCATCGGGGCGCCCGATGGCGGCGATCCGGCCCGCCTCGTCGCGCTCGACGTGCAGCATCGGGTGCACGAGGAGGTGGATGCCGAGGTCATGGCGGTCGAGGACCATCCGGACCGTGTCGACGAGGAACGGGACGTCGTCGGTGACGAACATCAGGAACGAGCGCTCCGATTCCCAGCCATCACGCTCGAGGTCCGGGGACAGCACCTTGACCACCGTGTCGCCCGCGCGGCGGACCCGGCCGAGCTGCAGGTGCGACACGACGGCGGCATAGGCGTCGTCGAGCCGATCGAGGCCGACGTCCTCCGTCGGCACCTCGCGGTAGTACCAGCCGACGAAGTCGTGGAGCAGGGTGTCGGTCGGTCGCCGTTCACGGGCGAGCGCTTCGAGCTTGGCGATGATGTCGGCCACGTCGATGTTCATGGCGCTCCTGGTGCGTCCGGGGGTGTCGATGCTCGACGCCTTCACCGTAGCCGTCCGGTCCGATCGGGCCGGCACTCCCCCTCCGGGCTCTATCGTGGCGGGCGATGTCACGACCCGAACTCCACGGCGGTCACCGGTCGGTGTCCGGAGGTCTCGCCCGTGCCGCCGTGTTCGGCGTCAACGACGGCCTCGTGTCGAACGTCTCGCTGATCCTCGGTTTCGCCGCGTCCGGCGTCGACTCCTCCGTCGTCCGTCTCGCCGGGCTCGCCGGGGCGATCGCCGGCGGGATCTCGATGGCGGCCGGCGAATGGATCAGCGTGTCGGCCCAGAACGAACTCGTCGAACGCGAGCTGGCCGTCGAGCGGCGGGAGTTGGCCGGCAACGCCGAGGCCGAGACCGACGAGCTGGCGGCGATGTACGAAGAGCACGGCATCTCGCCCGAGACCGCCCGAGCGGCGGCTGAGGACGTGATGCTGCACCCCGAGGTGGCCCTGCGAGTCCACGCCCGCGAGGAGATGGGAGTCGACCCCAGCGAATTGCCGTCCGCGCTGGCTGCCGCCGCGATCTCGCTCGTGTGCTTCCTGTTCGGCGCCCTGTTGCCCGTGATTCCCTGGTTCACCGGGGCGACCGGCTTCGCGCCCGCTGCCGTCTCGGTCGGCATCGGTGTCGTGGCCGCCGGGTTCGTCGGGGCCGCCATCGGACGTTTCGCCGAACGCTCGATCGTGAAGTCGATCGTCCGCCAGATCACGATCGTGCTGGTGGCGTGTGCGATCACCTATGCGATCGGCGACATCGTCGGTGTCAACGTGAGTTGAGAACCCGATCGAGGAGGAGAACTGATGCAGCAACAACTGAACGTGCTCGGAACCGAGCTGCAACCGTGCTCGTACGACCCGATGACCGGGTACTACCGCACCGGTTGCTGCGAGAACCGGGGCGACGACCCCGGCCTGCACACCGTGTGCGCACGCGTCACCGACGACTTCCTCGAGTTCTCACGTTCCCGGGGCAACGACCTGGTCACCCCGATGCCGCAGTACGGCTTCGCCGGTCTGCGGCCCGGTGACCAGTGGTGCGTCTGTGCGACCCGCTGGAAAGAGGCGTTCGACGCCGGGCGAGCGTGCGGCGTGGTCCTCGAAGCGACCCATCTCTCGACGCTCGAGTACGTCGACCTCGCCGACCTGCGCGCCCACGCCATCGTCGCCTGAGCGCGAGCGGCCCGCCGACGACCGCGCGACGTCGAGAGACCGGGGCGACGAGGGTGCGCGCTGCGTCGCCGGTCGGCACAATGACGACGTGGCAACCAAGACCATCGGCCTCGGCGCCGCCCTCATCGTCCTCGGCGTGATCGTGACGATCGCGTCGGGTTCGGGCAGCGCCACCTCTCTCATCCCCGCCTTCATCGGTGTCGTGTTCGTGGCACTCGGCCTCGTGGCGCGAGCGAAACCGGACCTCAACCGGCACCTCATGCACGCTGCGGCAGCGTTGGCGCTGTTGGCGGTGGTCGGCAGCCTCGGCTCCGCCATCGGGCGCGGTGCGCAGGGCTGGGCGCTGTTCGCCCAGATCGCCACGATCGTGCTCTGCGCGGGATTCGTCGTGCTCGCCGTGCAGTCGTTCCGAGCCGCCCGTCTCGAGCGTCAGTCCGTCTGAACCGCCCTCGCCCCTGGGCGGAGGGCGGCGCTCACGGGCCGGCGTCGGCCTGCTGGGTGCGCAGGAAAGCGATGATCTCGGTGACCTGGGCGTCGCGCAGCACCATGTTGCCGGGCATCGCTCCGAACTCGCTGTCGTCGTTCTCCACGCCGTTGCGGATCACGTCGCGCAGTTCGGCGTCGCTGAGATCCGATGGCCCCGGTCCGAGCAGCGTCGGCCCGAGCGACGTGCCGCCGAGGTCGTTGGCGTGGCATGCCGCGCAGTTGGCCCGGTAGGCCCGCTCGCCACGCTCGCCGGCCGACTGCTCGGCGTCCTGCCCGCAGCCCGCCAGCCCGATCAGCGCTGCCGTCGCCACGACGGCGAGGAGGTGACGACGTCCGACTCGAACCACACCACCATCGTAGGCGCCGGGAGCGGCGGGGTGGCGGTGGGGTACGGTCGAGCGCATGCGGCCGTGCGCACTGCTGATCGTCGGCCTCGCGCTCGCCGGGTGCGCCGGGTCACCGCCCGCCGTCGACGTCGCGTCGATCGATGTCGCGGCGACGAACGGCCCGGCGACCGCTGTGGCGACCACCGCTCCCCCGCCGACCAGCGCTGCGTCGACGACCGCCCCGTCGACCACGAGCACGACC
>JAWLFC010000023.1:11985-34647 GCA_041685755.1 Ilumatobacteraceae bacterium
GTCGCGGCGACGAACGGCCCGGCGACCGCTGTGGCGACCACCGCTCCCCCGCCGACCAGCGCTGCGTCGACGACCGCCCCGTCGACCACGAGCACGACCACCACGACGACGACCGTCGTTCCACCGCCGCTGGTGCCGGGACCACTCGATCTCGACCAGCCGATCGTCGGGGTGGGCTGGTCGGTGGAGGGCCGCCCGATCTTCGCCGAACGCTTCGGCACCCCCGGTGGGCGGCGGGTGCTCGTCATCGGCGTGATCCACGGCAACGAGGACGACGGGCTCGCGATCGTCGACGAGCTCCGTCGCCTCGACGTCCCCGAGGGCGTCGAGCTGTGGCTCGTCGAGTCGATGAACCCCGACGGTCTCGCCGCCCAGGACCGTCACAACGCGAACGACGTCGATCTCAACCGGAACTTCCCGTACCGGTGGGGTCCGATCGGGGTGCCGGGTGACGGCCAGTACGCCGGGCCGGCACCGGCCAGCGAGCCCGAGACCCAGGCGATGATCAACTTCATGCAGCAGCTGCAGCCCGACCTCACGATCTGGTACCACCAGGACCTCTTCGTGGTGAACCCGTCCGAGGGCCGCGAGGGCCGCGTACGCGCTCGGTACGCCGAGCTCACGGGTCTCCCGATGGGTGAGATCACCGGTGGGATCTACACCGGCATCGCCGCCACGTGGGCCCGCAACGAATTCCGGGCCACCGACGGTGTGGCCTTCATCGTCGAACTCGGCCCGACCCTGTCGCCGGCCGAAGCCGCCGTCCACGCCGACGCCGTGCTCACCATCGCCACCGAACCCTGACCACTCAGGTGCCTGTTACGCCGGGGGTCTGACCCCTGGCGTAACACCGATGTCACCAGGCGAGGATGGCGGCGACGACGTCCTCGCCGCGGTCGTCCTGGAGGAAGTGCCCGCCGGGCTCGAACGTCGCGTGCGGCTGGCCGGCCGCCCCGGGGATCCGGTCGACGAAGCTCGACTGGAGGTGGCCGAGCACCATGTCGCCGGGTGTCCACAACGTGAGCACCGGCTTCGTCCACTGCTCCCACACCTCCCATGCCGCCCGGTTCGCCGGGACGGCGGGGTCGTCGGGCCCGGTCGGGACGAGCAACGGGAACTGACGAGCACCCGCCATGTACGACTCGTCGGGGAACGGCGCCCGGTAGGCATCGGCCTCGAGATCGTTGAGCTCGCGGGCGAGACACGCCCGCTGCAGCAGCGCGCCGCAGTCCATCGGATCCATCTGCTGCGAGACCTGCTGCCACATCATGAAGCCGTCACCCATCGGCTCGCCGGCGGGCAGGGCGGTGTTGCCGATGACGACCCGGTCGAACCAGTCGGGGTGCTCGGCGATCATCCGCAGACCGAGCAGCCCGCCCCAGTCCTGGACGAACACCGAGAACCCCTCGGCCGGGCGTTCGAGACCGGCCACGAACTCGGTCAGCCAGGCGACGTGGCCGGCATAGGTGTAGTCGTCACGGTTCGTCGGCTTGTCGGATCGTCCGAAGCCGATCAGGTCCGGCGCGACGATCCGGTATCCGGCCTCCACCAGCGGCGGGATCATCCGGCGATACAGGTAGCTCCACGTCGGCTCGCCGTGCAGCAGCAGGAACGTGCCGGCCTCGCCGCTGCCCTCCTCGACGTAGGCCATCCGCAGGCCGTCGACGTCGGCGTAACGCGGCTCGTACGGGAACTCGAACAGGTCGGCGAAACGGTGATCGGGCGTACGGACGAACGGGACGGTCATGGCCCGAATGCTCCCACAACGTCACCGCGGGCCCGTCACGGGGTCGCCGGGCCCAGCACGACGGCCTCCGCCGGCGCGAGCTCACCCCCCGGTGCGGTGCGTGACGGGTCGGACGACACGAGCAACTCGCCGTCGGCCAGATCGTCCGGCCAGGCGACGGCGACATCGCCGAGGTTGACGACCACCGTCACCCGGTCCGCACCGTGCGAGCGGTCGAACCGGAACACACTGCCGGCGAGTGGCGACATCGTCATCTCGCCACGGCGCAGGACGGTGCGCTCGCGGCGCAGTCGGAGCAGGAGCCGGTACAGCGAGTGCATCGAGCCGGCGACGCCGACCTGGGCGGCGGCGGCATGGGTGGCGGCGTTGGCCGGGAACGGCAGCCACGGCCGCGTCGGCCAGCCGTGGCCGGTCTCGTCGTCACCGTCGGCCGTCCACGGGATCGGCGCCCGACACCCGTCGCGCCCGTCGGGGTCGACGATCCGATCCTCGGGAACGACGGCATCCTCGAGACCGAGCTCCTCGCCGGCGTACAGGAACGGGGTGCCTCGGACGGTCAACGCCAGCACGGCGGCCGACCGGGCGCGCGCTTCGCTCCCGTAGCGGCTGCGGTGACGGACCTGGTCGTGGTTCGACAGCACGAACGTCGGCCACCGCGGCTCGGCGAAATCCGACTCCATCGACTCGATCGCCGCCACCAACCGTTCGGGGTCCCACGGGGCGTGCAGCGGCCGGAAGTCGAACGACAGGTGCAGCTCGGGATCGTCCGGCGTCCCGACGTACGAGGCGCTCTCACCGTCGCGCAGCAGGTAGACCTCGCCGACCATCATCGGCTGGTGCGCGTAGCCGTCGAGCAGGCGACGCATCCGCCGCAGGAGTTCGTGGCCCAGCGGCCGGTCGGTGGCGAGCAGCGGGAACTTCCACAGCGGATCGGGCAGGTCGGGCACGTCGGCGCCCTTGCCGATCAGGTTGACGACGTCGGCACGGAACCCGTCGACACCCCGGTCGAGCCAGTAGCGCAGCGTGTCGTGCATCGCCGCTTCCACGTCGGGGTTCGCCCAGTTGAGGTCGGGCTGCTCGGCCAGGAACAGGTGGAGATACGACTGGTCGGTGGCCTCGTCGTGCGTCCACGCCGGGACGCCCTTGAACATGGCCCGCCAGTTGTTGGGCGGCGACCCGTCGGCCGACCGGTCCTTCCAGACGTACCAGTCGCGCTTGGGGTCGTCGCGTGACGACCGCGAGGCGACGAACCACGGATGCTGGTCGGAGCTGTGGTTCGGCACCCAGTCGAGCAGGAGGCGCATGCCGCGCTCGTGGACACCCGCGATCAGCGCGTCGAAGTCGGCGTCGGTGCCGAACACCGGGTCGATGCCGCAGTAGTCGGCGACGTCGTAGCCGAAATCGCGCATCGGCGAGGTGAAGATCGGCGACAGCCAGAGCGCGTCGACGCCGAGGTCGGCGAGGTAGTCGAGCTGCGCAGTGATGCCGGCGAGGTCGCCGACACCGTCGCCGTTGGCGTCGGCGAACGAGCGGGGATAGATCTGGTACACGACGGCGTCACGCCACCAGGGCACACCCTCCGACTCGATCACCCGACACCGACCAGCTCGTTGAGGTTCATCGCGCCGAGTCTGACCGTCGGCGGCCGCGCGCGGCAATCCGGCCGAGTTCACACTCCCGAAATCGTGGCGGAACACGAGGTTCCTACGTTGACGCCATGAGCCGCCGGCACGAGATCCGATCGGGGCCGTCAGGCACGTGATCGACGCCGTCGACCCGTTCATCGGCACCGATGTCACCGCTCTGCCACCGCCGCACGGCCTCGCGGCGACCTGGTGGTGGCCCAAGCCCCAGGTCGGCAACACCCACCCCGGCGCGACGTCCCCGCTCGGCATGGTGTCGACCTGTGCCTACTCGGGCGCGTATCCGACCGGCTACGGCGTCCACGAGCTCTCGACCGAGGGCGTACCGACGGCGCTGTTCGAGCGGCTCGGGGCGTCGGGCTTCACGCACTTCCAGCAGTCGGGAACCGGCGCCATCCGCAAGTACTACAACTACTTGCGCGTGACGCCGATGGTCGACCCGCTCGACGACCTCGGCACCCACTGGAGCCTGCACGACGAGGACGCCGAACCCGGCTACTACACCGCGACGTTGAGCAACGGGATCCGTTGCGAGCTCACGGTCGGACCGAAGAGCGCGGTCCACCGCTACACGTTCCCGGCCCACGGCGACGCCCGGTTGGTGGTCGACTTCTCCCTCGGCGGGCTGACGATCGAGCACGGGCGCACCGTGCCGACGCGGGCCCGGCTCGGCGTCATCGAACCCGGCGTCGCCAACGGCGAGATCGTGGTCGAGGGCGCACCACTCGCCGTCCACCTGGAATACGACACGCCGACGTGGCGCCAGATGCTGTGGTACGACCAGCGACTCATGCCGGGGGGCACCCAGCTCGACTTCGACTGGATCCGGCCGACGACGCTGCGTCCGTTCGGGCTGCTGCTCCGAGGCCCCACCGAGCCGGGCCAGACGATCGAGTTACGGCTCGGGTTCTCGCTGCGCGGGGTCGAGCAGGCCCGCCGGAACCTGCGCACCGACTGCGGCGACGACACCCACGCCTTCGACACCCGGCGGGCGGCGACGAGAGCGGCGTGGTCCGAGCACCTCGACACGATCCGGGTCGAGACGGCGTCGAGCGAACGGCGCACCGTGTTCGCCACGGCGCTGTACCACTCGCTCGTCAAGCCGTGCTTCGCGCCGGGCGAGAGCCCGTTCTGGCCGGCGTCGGGTCCGTTCGCGTTCGACATCGCGACGATGTGGGACATCTACAAGACGCAGCTGCCGCTGCTCACCTTGCTCGCTCCCGACCGGGCGGCCGAGCTGGCGACGGCGCTGCTCCTGGTCTGCGAGGAGGAGGGCAACCTGCCGATCGGCTACCGCATGGCTCGCGGCGCCGACCGGTTCTCGCGTCAGGGCAGCGCGCTCGCCCACACCTTCCTCGCCGACCTGGCGGCGCTCGGGACGTCGGACATCGACTGGGACTGGGCGCTCGTCCACATGCACAACGACCTGCGTCGCAACTACGGCGAGGAGTTCCTCGAGCGCGGGATCGCCCACCCGATCACCCACACGCTCGACCTGGCGTTCGGGTACCACTGCACCGCCGCGGTGGCGCGCCACATCGGCGACGAGGACCTCGCGGCCCAGCTCGACGCCTTGGCGACGAGGTGGGCCGACGCGTTCGACCCGGCAACCGGGCTGCTGGTCGACTCGACGTTCTACGAGGGCGGGCGGTGGAACTACTCGTTCCGCCTCACCCACGACATGGCGGCACGCATCGAGCTGGCGGGCGGCGAGGAGGCGTTCGGCGAACTCCTCGACCGGTTCTTCGGCGTCGGCCAGCCGGCGGTCAAGCAGCTCGGCGTCGCCCCCGACGCCGAGACGGTGGCGTCGGGCTACGCCCTGAACCGTTTCGAGGGCCTCAACAACGAGCCCGACATGGAGGCGCCGTGGGCCTACCACTACATCGGTCGGCCCGACCGGACCGCCGAGATCGTCCACGACATCGTCGAGAACCAGTTCGCCACCGGACGCGGCGGTCTCCCCGGCAACGACGACTCCGGTGGCCTGAGTTCGTGGTACGTCTGGGCGTCGCTCGGGCTGTTCCCCGTGGCCGGCCAGCACCTCGTGTTCGTCAACACGCCGTCGTTCGCCAGCGCGCGGATCCGAGTCCGCGGCGGCACGTTCGTGATCGACACGACCGGGTTCGTCGAGCCCGAACCCGACCGGCCGCCGCAGTACGTGCAGGCGGCCAGCCTCGACGGCGTCGCCCTCGACCGGACCTGGATCACGACCTCCGAGCTCCACCGCGGCGGCCGTCTACTGGTCGAACTCGGACCGAAACCCTCGACCTGGGGGCGCGCCCGACGCCCTCCCTCCACCTCGACCCGACAGGAGCCCCGCTGATGTCGACACTGTCACCATCTCCGGCAGCGGCACCCGCCCGCCGACTCGTCATCGTCGTACGCGCCGATCCGGTGATCTGCGGCCATTCCGGCGAGGCCCGCAACCTCGCCGAGGTCGCCCTCACCCGGGGCTTCGACGACGTGCGGATCGTCACCTGGCCGATCCCCACGCTGCAGGCGGCCGGGCTGCCGCTCAAGCCGCTCGATGCCGTGCTCCCCTACAGCAACGGCATCACGGTGGAACGACCCGATCCCGTCGGCGACTACAAGGTGCCCGACGCCCGCTTCTACGGCGGCGTGGTGGGGCGCCTCGTCGAGTTGTTCACCGACGGCGTGCCGACGGTGGCGATGTCGCTGTACCTGACCCCGCACGCCACCGCCGTCAGCGACGCGCTCGCCGTCGCCCGGGCGACCGGGCTGCCCACCGACGTCACGACGATCGCCGAGGCCGTCGGATCGGACATCACCAACGTGGTGCGGACCTCGGTCGAGGAGCAGCTGTTCGGCGCCGCCGCCCAGGTGTTCACGACCTACCTCGGCCAGGATCACTGCGTCGCCGTGTCGGAGTACACCAAGGAGCTGATCGTCGAGTCGGCGGCGGCGATCGACGCCCGCCACGGCACCGATTTCGCCGCTCGGTGCCGCGAACGGGTGGAGATCTCGTACCCGGCGATCGACAGCCGCCAGTTCACCGACATCGACCCCGCCCGGACCACCGAGGTGCTCGCTCGACGGGGCCTGGAGGCCGACGGCTACGTGCTGTTCCTGTCGAGGGTCACCAAGGCGAAGGGCGTCGACGACCTGATCGACGGCTACGCCGCCAGCCACACCCGCGAGCAGGTGCCGCTCGTGATCGCCGGCACGGGCCCGGAGGCAACGGCGCTGCGGGCGCGCGCCGCGGCGTCGTCGTGTGCCGATCGGATCGTGTTCTTCGACGACGTCGGCGACGACGACAAGACGCACCTGATGGCGGGCAGCGCCGCCTACGTGCTGGCGAGCAAGCCCCGACCGGAGTTCGTGGAGACGTTCGGCATCGCGCTCGTCGAGTCGATGCTCGCCGGCGGCGGACCGGTGATCACCACGGCCACCGGCGGCATCCCCGAAGCGGTCGGCGACCACGCGCGGATGGTGCCGGTCGGCGACCCGATGAGCATCGCCCAGGCGCTCGACGACGCGGTCCTGCGTACCTCCGCCGCCGAGCGGGCGACGCAGGCTCGCGCTGCACGCGAGTTCGCCATGCAGTTCGATCGGGTCAACGTCTTCGACCGTCTCTTCTCCCGCCTCGATCCCACCATCGCCGCCGCCTGACGATCCGGCCGGGCGCGTGACGCCTCAGACGAAGCGGGCGAAGACCTCGAGGGGTTCGCGTTCGGTGACGAGGGTGTTGATCGGGGCGCCGGGGTCGGCGTGGCCGATGGCGACGCCGCAGAAGATGCGCTGCTCGGGCGGTGCACCGACGAACTCCGACACCGCCTGCTCGTAGACCGCCCACGCCTCCTGCGGGCACGTGTCGAGCCCGGCCTCCTGGGCGAGCAGCATGAACGTCTGCAGGAACATGCCGAGATCGGACCACTGCGGCGGGCCCATGATCCGGTCGATGAAGCAGAAGATCGCCGCCGGCGCCCCGAAGAAGTCCATGTTCTCGGCGAACTGGGCGAGCCGGCCCGCCTTGTCCTCGCGTTCGATGCCGAGCGTCGCGTACATGTCCTCGCCGACCTTGAAGCGCGACGACCGGTAGGGCTCGTGCAGCGGTGACGGGTAGATGTCGTAGGCGGGCGGCTCGATCGGCCGGTCGGCGAGAAACGCACGGAAGCGCGTCATCGACTCGCCGTTGACGACGTAGATGCGCCACGGCTGGACGTTGCCGCCCGAGGGCGCTCGCGACGCCGTGGTGAGCAGCTGGGCGATCACCTCGTCGTCGACCGGGTCGGAGAGGAACGCCCGGATCGACTTGCGTGCGTTCACGGCCTCGGTGACGTTCATGGGCGCAGTCTGGCGCGGCGGTCGCGCACGCGGTCAACCGGGCTCCGGTTCAATCATTGGACTTTTTCGATCGGCTGCGCCAGAGTGGGCCCGACGCAGCTGTCGTGGGTCCTCAACGCCTACACGATCGTGTTCGCCGCGCTGCTCGTGCCGGTCGGCAAGCTCGCCGACCGGATCGGCCACAAGCGAGCCTTCCTCGCCGGGTCGGTGCTGTTCACCATCGCCTCGGTCCTGTGCGCGATCGCGCCCAGCGCCGGGGTGCTGATCGCGTTCCGGGTCGTCCAGGCGGTCGGCGGAGCCGTGCTGATCCCGTCGTCGCTGGCCCTGGTGCTGCGGGCGTTCCCGCCGGCGAAGATCCCGGTGGCGGTCGCGGTCTGGGGCGCCACCGGCGCCGTCGCCGGAGCGCTGGGGCCGACACTCGGCGCCGTGCTCGTCGAGGCGGCGAGTTGGCGGTGGGTCTTCCTGCTCAACGTGCCGATCGGGATCTTCACCGTCGCCGCCGGACGTCGCGTCCTCACCGAGTCACGCAACGGAACTGCCGTCCTGCCGGCGCCCCTCGGCGTCGTCCTCGTCGCCGCCGCCGCCGGACTCGTCTCGCTCGGCGTCGTCCAGAGCGAGGAGTGGGGATGGACGAGTCCGGCGACGGTCGGCTCGATCGCCGCGGGCGGCGTGCTGCTCGCCGTGTTCGTCCTCCACCAACGATCGACCACGGCGCCCGTGCTCGACCTCGAGCTGTTCGCGATCAACAACTTCTCGTGGGGCAACGCCGCCACGATGGCCTTCGGCATCGCCTTCACCGCGATGTTCTTCTCCTCGATCCTGTTCCTGACCGAGGTGTGGCAGTACTCGATCCTGCGCTCGGGGTTCGCCATCGCGCCGGGCCCGGCGCTCGTGGCGGTACTGGCACCGTTCATGGGCAGCCTCGCCGGCCGGGTCGGCCAACGGCCACTGCTCCTGATCGGCGGTGTCGCGTTCGCCGTCGGCGGCGGCGCCAACCAGGCGATCCGCCAGTTCGGCGGCACGCTCGGCGTCGCCCTGACGATCGCGTTCGTCGCCGGCGCCACCTCACTCGACGAGGCGCTGGCCCACTTCGACCTGGTGTGGTGGCTACTGATCGTCGGCGGTGTCGCCACGTCGCTGCTGTCCGTCCCACTCGCCACTCGCCGACCAGCGATCGACCGTGCTTCCTAGGATCTCGGCATGAGACGGACGTCGTTCGAGACCATGCACTGCTCGATCGCGCGGACGCTCGACGTCGTCGGCGACCCCTGGACACTGCTGATCGTGCGCGAGGCCTTCTTCGGCACCAGCCGCTTCGACGACTTCCGCCGGAACCTCGGTATCCCGCGCGCCACGCTGTCGGCGCGCCTGTCGACGCTGGTCGACCACGACGTGCTCGACCGACGGATCGACCCCGACCCGCCGACGCGCCCGTCCTACACGATCACCCCGAAGGGGCGCGCTCTCGGCCCGGTGATGGTGGCGCTCATGCAGTGGGGCGACGAGTGGTCGGGCGTCGGCGAAGCGCCGGTGACGCTGCTCGATCTCGACACCGACGCCGAGGTCGAACCGGTCTACGTCGACCGGCGCACGGGTACCGAGCTGCGCGAGCTGCGCCTCGGGCGTCGTCTCAACCGCTGAGGGCGCGTCGGACTCGATCGAGCGGGCGCCGAGACGACGTCCGCCTCCATTCCGACCGGGACCGATCCCGTAGGGTCCCGGGCCATGGCATCGATTCGAGAACTCGCCGAGGAGCACTGGCAGGGACGAGGCGAACTCGTGCACACCCACCACCCGGTGCAGCCGATCCACGAACACCACGACGACGGCACACGCACGACCGCCGCCGAGGAGATCGAGGACGGCCTGCTCACCCTCAAGTCGATCGCGTCGGTCAATGCCCTCGACACCGGCGACGGACTCGTGATGCTCGACACCGGCGGCCAGTTCGACCGCCAGACGGTCCACGACACCGTTCGCGGGTGGCGACCCGACGCGCCGCTCGCCGCCGCGGTGTACTCCCACCACCACATCGACCACGTGCTCGGAACGGCGCTGTTCGACGCCGAGGCCGCCGACAACGGGTGGGAACGTCCCGTCGTGTACGCCCATCAGGACGTGCCGTCGCACTTCCGTCGCTACGAACAGACCCAGGGATGGAACACCGCCATCAACCGGCGCCAGTTCGCCATCGACCTGCCCCAGTTCTCCTGGCCCGGCGAGTACCGCGACCCCGACGTCACCTACGCCGAGCAGCTCACCTTCACCCGCGGCGAGCTGACCTTCGAGTTGCGCCACGCCCGCGGCGAGACCGACGACGCCACGTGGACCTACGTCCCCGAACGCAAGGTGCTGCATCCCGGTGACCTGTTCATCTGGGCCGTGCCCAACGCCGGCAACCCCCAGAAGGTCCAGCGCTACCTCTCCGACTGGGCCACGGCGCTGCGCGAGATGGCGGCACTGCGGCCCGAGATCATGCTGTCGGGCCACGGCCTGCCGATCTTCGGTGCCGACCGCATCGTCGCTGCCCTGACCGACACCGCCGAACTGCTCGAGTCGGTCGAAGCGCAGACGCTGGCGATCATGAACCAGGGCAAGAACCTCGACACGTGCCTCCACGAGGTCGAGATCCCGGCGCACCTTCGCGACAAGCCCTACCTCCAGCCGGTGTACGACCACCCACAGTTCCTGATCCGCAACGTGTGGCGCCGCTACGGCGGCTGGTACGACGGGGAACCCGACAACCTGCTCCCGGCCCCGCGTGCGCAGCAGGCGACCGAGTGGATCACCCTGGCGGGCGGTGTCGACGCCGTCCTGGCCCGGGCAACGACACTCCTCGAGCAGGGCAACGCCCGCCTCGCGTGCCACCTCGTCGAATACGCCGCGCTCGCCGAGCCGGCGAACCCCGAGGTGTGGACCGTGCGCGAGACCGTCTACCGGGCGCACTCGCAGCAGCACACGTCGTCGATGGCACGCAACATCCTCGGCCACGCCGCCAACGCCAGCGCCCAGCAGCGACGCGACCTCGCCGGCGACTACTGAGCTCGGCCCACGTCGCTCACCAGTCGGTGGCGATGTACTGGGTCTCGCAGAACTCGTAGATGCCCTCGGTCGAGCCCTCCCGGCCGAGCCCCGACTGCTTCATGCCGCCGAACGGGGCCGCCGGGTCGGAGACGGCGCCGCGGTTGAGCCCGATCATGCCGGCCTGGATCCGTTCGCTGACCGCCATCCCCCGCCCGATGTCACGGGTGTAGACGTACCCGGTCAAGCCCATCTCGGTGTCGTTGGCATCGGCGATCATCTGGTCGGTGTCGTCGAAGGTCATCACCGGCGCCACCGGCCCGAAGATCTCGTGACGGGTGATCTCGTCACCGGAACGGACGTTGCCGAGCACCGTCGGCGGATAGAAGTGGCCCGGACCGTCGACGACACCGCCACCGGTCGCCACGGTCGCGCCGTGATCGGCCGCGGCGGTCACCAACTCGTTGATCGACGCCACCGCCTCGGCGTTGATCATCGGCCCACACGTGACACCGTCGTCGAGGCCGTTGCCGACGCGGACGTCGGCCATCGCGGCGGCGAACATGCGGGTGAACTCCTCGGCGACCGCCTCGTGCACGAAGAAGCGATTGGCGGCCGTGCACGTCTCGGCGGAGTGGCGCATCTTGGCGACCATCGCCCCCTGGACGGCGGCGTCGAGATCGGCGTCGTCGAACACGATGAACGGCGCGTTGCCACCGAGTTCCATCACGGTCTTCAGCACCCGGTCGGCCGCCCGCTTGAGCAGCACGATGCCGACCTCGGTCGAACCCGTGAACGACACCATGCGCGTGGCCCGATGGTCGACGGCGGCGTCGAACCACTCGCCGGAGGACAGGGTCGGGACGATGTTGACGACTCCGGCGGGCAGCCCGGCTTCGTGCAGCAGTTCACCGATGCGCAGTGCGGTCAGCGGCGTCTCCCGCGGCGGCTTGATCACGGCGGCGTTGCCGGCGGCGAGCGCCGGCGCGAGCTTGCGGGTGATCATCGCCGCCGGGAAGTTCCACGGCGTGACGATCACGACCACGCCGACGGGCGGGTGGTGGACGACGATGCGGTTCGTGCCGGACGGCGCTCGGCCCAGCGACCCCTGGATCCGCACCGCCTCCTCGGAGTTCCACCGGAAGAACTCGGCGGCGTAGGCGACCTCGCCGCGAGCATCGGCGAGCGGCTTGCCGTGCTCGAGCGTGATCAGCCGGGCGAGCTCCTCGGTGTGGTCGATCATCAGCTGCCAGGTACGGCGCAGGATCTCGCCCCGCTCCCGCGGTGCGGTGGCCGCCCACCCGGACTGCGCGTTCGCCGCCGCGTCGCACGCTGCGGTCGCGTCGGCGGTCGTCCCGGCGGCGACCGAGGCGATCACCTCCTCGGTGGCGGGGTTCTCGACGTCGAAACGATCGGCCCCGTCGCGCCACTCCCCGTCGATCAACAGCTGGGTCTGCATGACCCCATCATGCCCCGGCCACCCGGCCGGAAACGTCTCACCGACGCAGCTCACGGTGCCGAGCCGGTGTGACGGGTCAGGCGACGTCGTAGCCGGCGGTGTCGATGGCGTCGCGGATGGCGCCGTCGTCGCCACCGGCCACGGTCACGACCTTGGCGGGGACGTCGACCTCGACGCTGGCGACGCCGGCGACGGCGCCGACCTCGGATTCGATGGCGTGCTTGCAGTGGTCGCAGCTGATGCCGGGGACCGAATAGGTACGGATGGTGGCGGTGTCGCTCATGAGACAGGCTCCTCGACGGGGACGGGTTCGGACCGAGCGGACCGAACGGTGGTGTCGTCGACGCGTCGACGGTACCCGTCGAAACGCCGCAGACGCAGGCTGTTGGTGACCACGAACAGCGACGAGACGCCCATGGCGCCGGCCGCGATCATCGGGTTCAGCACGCCGAGCGCAGCGAGCGGGATCGCCGCGGTGTTGTAGGCGAACGCCCAGAACAGGTTCCCCTTGATCGTGGCCAGGGTGCGGCGGGCGAGGGCGATCGCGTCGGCAGCGGCGCGCAGGTCGCCCGAGACGATCGTGAGATCGGATGCCTCGATGGCGACGTCGGTACCGGTGCCGATCGCGATCCCGAGGTCGGCCTGGGCCAGCGCCGGCGCGTCGTTGATGCCGTCACCGACCATCGCGACGCGCCGACCGTCTGCCTGCAGCCGCACGATCTCGGCGGCCTTGGCGTCGGGCAGGACCTCGGCGATGACGTGGTCGACGCCCACGGCACGCCCGACCGCACGCGCGGCCCGGCCGTTGTCGCCGGTGAGCAACGTCACCTCGAGACCGAGTTCGTGGAACGCGGCGACGGCTTCGGCCGACGAGGCCTTGATCGTGTCGGCGACCACGATCACCCCTTCGGCGATGCCGCCTCGGCCGGCGAAGACGACGGTGCGACCGAGGTCTTCGGCCGCGAGCGCGGCATCGGCGACGGCGGCGGGCACGGCGTCGAACAGCGACGGACGGCCGACACCGACCGGTTCGCCGTCGACGACCGCGCTGACACCCATCCCCGGGCGGTTCACGAACGACTCGATCCGACGGCCCTCGGTCGCCGCGGCGGCGGCGATCACCTGGGCGATCGGGTGCTCGGAGCGGGATTCGACGGCCGCGGCGAGGCCGAGCAACGTCGAACGATCGCCGTCGGGCACGATCACGTCGACCAGCGCCATCCGGCCCTCGGTGACCGTGCCGGTCTTGTCGAGCACGATCGAGTCGATCCGGCGGGTGTCCTCGAGCACCTCGCCACCCTTGATGATCACCCCGAGCTGGGCGGCGCGTCCGGTGCCGACCATGATCCCGAGCGGCGTCGCCAGGCCGAGCGCGCACGGGCAGGCGATGATCAAGACGGCGACGGCGGCGGTGAACGCGTCGTCGAGGTCGCCCGTGAACGCCAGCCACGCCAGCAGCGTCGAGATCGAGATGGCGATCGCCACCGGCACGAAGACCGACGACACGCGGTCGGCGAGGCGCTGCACCTCGGCGCGACTGCCCTGCGCCTCGTCGACCAGCCGCACGATCTGAGCGAGCGCCGTGTCGGCGCCGACGCGGGTGGCCTCGACGACGAGCGAGCCGTTCTCGTTGACGGTGGCACCGATCACCTCGGTGCCGGGGCCGACCTCGACCGGCACCGGCTCGCCGGTCACCATCGAGGCGTCGATCGCCGAGTGCCCCTCGACGACGACACCGTCGGTCGCCACCTTCTCACCGGGCCGCACCACGAAGCGCATGCCCGGCGTGAGCTCTTCGACGGGGATCTCGGTGCCGTCGACGAGCCGGGCATGGCGCACACCGAGGTCGGCGAGGGCCCGCAGTGCGTCGCCCGAGCGCCGCTTGGCCCGGATCTCCAGCCACTTGCCGATCAGGATGAGGGCGATGATCACCGCGGCGGTCTCGTAGTAGACGTGGAGTCCGTCGCCGGAGGTGACCATCTCCGACATCGACATCCCCGACATCGACGCGTTGTCATCGCCGATCGACCCGAGCAGGACCACCGTCGACCACGTCCACGCCGACAGCGTGCCCATCGACACGAGGGTGTCCATCGTGGTCGTGCCGTGACGCAGGTTCATCCAGGCCGCGCGGTGGAAGCCCCAACCGGACCAGAAGACGATCGGCGTCGCCAGCACCGCCGCCACCCACTCCCACCCCTCGAACATCAAAGGCGGCACCATCGAGATCAGCACGACCGGGATGCCGAGCACGAGCGCGAAGACCCAGCGCCGTCGCAGGTCGGCTTCGCGTCGGCGTTCGGCCTCGTCGTGGTCACTCGTCTCCGGCGCGGCGTAGCCGAGTCGTTCGATCGCCGCCCGCAGCGACGTGTCGTCGACGGTGGGGTCGTGCATCACCGTGGCGCGACCGTTGGCGAAGTTGACCTGGGCCAGCTCGACCCCGTCGAGCTTGGTGAGGGTGCGCTGGATGCGGTTGGCGCACGCGGCGCAGGTCATCCCCTCGACGGCGATGTCGGAACGAACGTTCATGAGCTGATCACCTGGCAACGGTTGGGGTCGGTGCAGGTGGCGGGATCGAGCTCGCGGGCGCGATCGGCAAGACCGACCAGCTCGCTGCGGGCCGCCTGCAGGCGGACGATGTGGTCGTCGATGTCGGCGATGTGGCGCTCGAGCAGGTCGATCGTGTGATCGCAACTCCGGGCGCCGACATCTTTCAGTTCGAGGATCGACTGGACCTCGCAGAGCGCCAGCCCCGACGCCTGCGCGTCGCGGATGAACCGCAGACGCTCGACGGCGTCGTCTCCGTACTCCCGGTAGCCGGCGGGGGTGCGGCACGGCTCGACGAGCAGGCCGATGGACTCGTAGTACCTGATCGTCTTGGCCGTGAGGCCCGATCGCTCGGCGAGTTGTCCGATGCGCATGCCTGCATCCTACCGAACATTCCAGTGAACTGGAACGTTGTGATCCGGGGACCGACGGGACCTCAGAGTCGCCGGATGTCGGGGTTGCGCGCCCGGGGGCCCCGTCGTGGCGGGCCGACACCGACGGCGAACAGCAAGCGGACGATCCGCTGTCGGTGACCGCCCCACGGTGCCAGATGGCGACACATCAACTCGTCGCCACCGGCGTCGGCGTCGACGCGGCGGGCGTCGCCGGTGAAGGCGTAGTTGACCATCGTGGGCAACCCGTAGTCGCGCAGGACGATCGTGTCGGGGTCTCCGTGACTCACGGCGACGACCGAGGTCGCCGTCCAGGCGCCGAGGCCGGGGAGCGCCGACAGCCGCCGCAGCGCGTCGGGCGCCGCCATGGTCGCCGCCTCCTCCAGGCGGTTCGCCCGTCGGGCAGCGAGGAGGACGGCCTCGGCGCGGCGACGTTCGACGTTGAAGCGGTGCAGGTCGACGTAGGTGCGAGCGGCGACGGCCTGGGGCGTCGGCGGCATCCGCAGCCCGAGCGGCCCGGGCGCCGGCTCCCCCCAGGCGTCCACGATCCGCCTCCAGCTCCGCAGCGCCTCCTCGGTCGTCACGCGTTGGCCGAGCAACACCAGCAGCAGCTCCTGCCACACGACACCACCGGCGGCGAGCCGCATCCCGGGGTGACGTCGCCACCACTCCCCGACGGTGGGATGGATCTCGGGCCGGAACCCGGTGAGGTCGTCGTGGAGCCCTGCCCAGCGCGGGGCCCGGTCGAGCAACCACTCGGCGCCGCTCCCCCACGCTTCGGCCGTCGCCGCCCCCGCCGCGTCCCACGTGAGCTGCATCGTTCCGGGCCCGTGCGGGGTGAGCACCGCCTTGGCGAAGCTGTTCGCCGTCCAGCAGGTCGTGGGATCGCGCGGGTAGGTACCGAGCGCGCGCATCGTGCAGCGCAGGTCGATCCCCCCCGTGGCGAGCGATCGCCGGGTGCTCATCGCCGGCCGGCCGACGGCACTCAGGCGCCGACGAGCCGGCGCCACTCGGCCGGGTACGCCGAGGTGACCTGGCCGGGCGTCATCCGCAGCGTCGACTCGGGCACCATGTCGGCCACGAGGCGGGCCTCGGTGTAGTGGTGACCGACGAGACGCAGGCCCTCGAACAACCGTGCTCGCAACTCGACCAGCTCCGTCGGCGGGTCGGGGTCGTAGAAGCCCCAGATCGTGAACGCGATGTCGAGGTCGTGGACGACCGGGGCCCGCGAGTACAGCGACGCTCGCCGGAGCGCCACGCCGAGACACCCGCGCACGACGTCGTCGACGTGCTCGCCCTGCAGTTGCAGCTTCGGCCGCAGACGGCTGGCGATGCGCAGCGCGTATCCCTGGTCGGGGCCCTGGGCGCCCAACTGAGGACCCGACGGCTGGAACCCCTCGATGTCTCCCGGCCGGTCGGGCGTCCACGGCTCGGGGACGTGGTCGGGCGATGCGTAGTACCGAGGGTGGTCGGTCGGCGGGACCGGGCTGAAACGGGGGGCGGCCATCGCTGTCTTTCTAGCAGCAGCGGGCTCGGGTCGGGCCGGTTCAGTGCTGCTGGCGAAGCGAGCGGTGCAACAAGCCGTACACGAGGCTGTCCTCCAGCGCCCGCCACGACGCCTCGATGATGTTGGGGCTGACGCCGATCGTCGTCCAGTCGCGCTCGCCGTCGGTCGCCGACAGCAGCACCCGGGTGGTCGAGCCGGTGGCGTTCGTCCCGTCGAGGATCCGGACCTTGTAGTCGGTCAGGTGGATGTCGGCCAGCTCGGGCAACACCGTGCCCACCGCTCGGCGCAGCGCCGTGTCGATCGCGTTGACCGGGCCGTTCCCCTCGGCCACCCAGACCCGGCGCTCGGCATCGTCACCGTCGCCGACCCAGACCTTGACGGTGGCCTCGGTCGAGAACAGCCCGCCCGGCAGCTCGTCGGTGATCACCCGCATCGACTCGACGCGGAAGAACTCGGGGACCTGACCGGCGGCGCGACGCATCAGCAGCTCCAGCGACGCGTCGGCGGCCTCGAAGTGGTAGCCCTCGTGCTCGAGGCGCTTGAGGTCGTCGATCACCTCGTTGATCTGGGCGCCGTCGAGTTCGATACCGATCTCGTCGGCCTTCATCTGGATCGTGGCGCGACCGGCCATCTCCGACACGACGAACCGTGTGCCGTTGCCGACGAGCTCGGGGTCGACGTGCTCGTAGGCGTCCTTCGCCCGCACGATGGCCGAGACGTGCAACCCGGCCTTGTGGGCGAACGCCGACGAGCCGACGTACGGGGCCTGCGGGTTCACCGCCCGGTTGAGGGTCTCGGCGACGTGATGGCTGACGGCGGTGAGGCGCTCGAGACGTCCCTCGGGCAGGCAGGTGTAACCGAGCTTGAGCTGCAGGTTCGGGATCACCGTGGTCAGATTGGTGTTGCCGGTGCGCTCACCGAGACCGTTGAGCGTGCCCTGGACGTGGCCGGCTCCGGCTTCGACGGCGGCGATCGAGTTGGCGACGGCACACCCGGTGTCGTCGTGGCAGTGGATGCCGATGATCGCGTCGTCGCCCACGTGCGCCTTGACGTCGGCGACGATCCGGGCGACCTCGCCCGGCAAGGTGCCGCCGTTGGTGTCGCACAGCACGAGGTGCGATGCGCCGTTGACCACGGCCGATTCGATGGCGCGCAACGAGAACTCGGGGTTGGCGAGGTATCCGTCGAAGAAGTGCTCGAGGTCGACGAGCACCATCCGGCCCTCGCCGCGCAGGAACCGCACCGAGTCGGCGATCATCGCCGCCCCTTCGTCGAGCGTGGTCTGCAGGGCCTCGAGCACCTGGTACTCGGAACTCTTGGCCACGATGCAGACCGCCGGGGTCTCGGCATCGATCAGGTTGCGCAGCGTGGCGTCGTCGTCGACCTTGCCCCGGGGCCGGCGGGTGGAGCCGAATGCGACGAGCGTCGAGGTCGTGAGGTCCAGCTCGGTGCGCGCCCGCCGGAAGAACTCGATGTCCTTGGGATTGGCACCGGGCCACCCGCCCTCGATGAAGTGCACGCCGAGGAGGTCGAGCTGCGCGGCGATGCGCAGCTTGTCCTCGACCGTGGCCGAGACGCCTTCGACCTGGAGGCCGTCACGCAGGGTGGTGTCGAACACTTCGACGTTTCGCATTGAATCGCTCCCGAGAACCGAAAGAGCCGCCCGGGTGGGCGGCTCGACGAACACGTGGGGACCCACGTGTTCTACAGAATGATGATGATGGCGGCGCAGTGGTTCGACATCGTCGACCATTGAAGCCGCATCGGACCACGCTTTCAACCATCGAACCCACAATCGACGATCCGGCCTGTGCACGACCATGTGCATGAACGGTGGGCAACGGGTGGACGACGACGGGAAACCTGGGGGTAACGGGAAAGTTACGGGGATAACCCTGTGTTTTTCGAAATCGCTCTTGACCAGGGGTTTTGCAGTCGATTTACTGATGTCCGTTCCGGAGAGCGCACGCCGACCGGGGCGGTGAGGAGGGGGGCTTCGGCCCAGCCCACACCGTCCACGAGGCGAGAGCGGAGTCGGAACACGGACAGTGTTCACGGCCACCTCGGACCGGGCTGCCGGGCTCTCTCGCAGAGTGCGGCGGCAACGACGAGTCGGCGACCGTCACGGGAGACCGGGACGGGCGTCGGGTCAGACCGGGCCCACGGCCACCTTCGGGTGGTCGAGGGAGACGGAGACCTGCCGGGTCGCTCGCAGGTTGCGGGGCAACTCGCAGCCCGACGGGCGCATTCGGCGAAGCGACCGGGTCCGCAGGGCGCCTTCGGGCGGCCGGCGGACAACGGAGCGGTGGTGAGGAGCCGAAGGAACTGGGGCCACCCCAACTGGACTCAGCGAGGTCGGTTCCGATTGGCACCAGGACCGAGGGCTCGGGCAACCGGGTCAGCGTGAAGCGGTGCCAACGGGTTCGGGACCGGGCGACCGGTGTCGGGTCCGAAACGCGGCATCGCCCGCCGCGCCGTATGGCGAGACGGGCGATGTGAACAGGTCGAGTCGAAGGTTAACGCCCGACGTTCGATCTGTGGTGGACCTGTCCACGAGCCGCCCCGGAAGGTGCGCCGGCGCAAGCCAGCAGCACCGACCGGGGCGCTTTCGTTTTTCCGACGCTTCCCCCCACACAATCCAGAAACCACCCGAAAAATCGCGCCAGGATTGCGCTCAGCGCAATCAGAGCGCGACATTTCGGGGTGGGGAGGGGGTTTCAGTGGGGCCTCAGCGGAGGGCGGCGGCGAGACGATCGACGACCACGAGCGCCGAGCGGGAGAACTCGACGCTCGGGCCGGGGAAGAACGCGAGGTCGTGGGCTCCGGCGTCGACGAGCGCCTCGGCGTGGCGGACCGCATCGTCGAACGTGCCGATCGCCCCGAACTCCAGCCACCACTCGGCGGGCATGTCGGCGATCCCGTCGACACCGCGAGCGTCGTGGCGCTCGCGGATCTCGTCGATGTGAGGGTGCGCGAGCGGCGCCGGATTCGTGCCGTCGAGCAGCGCCGCCACGAACGGCGCCATCTGCCGACGCGCCTGCGCGGCGTCGTCGTCGACGGCGAGCGCGGTGAACACCGACACACGGAACCGTTCCGGCGAGCCGGCGTGTGCGATCGACTCGCGCACGTACGAGGGCCCAGCACCCTCGGCCAGGACGACACCGTCGGCGACACGGCCGGCCAGCGCGAGCGACTTCGGTCCTCGTACCCCCGCCAGAACCGGCGGCGGAACGCTCGGCGGAGCGTCCAGCGAGACGTCGCGCATCGAGAACTCCGCCCCGTCGAAGCTGACGCGCTCGCCGTGCAGGAGGCGCCGGACGATCGTGATCGCCTCGTCGAGCGTCGTCAGCGGCGACGCCGTGCGCTCCCCCATCTGCGACATCCAGTCCTGGACGCCGTGACCGATGCCGGCGATCAGCCGACCCGGCGCCAGTTGGTCGAGCGTGGCGATCTCCATCGCGGTGACGGCCGGGTTCCGAGCGACGGCCGGCAGGATGCCGATGCCCACGGTGAGCGCGCTCGTTCGGGCCAGCGCCGCCGCAGCCAGGCTCACCCCAGCGGTGTAGAAGCAGTCCTCGATCACCCAGAGTTGATCGACCCCGGCCGCTTCGAGCGCCTCGGCGACCTCGATCACGAACGGTGCCGGCAGCGTTCGGTCGAAACACATCCCGACGTTCATCGCCGGACCGTAGCCGTCCCGCCCTCACCCCAACCGAAATGGCGCGTCCTGGTTGCGCTCAGCGCAACCGGAGCGCGATTTTTCGGTGGTGGTGGTGGTCGGGTGAGGCGGTGGGTGGGCGTCAGTGGACGTGTTCGCACCAGTGGGCGTAGCGCGGGTCCTTGCCGCGGATCGCCTCGTGGAACACCTCGGCGATCGCCGAGGTCATCGGACCCGGACACGGGATCACCCGATCGTCGACGGAGTTGACCGAGCTGACCTCGGCCGCGGTGCCGCACACGAACGCCTCCTCGGCGATGTAGAGATCGCTGCGGGCGATGTCGTCGACGACCACCTCGAAGCCGAGATCGGCGGCGATCGTCATCACCGAGTTCTGCGTGATCCCCTCGAGCGCGCCCGCCGACAGCGGCGGCGTCAGCAGCTTGCCGTGACGGGCGACGAAGATGTTCTCCCCCGTGCACTCGGCGATCAGGCCGTTCGGGGCGAGCATGATCGCCTCGTCGTAGCCGGCCCGCAGCGCCTCGACCTTGGCGAGCGAGGAGTTCACGTAGTTGCCGGTGGTCTTCGACGCCGGCGGCATCGTGTTGTGATCATGGCGTGTCCACGACGAGATCTTCATCCGCACGCCCTTCTCCACGGCGTCGTCACCGAGGTAGGCACCCCACGGCCAGCAGGCGATCGAGACATCGACGGTGCACGGCAGCGTGTTGAGACCCATCTCCCCGTAGCCGAAGTACGCGATCGGGCGGATGTAGCACGAGTCGAGCCCCGTGGAGGCGACGGTGTCCTTGGTCGCCTGGATCAGTTCGTCGATGGTGTACGGGATCTCCATGCCCATGATCTGCGCCGAGCTGAACAGGCGCTCGATGTGTTCGGTGAGGCGGAACACGGCGGGGCCCTGGTCGGTCTCGTAGGCACGGATGCCCTCGAACACGCCGGTGCCGTAGTGCAACGTGTGGGTCAGCACGTGGACCTGGGCCTTGTCCCAGTCGACGAGTTCGCCGTTCATCCAGATCTTCGGGGTCGCTGTGATGGGCATCGGGTCAGTTTCCCACGCGGGCGGCAAGAGCGTCGCCGACGGCAGTGGTACTGCCGGTGACAGGATCAGCACAGGCCGCACGGATGCGCTCCGCGGCGTCGGCCTCGCCGAGGAAGTCGAGCATCAGCGCCGCGCTGAGGATGGCCGCGGTCGGGTTCGCCCGTCCGGTACCGACGATGTCGGGCGCCGAGCCGTGGACCGGCTCGAACATCGACGGTCCCGTGCGGTCGGGGTTGAGGTTCGCCGACGACGCCAGACCGATCCCGCCGGACACGGCGCCGCCGAGATCGGTGAGGATGTCTCCGAACAGGTTGTCGGTGACGATCACGTCGTAACGGTGCGGGTCGGAGACGAAGTAGATGCAGGCGGCGTCGACGTGGTTGTAGGCGGTGGTGACGTCGGGGAACTCGGCGGCGACCTCGTCGAAGGTCCGCTCCCACAGACTGCCGGCGAAGGTCAGCACGTTCGTCTTGTGCACGAGCGTGAGGTGCTTGCGGGGACGGCTCGCCGCGAGCTCGAACGCGTACCGCACGCAGCGCTCCACCCCGTGGCGGGTGTTGACCGATCCCTGGGTCGCGACCTCGAGCGGAGTGCCCCGGCGCAGCACGCCACCCTCGCCGACGTAGGGGCCCTCGGTGTTCTCGCGGATCACGACGAAGTCGTGGGCGGTGTCTGCGCCGGGCGCGGCGCCGACGAACGGACGCTGGTTGATGTAGAGGTCGAGCTCGAAACGCATCTTGAGCAGCAGGCCACGTTCGATCACCCCGGGCGGCACCTCGGGCGTGCCGACGGCACCGAGCAGGATGCAGTCGAACGATCGCAGCTCGTCGAGCACCTCGTCGCTCAGGATCTCGCCGTCGCGCAGGTACCTCGACCCGCCGAGGTCGAACTCGGTCGTGGAGATGTCGACCCCGGCCGCCCGGACGACCTTGACCGCCTCGGCGGTCACCTCCGGACCGATGCCGTCGCCACCGATCACTGCGATGTTGTGCGCCATAGTCGCCCGATCCTAGGAACTCCGGTCCGTCAGCCCCCAGACGGCGCCGCGGTGATACCGACAGCACCATCGGCCACCGTGGCCGGGGTCGTGCTCGCGGAGGTGGGCACCGTCGACGTGGTGGTGGAAGGCGGCGTGGTGGTGGAAGGCGGCGTGGTGGTGGAAGGCGGCGTGGTCGTCGACGTGACGGTCGTCGCGGTGCTGACCGTGGTCGTGGTGTCGGACGCAGTCGTGGTCGTGGTCGGCGGAGCCGTGGTGGTCGTCGTCGTGGTCGTGGTGGTGGTGGTGGTGGTGGTCGTGGTGGTCGGCGGTGCCGGTCGCCACGG
>JAWLFC010000113.1:0-9062 GCA_041685755.1 Ilumatobacteraceae bacterium
CGGTTCAGGGTGGTGGCCGGAGCACTGCGTTGGCATCCCGACGGCGAGCGGCACGCCGGGTACGCTGACCGCGTGGCAGCACCAGAGGATCAAGGGTCGGGGTTCGGCGCGAACTCATGGCTCGTCGAGGAGATGTACGAGCAGTTCGTCGAGGACCCGTCGTCGGTGAGCGAGTCGTGGCGGGAGTTCTTCGCCGACTACCAGTCCCAGGCGCCGAGTGTCGCTGCGGCCGCCGCGACGTCCACCCAGGTGCAGGCCGTCGTCGAGGCCTACCGCGACCCCGCCGACACCGACGACACCGCACTCACCGCCGAACCTGCCGCCAACGGATCGAGCGGGGCCACGCCGAACGGGTCGACGCCGGCCCCGCCCGCCGCAGCCGCTCCTGCTGCAGCTGCGCCCGCGGCTGCCACCGCGCCGCCCGCTGACACCGCCGACGCGACGCCCGAACCCGCCGAGGAGCCGGGCAAGCCGATCCGCGGCGCCGGTGCAGCGATCGCCGCCAACATGGAACGCAGCCTGACCGTTCCGACCGCCACCAGCTTCCGCAACGTGCCCGCCAAGCTGCTCGAGGTCAACCGCAAGGTGATCAACGGCTTCCGCGCCCGCACGGGCCAGACCAAGATCAGCTTCACGCACCTGATCGGCTACGCCATCGTCCGGGCGATCTCCGACGCCGTGCCCGCCATGCGCAACACCTACGTGGAGGGGGCCGACGGCAAGCCGCGCCTCGTCGTCAACGACCACGTCAACATGGGCCTCGCCGTCGACGTGGAGAAGGCGGGTGGCCGCACGCTGGTCGTACCGGTGCTGCGCGACGCCGACACCCTCGACTTCGCCGGCTTCCTCGCCGCGTACGAGGAGATCATCCGCAAGGTCAAGGCCAACAAGCTGACCGTCGACGACTTCATGGGCGCCAACGTCAGCCTCACGAACCCGGGCACGATCGGCACGGTCCAGTCGGTGCCCCGCCTCATGCCGGGCCAGGCCGTGATCGTCGGTGTCGGCAGCATCGACTACCCGGCCGAGTTCGAGGGCGCCGACCGGTCGAACCTCAGCCGCATCGGCGTCAGCAAGGTCGTCACGGTCACGAGCACCTACGACCACCGCATCATCCAGGGGGCCGAGTCGGGGCTCTTCCTCAAGCGTGTCCACGAGCTGCTGCTCGGCGAGCACGACTTCTACGAGGACATCTTCCAGTCGCTCGACATGCCCTACGAGGCGGTGAGGTGGCGCCCCGACACGAACCCGATGGGTCGCGAAGACGCGATGCTCGCCAAACAGATGGCGGTCGCCAAGCTGATCCGCGTCTACCGGGTGCGCGGCCACCTGATGGCCGACCTCGATCCGCTGCGGTGGAAGGAGCCGTTGACCCCGAAGGAGCTCGACCCCGCCACGTACGGGCTCACGATCTGGGACCTCGACCGCGAGTTCCTCACCGACGGCGTCGGTGGCGTGCCCAAGATGCGTCTCGGCGACCTGCTCGGCGTGCTGCGTGACGCGTACTGCCGCACGATCGGCGTCGAGTACATGCACATCCAGAACACCGACGAGCAGCAGTGGATCCAGGAGCGGTTCGAGGGGCGTACGGTCGAGTTCACCAAGGAGCGCAAGCACCGCATCCTCGAGCGGTTGAACGCGGCGGAGTCGTTCGAGAAGTTCCTCGCCACCAAGTACGTCGGCACCAAGCGGTTCGGCATCGAGGGCGCCGAGTCGGCGATCCCCGTGCTCGACGAGATCCTGTCGAACGCCGCCGACTCCAGCTTCGACGCCGCCGTGATCGGCATGGCCCACCGCGGCCGACTCAACGTGCTGTCGAACATCATGGGCAAGAGCTTCGAGGCGATCTTCTCCGAGTTCGAGGGCCACATCGATCCGTCGTCGGTGCAGGGCTCCGGCGACGTGAAGTACCACCTCGGAATGAAGGGCAAGTACGTCAGCCCGGCGGGCGCCGACGTCGCCGTCGAGCTCGCCGCCAACCCGAGCCACCTCGAAACCGTCGGGCCGATCGTGATGGGCATGGTCCGGGCGGTGCAGGACCAGATCGAGCCGCCGGGGGCGTTCAGCGTGCTCCCGCTGCTGATCCACGGCGACGCCGCGTTCGCCGGCCAGGGCGTCGTGGCCGAGTCGCTGGCGATGAGCGACATCGGCGGGTACCGCATCGGGGGCACGATCCACCTGATCATCAACAACCAGATCGGCTTCACCACCGCGCCGCAGTACGCCCGCTCGTCGCTGTACTGCTCCGACGTGGCCAAGACCATCCAGGCGCCGATCTTCCACGTCAACGGCGACGATCCCGAGGCGTGCGTCCGGGTGGCGCAGCTCGCCTGGGAGTACCGCCAGCGGTTCCACAAGGACGTCGTGATCGACATGGTGTGCTACCGCCGCCACGGCCACAACGAGGGCGACGACCCGAGCTACACCCAGCCGCTGATGTACAAGGCGATCTCCGAGCGTCGCAGCGTCCGCAAGCTGTACGTCGAGTCGTTGGTGCGCCGTGGCGACATCACCGTCGACGAGGCCGAGCAGGCGCTCAGCGACTACCAGGCCAAGCTGCAGGTGGCGCTCGACGAGACCCGCTCGTCGGCGCCGCCGGCGATCACCGTGCCCAAGCCGCCGCGCCCCCTCGGCGTCCTGCCTCCGATCCCGACGGGCGTCGAGCGCGCCACCCTCGACCGCGTCTTCGCCAAGCTCACGGAGTACCCCGAGGGCTTCACGATGCACCCGAAGCTCGCCCGCCAGTTCGAGGGGCGCTCGGCGATGTACGGCGACGGTGAGGTCGATTGGGCGACCGCCGAGTCGCTGGCGATCGGATCACTCGTGCTCGAAGGGCATCCCGTCCGGCTCGCCGGCCAGGACTCGCGACGCGGCACGTTCAGCCAGCGTCACGCCGCCCTGATCGACTTCGAGACCGGCGACCCCTGGATCCCACTCGACGACCTCGACACCGAGGCGAAGTTCTGGGTGTTCGATTCGCTGCTGTCGGAGTACGCGGCGCTGGGGTTCGAGTACGGCTACGCCCAGGCGAACCCCGATGCGCTCGTCATGTGGGAGGCGCAGTTCGGCGACTTCATCAACGGCGCCCAGATCGTGATCGACCAGTACATCGTCGCCGCCGAGGACAAGTGGGACCAGCAGAACGGCGTCGTGCTGCTGCTGCCCCACGGCTACGAGGGGCAGGGCCCGGAGCACAGCTCGGCGCGCATCGAGCGGTTCATGACACTCGCCGCCGAGGACAACATGCAGATCGTCAACGCGACGACCGCCGCCAACTACTTCCACCTGTTGCGCCGTCAGGTGCACTCCGAGCGGCGCACGCCGCTGATCGTGTTCAGTCCGAAGCAGGGGCTGCGGATGAAGCAGACCCGCTCACCGGTCGAGTCGCTGACGACCGGTTCGTTCGCCGAGGTGCTCGACGACCCCGCTGACGTCGACGCCGATGCGGTGCGGCGCATCGTGTTCTGCTCCGGCAAGGTCGCGTGGGACGCCATCGGCGAGCGCGACCGTCTCGGTGCGCCGGTGGCCGTCGTGCGCGTCGAGCAGCTGTATCCGCTGCCGATCGAGCAGATGCAGTCGGTCCTCGAGAAGTACCCGAACGCCCGTGAGCTGGTGTGGTTGCAGGAGGAGCCCGAGAACATGGGTGCCTGGCGCTTCGTCGAGGCAAACACCTGGCGGGTCAAGGAGCAGGGCTACGACCTGCGCCACGTGGCTCGGGTCGAGTCGGGCAGTCCGGCGACGGGCTCGAAGACGATCCACGACCAGGAGCTCGCCGATCTCATGGAGCGCACCTTCCGCAACCTCTGAGGAATGGCTATCCGAGCTTGATTCCGAGGACGGCTTCCAACTCGGCGATCGCCTGGTCGGCGGCGCCGACCTTGATCGTGGTCATGCCCATCGCCGCCGCCGGCTTGAGGTTGATGCCGAGGTCGTCGAGGAAGACGCACTCGGCCGGCTCGACGCCCACGAGTTCGCACGCGATCTCGTAGAAGCGCGGTTCGGGCTTGCGGCAGCCGACCTTGCTCGACTCCACGATGTGGTCGAACATCACCATGACGTCGCCGACGTCCATGCGTTGCTCGCCGCCGACGACGTTGTTGGTGAGACAGGCGGTGCGGTAGTCGGCTCGGATCACCCGGTCGAGCGCGGTCACCATCTCGGGGCGGATCTCGCCCGAGAGCAGCCCGAGGACGTCGGCACCGGGAACCCGGTTGCCGAGTGCTTCGGACTCGGCGGCGAACAGCGCGTCGAACTCCAGCGGTGACACGTCGCTGCGCTCCAGGCGGGCCCACGCGTTGGTGTCGGGATTCGTCGCGTTGACCGAGCGGATGAAGTCGAGCGGGAGCCCGTTCGCCGCCTCGTACCGGTTGAACGCCTCGAAGGGACTCGACAGGATCACACCACCGAAATCCCAGAGCACTGCTCGGATCATGACGGGCGAGCCTACGATGGCGCCGCGGCAGCCGACGTCATCGAACTCCTCGATTCGTACGGCGTGCCCGAACCGATTCAGGAACGAGACGCAATGACATCAGGAAAAGGCCCGACCCACGTGGTGGTCGACGGGTCCAACATCGCCACCGAAGGTCGCTCGCAGCCGAGCCTCGCACAGCTCAACGAGGCGGTGATGAGCTTCATGGAGGAATACCCCGACGCGGCGGTCACCGTCGTCGTCGACGCCACCTTCGGCCACCGCATCGACAAGAAGGAGGCCAAGGAGTTCGAGGAGGGCATTGCCAACAACGAACTCGTCGCTCCGCCTGCCGGGGCCGTCGGACGCGGTGACGCGTTCGTGTTGGCGATCGCCCAGAAGTCGAACGCGGCGATCCTGTCGAACGACTCCTTCCAGGAGTTCCACGGCGACTACGAGTGGTTGTTCGACGAGGGACGTCTGATCGGCGGCAAGCCGGTGCCCCACGTCGGTTGGGTGTTCGTCAACCGCTCGCCCGTGCGGGGTCCGGTCAGTCGCAAGGCGACCGGTTCCAAGAGCTCGAAGCGGGGTTCGAAGAAGGAGAAGTCCGACTCCGGGAAGCGGAGCGGGCGCAAGGCGAGCGAGGCCGCGAGCCAGCCGATGCCGGTGCCGAAGACGCCGCCGCCGGGTCGCAAGGCCGACGGTGAGCCCCGCGACGACGGCGATGGCGAAGTGGCACGCCCGAGTGCTCCGAAGGGCGGCGAGGCCGTCAACGAGCTGATGCCGTTCCTCGAGTTCGTCGAGCATCACCCGGTCGGGACCAGCGTCAACGGGACCGTCGAGTCGTACTCGTCCCACGGCGCCTACATCTCGATCGGCGAGAACGGCGTGCGCGGCTACATCCCGTTGCGGCTGATGGCCGATCCTCCGCCGACGAGCGCCCGCAAAGTGATGAAGATCGGCGAGTCGGTGACGCTCGTCGTCGTCAGCTTCGCGCCGCTGCGGCGCAGCATCGACTGCGCGATGCCCGACATGGCCCACGCCGCGATCGCTGCCGCTCGGCAGGAGCAGGAGGCCGAGCGCGCCGCGGAGGAATCCGAGGCGCGACCCGCCAGGAAGCGGGCGGCGCAGAAGGCGCCGGCCGAGGAGACAGCGGAGCCGGAGGCCGAGCAGCCGGCGACGAAGAAGCGGGCGGCGAAGAAGACGCCGGCCGAGAAGGCGCCGGCGAAGAAGACCGCAGCGAAGAAGGCGCCGGCGAAGAAGACCGCAGCGAAGAAGTCTGCGGCGAAGAAGGCGCCGGCCAAGACGACCGGGGCCAAGAAGTCTGCGGCGAAGAAGGCGCCGGCCACGAAGAAGGCCGCGGCGAAGAAGGCACCGGCGAAGAAGACCGCGGCGAAGAAGGCGCCGGCGAAGAAGACCGCAGCGAAGAAGACCGCAGCGAAGAAGACCGCAGCGAAGAAGTCTGCGGCGAAGAAGGCGCCGGCGTCCGGTGCCGAGGAGCACGGCTGACGTGCGCGTCGTCACCTGGAACGTCAACTCGCTGCGAGCGCGCCAGGAGCGCGTCGAGGAGTGGGTCGCCGACGTCCAGCCCGACGTGCTCCTGCTGCAGGAGACCAAGCTCGCCGATGACGCCTTCCCGGCCCTGGCGTTCGAGGCCCTCGGCTACTCGAGTGCCCACTACGGCCAGGGCCAGTGGAACGGCGTGGCGATCCTCTCCCGGGTGGGTATCGACGACGTGGTCACCAACTTCGCCATCGGGATCGACCCGGATCCCGACGCCCGCATCATCACGGCCACGTGCGGCGGCGTGCGCGTCAGCAGTGTCTACGTTCCCAACGGCCGGTCGCTCGACGACCCTCACTACGTCTACAAGCTGTCGTGGCTCGACCGCCTCGCCGCCCACCTCGACGCCGACACCGATCCCTCAGCCGACGTGATCGTCGGCGGCGACTTCAACATCGCTCCCGACGACCGCGACGTCCACGATCCCACCAAGCTCGTGGGGGCCACCCACGTCAGTCAGGCCGAACGAGACCGGCTCGTGGCGCTCGAGGCCTGGGGCCTCGTCGACGTGTTCCGCCGCCACCACGCCGACGACCGCATCTACTCGTGGTGGGACTATCGCGCCGGCGACTTCCACCAGGGCCGCGGGATGCGCATCGACATGCTGCTGTGCTCGGCCTCGGTGGCCGCGCGGGCCGAGTGGAGTGTCGTCGACCGCAACGCCCGCAAGGGCAAGCAGCCGAGCGATCACGCCCCGGTCATCGTCGACCTCGCCGACTGAGCGCCGGACGAGGCGACGAGCTCGAGCAGCTCCGGCGCGAGCGTCTCGGCGGTGATCGCGCCGAACGACGTCGCTTCCGCGAGTTCGTCGATCGTTCGGGGCCGCACCCGGGCGATCGACTTCAGATCGCGGTCGCTGCAGAGCTGTGTCGGGAGGATGCCGGCACGTCGAGCAGCGTCGTCGCGCCACGCCCGCAGCGCACCGAGCAACGGATCGACCTGCGCCCGGGGCCTCGGCGGTGGGGGAGCGGCCGGTGGCTCGACGAGGTCGATGTCGGCGACGAACGGGCTGACCGCTCGGGCGTAGCCGCCGCGGCGCCCGGCTCGGGTGACGATCAAGCGGTCGGTGGCGCGGGTGAACGCGACGTAGAGCAGCCGGGCCTCCTCGGCGCGACCCTCGGCGGTCGAGGCCGACTTGTGGGGCACGAGGCTCGTCTCGACGCCGGTGACGAAGACGGTGTGCCATTCACGCCCCTTGGCGCCGTGGAACGTGAGCAGGTCGACGCCGTCGGTGGAGGCGTCGTCGAACGGGTTGGTCGTCGCGACCCACCCGCGGAACGTTGCTCCGTCGCCGAAGGGTTGCTCGCGCAGGAAGTCGAGCGCCGCTGCGGCCACGCGGCGCTCGGGATCCGGCTCGTCGGTCGTCGTCGAGCCGTCGAGTCGGGGCGGCGCCTCGGGGGCCTCCAGCACGTCGTGTGCCCAACCCCGAAGGCGCGACGCCGAACCGAGTGCCGAGGCCTGGCGAACGGCGGCCTGGAGTGGCGACCCGGCCGCCGTCGCCGACCGGCGCACGGGGACGCCGACCTTCGTCAGGGCGTCGGCGAAGGCGTTGAGCTGAGCGTTCGTCCGGGCCAGGATCGCCACCTCGCCGGAGCGGATCAGGTTCGGATCGCCGCGCACGATCAGCTGCGCCGTTCGGTTCGCCTCGTCGTGCTCGTCGTCGGCGACGACGGTCCGGACCGCCGGGCCGTCGGCGCGATCGGAACGGAGCGGGCTGTGCTGGTCGCTGGCAGCGAGGACGTGCACCCCGGCGGCGACCACCTGGGGTGTGCTGCGGTGGTTGACGGGGAGCCGGACGATCTCGACGCCGGGGAAGCGGCGCTCCACGTCGACGAGCAGGGTCGGGTCGGCGCCGTTGAACCCGTAGATCGCCTGCGAGGGGTCGCCGACGAGGAACAGGTCGTCGCGACCGGCCCGCAGCAGGTCGACGAGCTGGTGCTGGAGCGGGTTGAGGTCCTGGGCCTCGTCGACGAGGACGTGACGGAACCGCCAGCGCACGGTGTCGGCGAATTCGTCGTCGCGACGCAGATCGCGGATCGTGTGGGCGAGCACGTCGTCGAAGTCGATCACGCCGCGGCGTCGCTTGAGCGTCTGGAACGCCTCGTAGGCGGCGGCGCACCGGTCGATGCCGGGCCCGGGCCGCCGTTGTGCCCGGCGCGCCGCCGAGGGGTAGCCGGCGGCGTCGACGCCGCGCGCCGACGCCCAGTCGATCTCGGCGAGGAGCGCCGGGATGCCGCGGCGGTCGCCGGCGTCGACGGTGTCGGCGAGCAGTCGTCTCCGGTCGGACACGACCGTCAGCGGGCGCCGTTCGGTGTCGATCCAGCGCTGCTTGAGCACGCCGAGCATCACCGAGTGGAACGTGCCCGCTTCGACGTGTTCGCGCAGGCCGAGGCGCAGGAGGCGGCGCCGCATCTCTCCGGCGGCCTCGCGGGTGAATGTCAGCGCCAGCGTGTGGCGGGCGTCGGCCGACTCGGTGGCGATGCGATGGGCGATGCGCCGGGTCAGCACGCGCGTCTTGCCCGAACCGGCGCCGGCGATCACTGCCACGAGCCGTGACTCGGCGGTGACGGCAGCGCGCTGGTCGGGGTCGAGATCGGCGATCAGCGCATCCGCGTCCACGCAGCCACTGTACGACCCCCGCCCGATCACCCCGAGCGATGAGCGAACCGCCCAGATGCTGGTACGTGGCTCATCACTCGACTGGATGTGGCCAGGGTGATGAGCGAATCGGCCCGATGGTGGCGCGTGGCTCATCGCTTGCGGCTGGGGGTGTGCGGCGGGGCGAACAGGTGTTCCCGGGGTAGGGTGAACGGATGGCCGACACGCTGACGCCTGACTCCTTGGCTCCCGATGCGGCGCTGCTGCACAGCGCCCCGGCGAGCAACTACGCGGTCGACGACGAGGCCCGCTTCCGCGTGGTGTCCGACTTCGAACCGGCGGGCGACCAGCCGGCGGCGATCGCCGCGCTCTCGAAGGGCATCGACGAGGGCCAGCGGTTCCAGACGCTGCTCGGCATCACCGGCTCGGGCAAGTCGGCGACGATCGCCTGGACGATCGAGCAGACCCAGCGCCCGACGCTGATCCTCGC
>JAWLFC010000114.1:0-8903 GCA_041685755.1 Ilumatobacteraceae bacterium
GCGATCACCGGGACGTCGGTGCGCAGCAGCACGCCGGCGGCCGGGGTGAGACGCGGCGTCCGGTCGCGGCTCGTCAACTCGTCGCTCGCCGCGACCATCACCTGCTTGACGTCGTCGCCCGAACAGAACGCCGGGTCACGCCCCGTGATCACCAGGCAACGCGCCTCGGTCCGCTCGACGGCGTCGGCGAGCTCGGCGTAGGTCGTGAACGTCAGCGCGTTGCGAGCCTCGGGCCGGTCGATCGTGATCACCCCCACGTGATCGTGCTCGGTGTAGTCGATCTCGGTGTAGGCGCCGGTCGCAGTCACGAGAATCAGGCTTCCACGCGGTGCCATCGGTCGACGAGCCGGATTCACGACCGGCCATCACCCGGTTCTCACCCAGTTCTGACCGAACCGCCCGAGCATCGTGCTCATGGATCCGCTCCTCTCCTCGCCCCCCGTCGCCGCTCCACCCTCGGCGCCGGCACACGATGGCTCCGTTCAGTGGGGCCCTCCACCGCCGCCCGCCGCGAACGGACCCGCGCGAGGACGAGCCCGTTTCGGTGCCGGGCTCGTCGTCGGCGCCGCCGTGACCGCGGCCGCCCTCGGCGGCTACGTCGTCGGCCAGGGCAACGACCCCACGGCACCGGTCGCCGAACCGGCCCCCGCCGTCGTCGCCCAGCCGGTCGTCACCGAGACCGGCGCCATCGGCGACCTCGTCGCCGCCGCCCGCCCGTCGGTCGTGCTCGTCGAGCAGCAGGTCCAGCGCGCCGGCCGCTTCGGCGGCTCGACCGGTACCGGGTTCGTGCTCAGCTCCGACGGCTACATCGTCACCAACAACCACGTCGTCGCCGGCGGTGACGAGGCGGTCGTCACGTTCGACGACGGCTCGACCGAGACCGCCACGATCGTCGCCGCCGACCCCTCGCGCGACCTCGCCGTGCTGCAGGTGGCCCGCACCGACCTGCAGCCGCTCGCCGTCGGCGACTCCGACGGCCTGCGCCTCGGCGACCAGCTCGTTGCCGTCGGCTACGCCCTCGGTCTCGACGGCGAGCCGTCGGTGACCTCCGGCATCCTGTCGGCGCGCAACCGCACGATCACCGACCCCACCGGTGAGCAGCTCGTCAACCTCCTGCAGACCGACACGGCGATCAATCCGGGCAACTCCGGCGGCCCGCTGTTGAACATGAACGGCGAGGTCGTCGGGATCAACACCGCCATCGCCGGCCAGGCCCAGAACATCGGCTTCGCCATCGCCATCACCCCCGTGATGGACGTGATCGCCGAACTGCGTGAGGGCAACGTGCCCGCCCGGGCGCTGATGGGCGTGACCACCCAGTTGCCCGCCGACGGCGGCGGCGCCGAGATCGTCGACATCGCCCCGGGCTCCGGTGCCGCCGCCAGCCCGTTGCGTGTCGGCGACGTGGTCACCGCCGTCGACGACGCCGACGTGACCGACCCGTCGTCGCTCGGCTCGGCGATCGCCCGCTACCAACCCGGCGACGACGTGACCGTCACCGTCGAGCGGGGCGGCTCCTCCGTCGACGTCGAGGTCACCCTCGGTACCCGCCCCACCTGATCGCCCCGACACGGCCCCCAAACCAGCCCGAAAAATCGCGTCAGGATTGCGCTCAGCGCAATCGGAGCGCGCCATTTCGGTGATGTGCGTCCGAGTTCGAGGCGGTCAGCGGAACTCGAGCCCGGCGAACTCGCCGGAGGAGCGCCAGGCGTCGATGTAGTGGAAGTAGGCGATCGGGCCCTCGGGATAGCCCATCGAGTTGAGGACGCCCCGGCGTCCGGTCGGTTGGCCCTCGTTGTTGTAGTAGCCCGGCGTGCAGTCGGGCGACGACGTCAGCCGGCCCACGGCGCCCTTCTCCAGCCGGTCGACCCACGCCGCCTCCGCCTCGGCGGTCACCTCGACCTCCTCGGCACCGACGTCGAGCGCGTGGGCGACGACCGTCGCGATCGTCTCGCCCGCCTCGACGTAGTTGTGGGGCACGTTCGAGATCAGGTTCGCCGCATGGGTCAACCCGACGATGAACAGGTTCGGGAAGCCGTGGACGTGGATGCCGTGCAGCGACTGCATCCCGTCGGCCCAGTACTCCGACAGCAACTGCCCGTCACGGCCGGCGGCGTCGAAACCGGCGGTGCGGGCGAGACCCGTGCCGACCTCGAACCCCGACGCGTAGACGATGCAGTCGAGCTCGTAGTGCTCGCCGTTGGCCCAGATGCCCGTCTCGTCGATGCGCTCGACTCCCTTGCCGTCGGTGTCGACCAGATGGGTGCCGGGCTCGTTGTAGGCGTCGAGGTACTCGTCGTGGAAACACGGCCGCTTGCACAGCTGGCGGTACCACGGCTTGAGCGCCTCGGCGGTCTCCCGGTCCTGCACCAAGGCGTCGACGCGCTCGCGGATCTCGGTCATCTTCTCGTCGTCGGAGTCCTCGTAGGCCTCGATGAACGTCTCGCGGGTGAACTCCTTGCCGCTCGCCATCACCTTGTCACGGATCCGCTTGGTGATGTCGGTCCACCCGTCCTGCACCAGGTCTTCCTCGGCGAAGCCGCCGGTCTGCAGCGTGGTGAAGTTCATCAACCACGTGGTCTGCCAGCCCGGCTCGAGCGTGCGGAACCAGTCGGCGTCGATCGGATGGTTGTTGCGCACGTCGATCGACGACGGCGTGCGCTGGAACACGTACAGCTCCTTGGCCGAACGGGCGAGATGCGGGATGCACTGCACGGCGGTGGCGCCCGTGCCGATGATGCCGACGCGTTTGTCGGCGAGGCCGGTGAGCGGCGCGCCAGCGGGGTCTCCGCCGGTGTAGCCGTAGTCCCACCGGCTGGTGTGGAAGCTGTGGCCCCGATACGTCTCGATGCCCGGGATGCCGGGGAGTTTGGGACGCTGCAGCGGACCGGTGCCCATCGCGACGTACTTCGCCCGCATCTCGTCACCCCGGTCGGTGCGGATGATCCAGCGTTTGGCGTCGTCGTCCCAGTCGAGCCCGGTCACCACGGTGGAGAACAGGGCGTCGTCGTACAGGCCGAAGTGACGGCCGATCCGGCGACTGTGCTCGAGGATCTCGGGGGCGTGGGTGTACTTCTCCGACGGCATGTGGCCCGTCTCCTCGAGCAGCGGGAGATAGACGAACGCCGCGGTGTCGCACTGGGCGCCGGGGTAGCGGTTCCAGTACCACGTGCCGCCGAAGTCGCCGCCCTTCTCGATGATGCGTACGTCGCCGACGCCGGCCTCCTTCAGCTTGGCGCCGGTGAGCAGCCCGGCGAACCCGCCGCCGATGAAGGCGACGGTGACCTCGTCGGTGAGGGGCTCGCGCGGGGTCGGCTCGGTGTACGGATCGTCGACGTAGTGCGAGAACACGCCGGTGATCTCGATGTACTGGTCGTTGCCGTCGGGCCGCAGCCGCTTGTCGCGCTCGGCGCGGTACCGCTCGCGCAACGCCTCCCGGTCGATCTCGGTCGTCGCCATGGTTGCACAGTACAATCGTGTGGGAGGCTGATGGGGTGCAGATCGCGGTTGCGTTGTCGCCGGGTGTCTCGGCCGACGAGTGCGAGGCCTTCACCACGGTCTTCCAACACCTCGACGGCGCCGAGATCGTCGGTGTCGCCGCGACGCGCGGTCACGTCGACGGCTCGGGCGGCGGCCATGAGGCGACCGCGACGTTCGCGGAGGTGCGTCGCCCCGACGTGGTGATCGTGCCCGGCGGCCTGGGGTGTGCGCGGGCCGCGGTCGACGACGACCTGGGAGACTGGCTGCGCACCGTCGCCCCGGTCTGTCGATGGTTGGCGGCCAGCTCGACCGGCACGGTGGTCGTCGCCGCCGCCGGGCTGCTCGACGGGCACGAGGCGGCGACGCACTGGCTCGCCTCGCCGCTGCTGGCCTCGTACGGGTCGTCCACGTCGCAGGACCGCGTCGTCCAGGTCGGCAACATCATCACCTGCGAGGGCCAGATCACGGCGATGCACGTGGCGTTGCTCGTCACGCTGCGCCTCGGCGGCCCCGAGGCGGTGCGCGACGTTCGCGAGGGGCTCGCCCGCTCCGGTTCGGTCGCGACGGCATCGGGCCCTGCTCGGTGGCGGCGCTGGCTCGACCATCGTCGTCGTCGCCCGTCGGGGCCGGCGAAGCCGACCAACCGCGAACTGGTCGCGCCCGACGTGATCGAGTTCGACCCGGTCACCCGCCACCACTGATGGTCGGACGTGACGGTGTGGGAAGGTGACGGGATGATCCGTCACGTCGTCGTCTTCCGCTGGAACGACTCGGTCACCGATGCCGAGCTGATCGAGATGTCGACCGCGCTCGACGCGCTGCCCGCGGCGATCGCCGAGATCGTCGACTACCGCCACGGCCGCGACCTCGGCCTCGCCCCGGCCAACTCCCAGTACGCGATCGTCGCCGACTTCGCCTCCGCCGACGACTTCGCCACCTACCGCGATCACCCCGAGCACCAGCGCTTCATCGCCGAGCACATCACCGGCAAGGTGGCCGACCGCGCCGCCGTCCAGTTCGAGATCTGACCCGCTCCTGCGCGTCGGGGTCGGGTCCGGACGGGCAGGAGGCGCGTCGGGGTCGGGTCCGGACGGGCAGGAGTCAGGTGGGGGCGGGCGGGGGGGTGCGCTTGAGTTGGAGTTGCCAGAAGCCGAGCACGGCGAGGCCGACGGGGATGATCACCAGCCACGTCAGGAGCCGGAACAGCAAGATGGCGGCGGTGATCTGGTTGACCGAGTCCGACCCGGCGGCGGCGGTCAACAGGCCGATGTAGGCGACCTCGCTCACCCCGGCGTCCCCCGGAGTGATCGGGAACACGGTGAGGCCCTGCACGAGCGCGTACACCACGAACACCTCGGTCCACCCGAGCGCGTCGTCGCCGACCCCGACGAACCGCAACGCCATCAGCAACAGCGCGAACTTCGTCGCCGCCGTCAACACGGTGCCCCACGTCGCCACCAACCAGCGGTCGTGCAGCGTCTGCACCGCCGAGGCCCGCGCCTCGACCATCTGCGCCGCGAGATCCGCCGGCTGCGGTTTGCGCAGCAGCCGCAGCACCGCACCCCAGATCGGCGCGATCAGCCGCCCCGCCTGCTCGGTCCGCTTCTCCGAGCCGAGCACCACCGCCACCACCACGACGCCGAGGCCGACCACCAGGCTGATGACGACGACCGTGCGCAGCGTGCCGTCGATCGGGGCGTCCGACACCACCAGCCCGACGGCGGCGATCACCGGCAGCACGAGCTTGATGCCGATGCTGAAGATCCCCCCGGCCGCGACCGCCAACGTCGCCTCGCCGACCGTGCGACCCCACGACGTCAGCATCCGGAACCGGATCGGGAGGTCACTCGGGCCCGGCACGATCGAGGTGATCGAGGCCGGGCCGAGGAACGCCACGACGCCGTGGCGCACGGCGAGGCCGGGCACCAGCGACGCCGTCAGCAGGCCCTGGGCGCCGACCCACAGGATCCACATCGACCCGAGCGACAGCAGTTCGGCATCGTTCAGCGTGCCGAGCGCGCTGCGGATCTCACCGATGTCGAGGTCGTCGAACGTGCGGGCGAGGACGAAGAACGAGAGCCCGAGCGCGCCGACGACGAGCACGACCCGCAGCACGATCTTGCGCAGCTTCGGCGGGGCAACCTCGGAGATGTCGGTGTCGTCAGTCATCGTCGCCCTCGATACTGGCCGCCACGACCTCGATCACGTGGGATCGCGCCTCGGTGATCGGCGGGAGCAGCCCGACCCGGTCGCGCAGGCGGATCCGGCCGAGCAGCAGGGTCACCGCCCGGACCAGCGGCGTCCACACCACCAGCGCGACGACGCCCGCCGCCGCCACACCGAGCCCGGCCAGCACGGCGGCCCCGCCGTCGGCGAGCACCATGCCGGCGACGACCCACGTGGCGACCAGCGAGACGAGACCGAGCAGCACTCGGACCGTTCCCTTCGTCGCCGTCGACCGGACGAGACCGGTACCCACCACCATCAGCGCGATCGCCGGGAGGTGGATCAGCGTGGCGGTCAACAGCAGCGACCAGGCGATCGTCAGCCCGGCAGCCGACAGCGCCAACCGGCCGAGGCCGACCCGGCTCGGGCGCAGCTGGTCCTCGGCGATGTCGGCCAACTCGAGCCGGGTGGCGAACACCCGATAGGCGTCGACCACCCGGGCCCGCACGGTGTCGTCGCAGCCGGCCAGTCGCCGGGCGACCACCTCGCTGTCGCCGAACGACGGCGTCCGGCCGTCGGCGCGGGCGGAGCGCTCGACGCCCGCAGCGGCTCGGAGGATCTCACGCTCCTCGACGTCGGCGAAGCCGGGCGACACCGCCTGCAGTGATGCCGTGATCTGCTCGGTCAGCGCAAGAACGTCGTCACGGGTCGGCTCGCCGTCGGAGTCGAGCCCGGCGCCGGCGAACTCGGCCACGGTGATCGGCTCGCCGACCATCACCGCGACCCGGCTCCGTGTCTCCACTCGGCTCTCGAACGCCAGCCCGATCGGCGCCACCACCAGGTCCGGCGAGCTCGGCAGCGCGCTGAGGGCGATGCGGGCGGCGCCGGACTTCACGCGATCGAGCCCGGCCCGGTCGCCGGTGGTGCCCTCGGGGAAGATGGCCACCGTCGCGCCGCCGGCGAGTTCGTCGTGACATGCCTGGAACACCGACGCGTTGTCGCTCGGCCGGTCGCCGTCGCCGCTGCGGTACACCGGCAGCACCCCGGCAACGGCGAGGAACGGCCGGGCGACGACGACCCTCCACAGCGCCGCCTTGGCGAGGAAGCGGGGGAGTCGCCCCAACACCGAGGCGACGATCACCGGGTCGACGAAGCCGTTCTCGTGGTTGGCGACGATCAGCACCGGCCGGTCGGTCGGCAGGCGATCGCGCCAGGCGACGTCGACCGAACGGTGGAACGCCAGCACCAGCCCGATCGCCACCAGCCCCACGGCGCGATCGGTGAACCGGCGGAACAACCGCGGTGACCAGCCGTCGGTGGCGTACGCCCGGTCGACCCAGGCGAGCGCCACGACGGCGGTCAGCAGGTGCCACGCCGCATGGGACTGCAACCACGATTCGGGCCGGCACGTCGGGCTGTCGGGACGCCCGAGGAGCCACAAGACGATCGCCACGCCACCGAACGCGAGCAAGGCCGGCGACCACACACCCGGGCGCCGCTGCCGCCAGGCGACCAGCGAGCTGACCACGATCACGGCGACGGCCACACCGGCGGTGACGTTGGTCGCCTCGCGGGCCACGACGAACAGCACCGAGGAGACCACGAGCCCGATCGCGGCGCCGACCAGTGACCCCCGGTCGGCGGAACCGATCAGGCGTCCGGTGTGCCAGCCGGCGACGAAGCCGAGAGCGCCGATCAACGGGACGTCGTGCAGGTACTGCGAGACGTCGCCGGCGGCGCCGTGGTACAGGAGGCTGCCGATCCCCTCGGCGAGCAGCAGTCCCCCGAGCGCCCCCGCCGCGGCCGGCAGTCGACGACGCAGGACCTGCCAGACCACGACCGCCCCCGCTGCCGCATAGGCGAGCGACGTCCAGGCGTTCACGTCCTGTTCGAGGAACCAGTCGTCGCGCGCCTCGCAGTCGCCCGTGCCGTCCTCCACGACGAACTCAGGACGCCGTGTCGGTGGTCACCGGCGAACGCACGCCCGTGCTCCAGGCCGCCCGCAGCGACTCTCGCCGGCGGTCGACGTCGGCGAACTGCGCCAGCATGCCGGCCATCGCCAGGGCGCCGTAGATCACGTACCACCACCAGTCGTCGGCGAGCACCTCGGTGGTCTGCGCCGAGTCGAGCTCGTCGAGGTCGGTCACACCGAACACGAGCATCATGCCGAACACCATCGTCGAGGCACCGGCGAGGCCGGTGAGGACCGTCAGCAGCACCATCGGGAGATCGCCGGCGATGGCGACGAACGCCAGCGCAACAGCGAGGACGACACCGCTCAACACGATCAACCACGACCACGTGACACCGAGCAGCACCATCACCGACGAGCCCAGCGCGAACCCGATCGCCATCATCCCGATCAACACCGCCACCTCGTAGTACAGGTAGGCGATCATGCCGAACACGACGGCGAGCGCGAACCCGACGATCCACCCGAGCGCCGAGCCGAGGAAACCATCGGCACCCGCCACGATCCCGGCGCCGAGCATGAAACCGGCGAACGCGCCCCACAGCGGGATGATCACTCGCATCGCGAGATAGCCCCGGAAGCAGAACACGGCTCCGGTCAGGACGGCGATGATGCCGACGACGATGTCGCTCACGCCGTCACTCTTGCAGATCGCCGCACCCCGGGGAAGCATGCCGCCCACCGAGATGCGCGAGAATCCGGACATGTCGACGACACCCGGCCCCATGACCGTCCTGCTCTGCACCGACGGCTCCGATCTCGCCCTCTCGGCCGTCCGCCAGGGACTCGAGCTGCTGGCCACGCCCGACCGTGTCGTCGTGCTCACCGTCGTGAGCCCCGTCGACCCGAGCCTCGTGACCGGCACGGGGTTCGCCGGCGGCGTGATGTCGTTCGAGGAGAAGACCGACCTCGTCGAGGCCCAGCGCGAGGCGGCCGAGACCACGCTCGCCGAGACGGTGCAGGCACTCGGCATCCCGAACGCCGAGACGCTGCTGCAGACCGGTGACCCCGGCCACATGATCTGTCAGGTCGCCGAGGAACTGCCCGCGAGCGTGGTCGTGCTCGGCACCCACGGCCGCAGCGGCATCCGCCGCGCGGTGATGGGCTCGACGTCGGATCACGTGGTCCGCCACGCCGTGTGCCCGGTGCTCGTGCAGCAACAACCGAGCTGAGGGCGAGCCGCCCCGGCGACCGTCTTCGCCGGTTGATCCGGTCACGCAGCGCGGTCGATTCCTCAAGTTCTCGTCGGTGCTGCCGATGGATGACATGTCATCGGGCTCCGACC
>JAWLFC010000115.1:0-8765 GCA_041685755.1 Ilumatobacteraceae bacterium
CGCCGCTGACTCCTGGCGTCTGCGGTGCGCCCCGGTTGGGACGGCCCACCGCCAACGCGCCACGAACGGCGCCCATCGTGCGCGAGGGGGGACTTGAACCCCCACGAGGTTGCCCTCACTGGCACCTGAAGCCAGCGCGTCTGCCATTCCGCCACTCGCGCGAGTGGAGCCCCGAACGCTAGCGCACGCGGCGGCTCCTGCCACCTCTCGTTCCTTCGACCGCCCTCGTCAGCGATCCGGGCGCGCTGCGTCCCGCTGTCCGGAACGATCGGCGCCCGGATCGGCGCGAGTCGGAGACGACGGCGAGGGGCCCGGTGGGGGCAGTAGCCTCGCTCCCCACCTATGGGATTGCAGTCACTGGAGCACCGTCTGGAGCGTATGGTCGATGGCGTGTTCTTCCGTCGCTCCCGCGGGTCGATCCGACCCATCGAACTCGGCCGTCGCCTCGTGCGCGAGATGGACGACAACCGCTCGGTCGACGTCAAGGGCCGCCGCATCGTCCCCAACCACTTCACCGTGATGCTCAACGCCGTCGACCACGCCGGCTTCGACGACATCGAAGACGCCCTCGTCGCCGAACTGGCCGAGGCCGCTCGCGAATACGCCCGCGAAGAGGGTTACCACTTCATGGGCCCCGTCAGCGTGCAACTGGCCGTCGACAACGGCCTGCGCAGCGGGCGGTTCACCATCGTCAGCCAGCTCAAACAAGCTGCCACCGGCGTCGGCATGGGATCGATCGTGCTCCCCTCGGGCGAGCGCATCTACGTCGGTGACTCCCCGATCACCATCGGACGACTGCCCGAGTGCACCATCACGGTCAACGACAGCAACATCAGCCGCCGGCACGCCGAGATCCGCCTCGGTCCGACCGCCCACGTCGTCGTCGACCTCGGATCCACCAACGGCACCATGGTCAACGGCATCAAGATCACCGACGCGCACCCGCTGCGCGACGGCGACATCATCAGCGTCGGTTCCACCCACCTGCGCTTCGAGGCGTCCTGAGGCACCGGGGCTCGCCGCTCCTCACCATGACCGACCAAGTCCTCGACCTCTTGAAGTTCGTCCTCCTCGGACTGCTCTACCTGTTCTTCGCCCGCGTCCTCTGGGCGGTGTGGAGCGAGGTGCGGACACCGACTCGACGACCGGTGACGAGCGGACCCCGTCCGACCACACCAACCCCTCGACCGGCCGCGCCGGCGCCGAGCCGCCGACAGGCCAAGAAGCAGCCCAAGGGCCGCGCCAGCCGCCTCGTGGTCCTCGAGCCCCGCTCACGTCGAGGCCTCACGGTCGGCCTGACGAGCGACGTCACCCTCGGGCGCGAACCGGGCTGCACGATCACGATCGACGACGACGCCTACGTGTCACAGCTGCACCTGCGCGTCTTCGACCACGATGGCCAACCGATGGTCGAGGATCTCGGCTCCACCAACGGCACGTTCCACAACGGCGCCAAGTTGGTCGGGGCCAAGCTGCTCCATCCCGGCGACCGCCTCCAGGTCGGCACGACCGTGATCGAGGCCCAGTGAGAACCGGCCGCTCCACCTCCATCCGGCAGGTGCGCTGATGGCCGAGCTCCGCGTCGGCGCGACCACCCACACCGGCCAGATCCGTCCGGCCAACGAGGACAACCTGCTCGTCACCTCGAACGCATTCGTCGTCGCCGACGGGATGGGTGGCCACGAGGCCGGCGAGGTCGCCAGCCTGATCGCCGTCGAGCGGATCGCCGAACTGCTGGGCGGCGACGAACTCCCGTCGGCCGACGACGTCGTCTCGGCGATCCGCACGGCCAACGGCGACATCTTCCGTGCCGCCATCGCCAACCCCGGCCAAGCGGGCATGGGGACGACCATCACGGCGATCGCAGTGATCGGTGATCGCTACGCCGGCCGGGCCGAACCGAACATCGACGACAACGATCCGGCAGGCGCTGCCGTCACCACGAGCGACGACGGCGACACCGATCCTGCCGGCACCGATTCACCCGCACTTCCGGGCGATGTCACTCCGGTGGTGCCGGCCGAGCCGAGCGAGGCGCTCGTGCTGGCCAACGTCGGCGACTCGCGCACCTACCTGTTCCGCCACGGTCGTCTCCGACGGGTCACCGTCGACCACAGCTACGTCCAGGAACTGTTGTCGACCGGCCACATCGACGAGAGCGAAGCACGCAACCACCCCCGCCGCAACATCATCACGAGGGCGCTCGGCATCGAATCCGACGTCCGCGTCGACTGGTGGACTCTGCCACTGATCCGCGGCGACCGGTTCCTGCTGTGCAGCGACGGCCTGGTCGACGAGGTCGACGACGACGACATCGCTGCCACCCTCGCCGCAGAGCACGACCCTCAGCGTGCCGCCGACCTGCTCGTCGAACAGGCGAACGCCGCCGGCGGACGCGACAACGTGACGGTGATCGTCCTCGACGTACTCGACGGTGACGATCCACCGGACCCGACCCGGGAATTGGACGCAGCACCGCTCTGGGCCGACGGTGGAGCCGACCCGACGCCGGCGGGCACACTCGAACTCGAAGCCGACCCTGCCCTGCCGCCCCCGACGCTCGCCGACGCCGCCGCGCCCCCGACGACCGCGCCCCGGCGCACGGCGTTCCGGCGCCTCGCGATCGCGTTCGGCGCGGCTGCGATCGTCGTCGTCGCGTTCGTCGTGTTCTCGACCTGGGCGCGCAGCGGCTACTTCGTCGCCTTCGACGGCGACGACCAGGCGATCATCTACCAGGGCCGGCCCGGTGGGGTGCTGTGGATCGAGCCCACCGCCGAGAACGCCGCCGGCCCGACGCGTGACGCCTTCGAGCCCGACGTCGCCGACGCCATCGACGACCGCCCCCGCTTCGACTCCGCCGACGAAGCAGCGGAGTTCATCCGCAGCGGCGTGACGACCACCACGACCACCACCACCACCACGACCACGACCACGATCCCCCCGACGACGACGGTCGCCGCCGGGGGCGCCACGGCACCCGCCGCACCACCCGGGGTGACGACGACCAGCGCCCCGTGATCGTCATGGCCGCATCTCCACGCCCGGCGGTGCGCTCGTGACCGCGCTCGACGACCCGACCGAGGTCGTCGTCGACTCACCCCTCGCCCGCAGCCGCCGCAGCACCGAACTCACGTTGCTCGTGATGGCGGCACTGATCACCGGCGCCGCCTACACGATCACCGCGCTCGGCACGAACGCCGAGATCCCGCCGGGCATCGTCTTCTTCGTCGGCGTGCTCCTGGCCCTGTTGATGTGCGCACACGTCGTGGTCCGTCTCGTCGCCCGCGGTGCCGACGGCACGCTGCTCCCGCTCGCTGCGCTGCTGCACGGCATCGGTTTCGTGATGATCACCCGCCTCGACGACGAACTCGCCGGCCTCCAGGCGACATGGAGCCTCGTCGCCATCGCGGCGTTCGTGGCGACGCTGCTCGTCGTGCAGAGAGCGACCGACCTGGCCCGCTACAGCTGGCTGTTCTTCTTCGGCGGTGCCTTCCTGCTGCTGTTGCCGTTGGCGCCGGGCATCGGCGTCACCCTCAACGGCGCCCGCATCTGGGTCAGCCTGGGTCCGATCAACTTCCAGCCGGGCGAGTTCGCCAAGATCGCGCTGGCGATCTTCTTCGCGTCGTACCTGGCGGATCGGCGCGAGCTGATCGCCGCGTCGACGTGGCGGATCGGCCCCCTCCACCTCCCCGAACCGCGCTACATCGCACCGATCGTCATGGCCTGGGGTTTCGCCGTGGTCGTCATGGTGTTCCAGCGCGACCTGGGCTCGTCGCTGCTGTTCTTCACGCTCTTCGTCGTGATGATGTGGGTCGCCACCGAGCGCGTCAGCTACCTGTTGATCGGGACGGTGCTGTTCGCCGGCGCCGCGTACTTCTCGTGGACGCAGTTCGCTCACGTCCAGCGTCGCGTCGACATCTGGCTCGACCCGTGGGCCGACCCGCTCGACAGCGGCTACCAGATCATCCAGTCGCTGTACGGCCTCGCCGACGGCGGTATCACCGGCACGGGCCTCGGACGGGGCAACCCGGGGCAGGTTCCCGAGGCCCAGAACGACTTCATCTTCTCCGCCATCGGCGAGGAGTGGGGGCTGCTCGGTGCGTCGGCGGTGCTGATGGCCTTCGTGCTGCTGGTCGGCGCCGGCCTGCGTATCGCGCTGCGCACCGACCGCACGTTCGAGAAGCTCCTCGCCGTCGGACTCACCACCATCGTGGGCATCCAGGCGTTCATCATCATCGCCGGCGTCATCAAGGTCGTGCCGCTCACCGGCATCACTCTGCCGTTCGTCAGCTACGGCGGCTCCTCGCTGGTCTCCAACTACATCCTGCTGGCGCTCCTGATCCGGCTGTCGGACTCCTCGGCCCGACGCCTGCGTGAGCTCCCCGACGACCCGACGCCGGGCGAACGGTGGACGGCGTGGCGGCTCACCCGGCGACTGCGGCACGACGAGCGCGACGGAGCGCGCGACGAGGCGATCGCATGAACCGCCAGATCCGCCAGCTCGCCGTCGGGATCATGGCGTGCTACGTCGTGCTGTTCGTGGCCCTCAACTACTGGCAGGTCGGTCGCAAGCCGGAACTCGATGCCCGCTTCGACAACACCCGCCAGGTGCTGCGCGAGTTCAACCGTCCCCGCGGCCCGATCATCACTGCCGACGGCCAGGTGGCGGCGGTCTCGTTCCCGACGGCGCCGGGTGAGACGTACGACTTCCGGCGCGAGTACCCGACCGGCGATCTGCTGTCGAACATCACCGGGTACTACACGTTCGCGTTCGGCTCGACCCAGGTCGAGCGGATGTACGGCGACGTCCTCACCGGCACCACGACCGAGCAGCAGGTCCGCGGACTCGGCGACCTCCTCGCCGGCGACGTCGGCACCACCGGTACCGTCGAGTTGGCGATCCGCAACGACGTCCAGGAGGCCGCCAAGTTCCTGCTCGGTGGGCGCACCGGGTCGATCACCGTGATCGAACCGGCCACCGGTGCGATCCGGGCGATGTACAGCAACCCGACGTACGACCCGAACACGTTCGTCAACGCCGACTTCGAGGTCGCCCAGGCCACGATCACCGAACTGCAGAACGCCGACGGCAACCCGCTGCTCGCCCAGGCCTACCAGGAGCGGTTCATGCCCGGTTCGACGTTCAAGGTGCTGACCACCGGCATCGCGCTCGAAGCCGGCCTCGTCACGCCGGCCAGCGTGTTCGAGAACGAACGCGAATGGGTGCCACCGCAGACGGACGACCCGATCCAGAACTACAACGGCAGCCTCTGCGGTGGCGATCTGGCGACGGTGTTCGCCCGGAGCTGCAACATCCCGTTCGCCCAGATGGCGACGCTGCTCGGCCCCGAGGCCATGGTCGACGGCGTGGCGGCGTGGGGTCTGGGCGAGGAGCTGCCGATCGATCTGCCCCGTCCGGCGGCGAGCACGTTCGGCAACACCGACAACCTGGCCCAGGAGCTGCCGCTCCTCGCGATCCGCGGCTTCGGCCAGAGCGAGGTGCAGATGGTTCCATTGCACATGGCGATGGTGGCGGCGACGGTCGCCAACGGCGGACGGATGATGGCCCCCTACGCCGTGCAGGCGACCTACGACCAGCAGGGCCGCGTGCTCGAGCGCACGCAACCCGAATTGTGGAAGACACCGATCTCGCCGCCGACGGCGGAACTCGAGCGCCAGTTCATGATCGGCGTCGCCGAACGGGGCACCGCATCGTGCTGCATCGCCCTCGACGGCGGCATCCCGGTGGGCGCCAAGACCGGCACTGCGGAACTCGGTGACCCGACGAACCCGGATCTCTCCCACGCCTGGATCGTGGCGTTCGCCCCCGCCGACGCTCCCCGCTACGCGGTGTCGGTCGTGCTCACCGACGTCCAGTCGACCGCCGACGTCGCCGCCACCGGCGGCCGCCTCGCCGGTCCCCTCGCCAAGGGCATGCTCGATTTCCTGCTCACCGGACCGGGATCGCAGCCTGCCCCCGCGTCGACGACCGTCCCGGGGGACGGCCCGTGACATTCGTCGTGACTGCCCTGCCCGCCCTGGCGAACGAGCTGTCGGTAACCTTGCCCAGCGCTGTGAACGGGTGTTCCAGTGCAGAAGGCACATCGTGACGAACAACGGCGAGGCGACGGTCATCAACGACCGGTACGAGATCCACAAGCGGATCGGGCGCGGCGGCATGGCCGACGTGTTCTCCGCGCGCGACCTCCTGCTCGACCGCCAGGTCGCCGTCAAGGTGCTGTTCCCCGAGTTCGCCACCGACGCCAACTTCGTCGAGCGGTTCCGCCGGGAGGCCCAGTCGGCGGCCAGCCTGTCGCACCCCAACATCGTCAACGTCTACGACTGGGGCAAGTTCGAAGGGACCTACTTCATCGTGATGGAGGAGGTGCAGGGTCGAACGCTCGCCGAGATCCTGACGACCAACAAGCAGCTCACCTCCAAGCAGGCCGCAGAGATCGCGAGCGAGGTCGCCGCCGCTCTCGGCTTCGCCCACGACAACCACGTCGCCCACCGCGACATCAAGCCCGCCAACATCCTGATCGGCACGAACGGTCAGGTCAAGGTCGCCGACTTCGGCATCGCCCGCGCCCTGAACGCGCCGACCGAGGCCAACCTGACCCAGGCGGGTTCGGTGATGGGCACGGCCACCTACTTCTCGCCCGAGCAGGCCCAGGGGGCCCAACCCGATCCCCGCAGCGACCTGTACTCGTTGGGCATCGTCTTGTACGAGATGGTGGCGGGCAAGCCCCCGTTCACCGGCGAGAATCCGGTCAGCATCGCCTACAAGCAGGTCCACGACGCGCCGCAGCCGCTCGTGCAGATCGTCGCCGACGTCCCGCGCTCGTTCGAGGCGATCGTCGCCAAACTGCTGGCCAAGGACCCGAAGATGCGCTATCCCAGCGCCGCAGCGCTGCGCGACGACCTCCGCCGGTTCCGCAACGACGAACCGGTTCAGGCGCTCGTCGCCGCGCAGAGTCGCACCGGGGCGGCCGCAGCAGCAGCTGGAGCAGCAGCGGCCGGGGCGACCACGGTCAACCCCACGGTGGCCCCCACCGGGGTCGTGGCCGCCGGCACCCCACGGTCGGCGTCGGTGCCGTCGACCGGGATGATCGAGGCGGGCTACCCGCCCGGGGCGTCGGCCGACGCCATGTACTACGACACCAACCCGTCACGCACCGGGTGGTACGCGCTCGGCGCGTTCGTGGCGCTGATCGCTCTCGTCGTCGGCGGCGTGCTGCTGTTCCAGGCGCTGAGTGGCGAGGAGAGCGACGCCGAACCCACCCAGTTCGTGCTCGAGGACTACACGAACCGGCCGCTCGAGGAGGTCACCGCCGACCTCAGGGCGAAGAACATCCGCTTCGTCACGAGCCGGGAGGAGAGCACGCTCGTCCCCGTCGGATTCGTCACGAGGACCGACCCGGTCGCCGGCACGCTGATCCTGCGCGACGACACCGTCGAGGTGTTCTTCAACCCCGACCCACAGCTGGTCCCGATCCCCAACATCGTCACGCTCCCGCTCGCCGAGGCGAGCGAGTTGCTGGCCGCCGCCGGCATGGTCGTCGGCGAGGTCACCACCGAGGAACGCGACGACCTCGCCGAGAACACGGTGATCTCCAGCACTCCAGCTGCCGGCACACCCGTGCTCCAGGGCACGGTGGTCGACCTGGTCGTGGCGGCGCCACCATCGAGTGTGCAGGTCCCCGGCGAGGTGATCGGGACCAGTGAGATCGAGGCGCGCGCTCTGCTCGAGGCGCCACCGTTCGAGTTCGTCGTCACCACCGACGTGCGGTCGTCGCCCACGGTGCCCGTCGGCACGGTGATGGAGATCCGGCCCGGCCCCGGGGAACTCATCCCTCGCGGCAGCGACGTCCTGATCATCGTGTCGGAGGGCCCCGAGCCCGTGCGGGTACCGGCGGTCGTCGGCCGCACCGAGGCCCAGGCGGTCAACACCCTGAACGAGGAGGGCCTCGACCCGAGCGTCAACTACGTCGACGTCGCCGCCGGCAGTCCCGACGACGGTCGCGTGATCGCGCAGAGCCTGCCGGCAGGGTCCGAGGTGGATCCCGGTACGGCCATCGCGATCACGGTGGGCCGCGCCGTCGCCCCGGTCACCACCTTGCCGCCCACCACGACCACGACGACCACGATCGCACCCACGACCACCACCACCACGACGCCGCCCACGACGGAGCCCTGACGACGGCGCCTGGTTGCGGGATCAGGAGGAGACGGCGACGGCGAGGAAGTTCGCGAGCAGCTCGTGGCCGTGGCCGGTCAGGATGCTCTCGGGATGGAACTGCACGCCCTCCACCGCCAGCGTGCGGTGGCGGACGCCCATCACGACGCCGTCGGCGGTGCGGGCAGTGATCACGAGGTCGTCGGGGATGCTGTCGGGCGCGAGCGTCAAGGAGTGATATCGCGTCGCCGTCAGCGGTGACGAGAGCCCGGCGAAGACGCCAGTGGCGTCGTGGGTGATCTCGGAGGTCTTGCCGTGCATCAGCTCCGGCGCCCCGACGACGGCGGCGCCGTAGACGTGGCCGATCGCCTGGTGGCCGAGGCACACCCCCAACACCGGAGTACCGACGTCGGCGAACGCTCCGACGGCGTCGCAGATGATCCCACTCGTCTCGGGGCGACCCGGGCCGGGCGACAACAGCACGGCGGCGGGCGCGAGCGCCACCGCCTCGGCCACGCTCAGTTCGTCGTTGCGCACCACGATCGGGTCGGCGCCGAGTTCGCCGAGGTACTGCACCAGGTTGTAGACG
>JAWLFC010000116.1:0-8690 GCA_041685755.1 Ilumatobacteraceae bacterium
CCACGTCGACGACCGCCCCTGCGAGCGAGTCGAGCGAGTGGGCGCCGACATCCGGATCGGCGCCAGCCGGATCCGGATCACACCGACCGATGCCGCACCCGAGCAGCGTCGGACCGGCGACGGATGCATCGTCACCGACCGCGACCCGTGGCGCCGCACCGTCCGCCGCGGCCCGCCGACACCGCGGCCGGCCGATCCGGCGCCGGTCCCCCCGCCGGAGCCCGAGCCCGAGCACCACGGGCCGCCACTGATCGGGCTCGTCGGCGCCGGCGTCACCGCCGCGGGCGCCGGGCTCCTCGCCGCCGTGATCGGCCAACCCCTGTTCGCGCTGTTCGGCGCGATCGGCGTGCTCGCATCGGCTGCGACGTGGGCGTTCGGCGCCGCCGCCACCCGGCGCGCCCGTCGCAGGGCGAGAGCGACACGGGCCGAGCAGCTCGAACGGTTCCTCGCCGGGTTGAGTGTCGCCCGCGCTGCCGCCGAGCGCCGGCACCGCCGCGACCACCCGACGCTCGCCGAGGTCGTCGGCCGCCTCGACGCAGCGCAGCGGATCTGGGAGCGGCGGCCCGCGACCGACGAACCGCTGCGGGCGACCATCGGGATCGGCACACGACGCACCAGCGCCCCCGTGGAGGACCGCACCCACCTCGACGCCGAACTGTTGATGGCGGTGGAACACAGCGAGCTGCTCGACGACGTCGCCGTCGCCGTCGAACTCCCCGCCGGACGCATCGTCGCCGTCCACGGCGACGTGGAGCCGGCCACCGCCGTCGTCCGCTCCGTCGTCGCCCAGCTCGCCGTGCACTACGGACCCGCCGACTGGCGCCTCGTCGTCGTCACCGACCGCCCCGACGAATGGGCATGGGCCAACTGGATCCCCCACGCGATCGCCGGGTCACCGGTCGTCCACGGCGTCGGCGACGCACTCGGCGACCTGGCGGTCGGCGAGCACCAGCAGCTGGTGGTCGTCACCGACGCTCCCGCCGCGCTCGCCACCCGCACCGGGCCGCTGCGACGACTGCTCGACACCGCCGCCGCCGCCGCCATCGTCGTCACCACGCCGGCCCACACCGTGCCGACCGTGTGCTCGGCCGTGCTCGACGTTGGGGTTCACTGCCGCGGCCGCTGGCGCGACCACCCCGAACTCGGTGCATCGGGCATCCATCTCGCCGGGTTGTCGCGCTCGGCCGCCGAGGCAGTCGGACGCCGGCTGGCTCCGCTGGTCGACCCCGAGGACCCCGACGGGGCGGCGTCGGGAGCGCCGAGCACGCTGCGTCTGGGTGAACTGCTCGGATGCGTCGACGGCTCGACGATCGCCGACACCTGGCGGCGAGGCGGATCCGACCCGGCGCCGCTCGCCACGATCGGGCGCTCCGGTGACGGCTGGGTCGCCGTCGACCTCGTCCGCGACGGACCCCACGCGCTGATCGCCGGGACGACCGGAGCCGGCAAGAGCGAACTGCTGCGAACGCTGGTCGTCGCGCTCGCCGCCCAGGTCGGCCCCGACCACCTGACGTTCGTGCTCGTCGACTTCAAGGGGGGTGCGACCTTCGACGCCTGCGCCCGCCTGCCGCACTGCGTCGGCGTCGTCACCGACCTCGACGACGGACTCGCCGAACGGGCGATCGTCAGCCTCGACGCCGAGATCCGCCGCCGCGAACGCCTCCTGCGCGACGTCCGCGCCGACGACCTCGCCGGCTACCGCCGCAACGCCACCGAACCGCTCCCACGCCTCGTGGTCGTCGTCGACGAGTTCGCGTCCCTCGCCAAGGAACTCCCCGACGTGCTCACCGCGCTGATCGGCATCGCCCAGCGGGGCCGGAGTCTCGGCATCCACCTCGTGCTCGCGACCCAGCGACCCGCCGGTGTCGTGACCGACGACATCCGCGCCAACACCAACCTCCGCCTGGCGCTGCGGGTGCACGACCGCGCCGACGCCCAGGACGTCGTCGGCGACGACCTGCCGGCGACGATCCTGCGGTCGCTGCCCGGCCGGGCCGTGCTCCGCCTCGGTCCCGACGAACTGGTCGTGTTCCAGACCGCGTCGTGCACGGGCGTCCACCGCCCCCACCGCGACGGAGTCGTCATCGAGTTCGCCGACGCACCGGTGATCGGCGAGGCGGTCGACGCCACCGAACTGGACGTGCTCGTCGACGCCATCGGCGACGCCGCGCTCCTCGCCGGGTGCTCCGCGCCCCGCCGGCCGTGGCTCGACCCCCTCCCCGAACGCCTCGACCGCCGCCGCCTCGACGCCGAGGTCGGCCGCTGCACGGCCACGATCGGGATGATCGACGACCCCGCCACTCAGGCTCGGCGACCGCTGCAGTGGCGGCGAGACACCGGCAACCTGCTGATCGTCGGCTCGCTCGGGTCGGGTACGACGACCACGGCGATGGCGGCCGTCGCGTCGCGGCTGCGGAGCCGCGCGCCGGACGACGCCCATCTCTACGTCGTCGACGGCCGCGGTGACCCCGGCCTCGACGCGCTCGCCGAGGTCGCCCACTGCGCCGCCGTCGTGCGTGTCACCGAGGTGGAACGGCTCGACCGGCTGCTGCGCCGGCTCGTCGCCGAGCTCGACCAGCGCTCGCTGAGCGGCGAGCGGGGCCCCGAGGTGCTGTTCTTCGTCGACGGCATCGACTCGGTGCGCAGCGCGCTCGGCGCGGTCGAGCGCGCCGAGTCGGCGGCGATGCTGGAACGGATCGTGCAGGACGGCGCCGCGAGTGGCCTGCTCACGTGCGCGACCACCGACGGGTCGTCGCCCGCGGTGCTGGCGACGATCACCGGCGAGCGCTGGGTGCACCACGTCGACGACGCGTCGATCGCCCGGGCTGTCGGGCTGCGCACGGCGCCACCCCCACGCGTTCCCGGCCGCCTGTGCGTCGTCGACTCCGGCCTCGTCGCCCAGGTCGTCGCCGGCGACCGGCTGCTCGACGAGCTGCCGCCGCGCACGACGGGATGCGGCCCGGAGCCGGTGGTCGAGCTGCCCGCCGTCGTCGATCCCGACGACCTGCCCGCTCGATGTGGGGAGGGGCTCGTCGTCGGGCTCGCGGCCGGCGACCTCCGGCCGGCCGCGCTGTGCGTGCCGGCCGGCGACCACGTCCTCGTCGCCGGCGCCGCCGGCACGGGCAAGACGACGACGCTCCACCGGCTCAGCGCCGCGTGGGCAGCGACGCACCCGACCGGCCGGATCGTCACCGCCGACCGCCACCGCCCGCTCGCCGCCGACGTCGGCCGTGACGGCGCCGGCCCGACGCTCGTGGTGGTCGACGACGCCGACCGCGTCGACGACGTCGACGGGCGGCTCGCCGCGATCGTCGCCGGTCGACGGCCCGGAATCACCGTCGTCGCCGGCGCTCGGGTCGATGCGGTCCGCTCCGCCTACGGGCACTGGGTGCGCGACGTCGCCCGCAGCCGGTGCGGGCTGATCATGACCGGACCCGGCGACGTCGACGGCGACCTGCTCGGTGTCACGTTGCCGCGCCGATCGGTGGTCGCCGCTCGCCCCGGTCTCGCCTGGCTGGTCGACGGCCGCGGCCACCGGCTCGTCCAGGTCGCTGCCAGAATGCCGACATGACCCGCATCGTGACCGTCGCCGGTGCCCAGCTCGGCCCCGTCCAGCTCGCCGACGATCGGGCCGCGGTCGTCGAGCGGATGATCGTGCTGCTGCAGGAGGCCGCCAGCCAGGGCGCCGACCTGGTCGTGTTCCCCGAACTCGCGCTCACCACGTTCTTCCCCCGCTGGTTCGTCGACGACATCACCACCGCCGACCACTTCTACGAACGCTCGATGCCCAACGATGCAACCCGGCCGCTGTTCGACGAGGCGAAGCAGCTCGAGATCGGCTTCTGCCTCGGTTACGCGTTGCTCGAGGACGGCCCCGACGGGACCCGACACCGCTGGAACGTACAGACCCTCGTCGAACGCGACGGCACGACCGTCGCCACGTTCAAGAAGGTGCACATCCCCGGTCACGCCGGCAACGAACCCGGCCGGCCGTTCCAGCACGCCGAGCGCTACTACTTCGAACCGTCGCCCGACGGCTTCGGGGTGTGGGACGCGTTCGGCGGGCGCGTCGGCATGATGATCTGCAACGACCGGCGCTGGCCGGAGAGCTACCGACTGATGGGGTTGCAGGGCGTCGAGCTCATCCTGTGCGGCTACAACACGCCGCTGCACTACGCGCCCGACCCGAGCCAGGACCCGCTGCAGGGGTTCCACAACCAGCTCGTCATGTCGGCCGGCGCGTACCAGAACGGGACGTTCGTCGTCGGTGTCGCCAAGGGCGGCGTCGAGGAGGGCGTCGACTCGCTGGCGGACTCGTCGATCTTCGCGCCGTCGGGTGAGCTGCTCGCACGTGCCGAGACGAACGGCGACGAACTGATCGTCGCCGAGTGCGACCTCGACTGGTGCAAGCAGTACACCGAGACCCTGTTCGACTTCGCGAAGTACCGCCGTCCCGAGCTGTACGGCCCGATCGCCGCGACGTAGCCGCCGGGGAACCGAATGGCGCCGTCAGGCGTTTGGGTGTGTGACGATCACCGAGGTGGGAGCCGACGACGATCCGGTGCCGGCGATGGTCGTGACGACCGCCGACGGATTCGATGCGTTCTTCCGTGACCACCACGCCGAGATGGTCAGGGCCCTCACGCTCGCGCTCGGTGACGTCGACCTCGGTCGCGACGCGGCGTCGGAGGGCTTCGCCCGGGCCCTGCAGCGCTGGTCGAAGGTGTCCCGCTACGCCAACCCGGCGGGCTGGGTCTACCGCGTCGGGCTCAACTGGGCCCGATCGCGGCGCCGCAAGACGCGTCGCGAACGCACCGGCCTGAGCGTCGACGGCATCTCGCCGACCGTCGCCCCCCAAGATCGCGAGACGATCGACGCGCTGCGTCGACTCTCGATCGACCATCGCACCGTCATCGTCGGTCGCTACTACCTCGACTGGTCGGAGGCCCAGCTCGCGGCCGCCCTCGACATCGCACCCGGCACCGTGAAGAGCCGCCTCAGCCGGGCGCTCGCGCAACTCGCCGACCTGCTCGACCCCGCTCCCGGAGGACCCACCGATGACCGACCCTGACGACCTCCGCAGCGCCCTGCACGACGCCGCGGGCTCGATCGCTCCCGGTGACGTCGACGCGGCGCTCGTCGGGGTCGGTGCGACCGCCCGCCGACGGACGCGACGGACACGCATCGCCGGCGGTCTCGCCGCGCTGGGCGTGGTGGCCGCTGGGGCCGTGGTCCTCTCCGCCGTCGACGACGAGCCCGGCACGCTCGTCAGCACCCCGCCGACCGAGGTCGAGCCGACGGCTGCCCCGTCGACCATCGAACCCTCGGAGTCGAGCTCGCCGTCGGTGCCGTCGACGACGGCCGAAGCCTCGGTGACCCGTCCGGTGGGGCCGGCCGAGCTGGTGGACCGACCACTCCTCGCCGGCGCCGCCAACGGCGAGGACGGCGCTCCCGACTTCGGCGGATGGGTCGCCCCGTGGCGGGACGGCTTCCTCGTCGGCTCCGGCGTCAGGCAGTCGGTCGTGCTCCCGGCCGACTGGCCCGAGGACATCGTGGCGCTCTTCCCCCCAGAGGTCGTCGAGCTGTTCCAACCCGATGCGCCGGCGACGGTCGACGAGGCCGTTGACGCCCTCGCAGCTGCCGGGCTGCTGGAGGAGGTGTCCGCCATCGTCCGCGACCACCCCGACGCGAGGGCGTTCATCTACGGCGAGCCGGTCGAGGAGCCACCGGTGGCCGATGCCCGGTTCACCGTCGACGGGACGACGTGGGAGCCGGTCGAGATGACGCTGCCGACGGGGGTGGTAGAGATCGAAGCGGTTGCCTCGGTCGGTGGCGATCTCGTGATCGTGTACCGCGATGGACGCGTCGATGCCGACGGTGCCGTCTCGGTGGCGCGGTCGTCGGACCTGGCGAACTGGACGATCCAGCGTGTGGAGCGGCCCGCTCCGGTCGAACTCCCGCCGGGACTGGTGCGGATGGCCCTCGTGCGCGATCTCGCCGCCAACGACTCGGGGTGGATCCTGAACGTGCTCGACGTCGTGCGGGTCGACGTCACCACCCTGCTCGAGGTGGCGGGACTGCCGCTTCCCGACGGTGCGGTCAACAGCCGCAACGACGCCGGCGGCGTCCAGATCCTCGACCCGGCGGGCGGCGTCGAGGCGGCCTACACGTGGGACGAGCTCGGCGTGCCCGCGGATGCGGTCGCGTACGCTCTCGCCGGCGGAGACGGCCCCGAGGCCTGGGCGTCCTCGTGGGGTGGCACCCCCGCCCGGTCCGACGCGGCGGCCTGGTCGGGCCCGATGGTCGCCACGCCGGCTGGGTTCGTGCGGTGGGACCGACAGACCCGCTTCTCGGCCGACGGGATCTCGTGGACGGCCGCGGCGCTGCCCAACCCCGAGGGGTACGTGGTCACGGCCTTCGCCTTCGACGGAGGGATCGTGGCCGTCGGCAACACCTTCGACGGCGTCCCCGAGGTGTACCGCCTCGACGAGACCGGCGGCGCCGCCGAGCTGCTGGACATCGCCGGGATGCCGACGGTGCGTCAGGCCGGCTACAACGAGGACTGGGCGCCGGGTTCGGCGACGGTGTTCGACGGCGGCGCCCAGGGCTTCACCGTGCTCAACGTCGAGCAGGACGGTTACCGCCTCAGTGTGCGACCGGCGGTCGGCGTGTTCGAACTCGTCGACCTCGCCACCGGAGAGATCGTGGCTCGGGAGATCGCCGCTGCCGCCGACGCCGAGCGGATCTTCGAGTTCGACTCCGACGGGGTGACGGTCATCGACCCCGACACCGGGGAGGTGCTCGTCACCATCTCGCAGGAACGTCTCGACGAATCCGAAGCGATCTACTTCGAGGAGTCGGGGAGTGGCGCCGACGACGAACAGTTGTCGTTGCTGGCCACTCGCGACGGTGAGCGGTTCGTACTCGAACCACGAGTCGGGGGCGGGTTCGACGCCGGGAACGTCGGCGTCGCGACGAACGGTGCCAGGGTGCTCGTGGCGACCGGGACGGGCTGGGCCAGCTTCCAGCTGCCGTGAGCCCTACCCTGAGGTTGTGACCACTCCGCATCCGCACCCGGCAGGGACGCTCGCCCTCGACGACGCCGTCGAGCGGGTGCGTACGGGCGGCGGGCGCATCACCAAGGCGCGGCGGACGTTGCTCGAGGACCTGCACGCCCACGGGGGCCGGATCACCGCCGAGGAGTTGGCGGAGCGTCACGACGACATCGACACCGCCACCGTCTACCGGGCGCTGGCGCACTTCGAGGAGGTCGGTGTGATCGAGCACGTCCACCTCGGCCACGGACCTGCCGCGTACCGGTGGGCGGGCGAGCGCACGATCGCTGCGGTCTGCGAGGTGTGCGGTGCGGTCACCGACATCCCGGTCACCGAACTCGACGACCTGCGACGGCGGCTCCTGGACCGGTACGGCGTCAGCCTCGCCCTCGGCCACTTCGCGCTCTCCGTCCGCTGCTCGTCCTGCAGCTGACGATTGCCCTCGGGGTCTGACCCCTGATGCACTCGACAGCGGCAGCCCGTGATGTAACCGGGCGTTCACGGGGCGGGCTTTCGGTCGGCGACGGGCTTTGACAAACTGTAAAGCGTGACCGAACTCGCCGACGCGCCCGCGACTCCTGCCGGAAGCAACGACGAGCGTGTCTCGTTCACCGTCAACGGGACACCGGTCACGGTGCGCCGCTCGCACCCCCACCTGTTGGCGGCGCTGCGCGAGGAGCTCGACATCACCTCGCCGAAGGACGGCTGCTCGCCGTCGGGCCAGTGCGGCTGCTGCACGGTGTTCGTCGACGGCAAGGCGATCGTCGCCTGCCAGTGCGACATGGACAAGGTCGAGGGTTCGTCGGTCGTCACGCTCGAAGGCGTCGACGAGACCGAACGCCAGGCCTTCGCCGACGCGTTCGCCGCGTGCGGCGGGCTGCAGTGCGGGTTCTGCATCCCCGGCATCGTCATGCGCGCCAAGGCTCAGATCGACAAGAAGGGCGCTGCTCTCACCCGGGAGAAGATGGCGCCACACCTCGGTGCCCACCTGTGCCGGTGCACCGGCTACGTCAAGATCCTCGACGCCATCGACGCCGTCGCCCAGGGCACCGCGTGTGCGCCGGCGCTGTCCGACACCGTCGGCGGCGGGGGAGCGAAGTACGAAGCGGCGCCGCTCACCCTCGGCGACCGCGGCTACATCGACGACATCCGCGTGCCGGGCATGTTGCACGCTGCGTTGCACCTCACCGACCACGCCCGCGCCGACGTCGTCGCCATCGACACCTCCCGCGCGCTCGCTGCGCCCGGCGTCGAGGCGGTGTTCACCGCCGACGACCTGTCGGGGGAGCTGCGCGTCGGGTTGATCCACAAGGACTGGCCGGTGATGATCCCCGTCGGCGGGCGCACGTCGTACGCCGGCGACGTGCTCGCCGTCGTCGTCGCCGACACGCGCGACCACGCCCGGGCCGCGGCGGAGCTCGTCGACGTGACCTACGACGTCCATCCGCCGAACACCGACGCCCGGGCCGCGCTCGCCGACGATGCGCCGCTCTCGGTGTGGGGCACCGACTCCAACGTGCTGTCGACGAGCGCCTACACGCGCGGCGCCGACGTCGACGAGGCGTTCGCCGCCAGCGCGTTCACCGTGCACGAGACGTTCCACACCCAGCGCATCGAGCACGCGTTCCTCGAACC
>JAWLFC010000024.1:0-33017 GCA_041685755.1 Ilumatobacteraceae bacterium
ATCGATGCGCCGCTCGTCGTCGGTGAGATCACCGACCGCGACCTCGTCACGGCGACGTGCAGGGAACATGGCGTGACCCAGGTGGTGCACTTCGCCGCCTACAAGTCGGTCGGCGAGTCGATGGAGCAGCCGGCGAAGTACTGGCGCAACAACGTCGCCGGCACGGTGGAACTGCTCGAAGCCTGCCTCGCCGCCGACGTCCGCGAGGTGGTGTTCTCGTCGTCGTGCTCGGTCTACGGCACGCCCGACGTCGTGCCGGTCGTCGAGTCGGAATCGATCAAGCCCGAGAGCGTCTACGCCGAGACCAAGGCGATGATCGAACGGGTCCTCGCGTGGTACGAGGTCACCCACGGCCTTCGTTCGGTGAGCCTGCGCTACTTCAACGCCGCCGGCGCGAGCTTCGACGCCCGCATCGGCGAGGACTGGACCTACAGCATCAACCTGATCCCACTCGCCATGAAGGCGCTGCTGCTCGGCGACCGGCGACTCCAGGTGTTCGGCGACGACTACGACACCCCCGACGGAACCTGCATCCGCGACTACATCCATGTCGACGACCTCGCCGGCGCCCACCTCGCAGCCCTCGACCTCCTCGGATCGAACGGGGCGAGCATCGCGGTGAACGTGGGCACCGGCGTCGGGTCGTCGGTTCTGGAGGTCATCCAGGCGACCGAACGGGTGTCGGGTCAGCCGGTCCCCTACGACATCGTCGGTCGCCGAGCCGGCGACCCGGTCGCCACCTTCGCCGACCCGACCTTCGCCGAGACGACACTCGGTTGGCGGGCGAGGTACGGCCTCGACGAGATCGTCGAGACGGCCTACGCCTGGCACCGCAGCCAGGTCGACACCTGACGCGACGCGATCCTCAGACCCGTTCGGCGGACGGGTGCGTGTGGGTCGAGCGGATACGGTCGAGCCAGCCGAGCAGCACCGCGACGGCGCGAGGGTCGTGACGCAGCCGGTGACCGGCCCCTTCGAACAGGCTCAGCTCGGCGCTGCCGTGGGCGTTGACCAGCTGGCGGGCGTCGGACACCGGCACGCTGTCGTCCTCTTCGCCGTGCATCACCAGCATCGGTCGCGGCGCGAACCGGCGGGCCGATGCGACCGGCCGGAACCGGCGGAACTCCCGTGTCCACTCCTCCACCGACGGCGGGAACTGCCGGGAGTGGATCGCCCCGATCTCGCGGGCGTGCTCCAGGAAGCGCCGTGGATGATCGGCCCAGTCGTCGAAGTCGGCGCGGGGGCTCAGCAGCCCGGCGGCACAGACCCGCGGGTCGTCGGCGGCGACACAGATCGCGATCGAACCGCCGGTGTTGGCACCGAGCAGGATCACGCTGCTCGCGTCGCTGACCGATCGCAGGTGCGTGATGGCGTTGCGCAGATCGTCGACCCAGCCCTGCAGCGAGAAGTCGCCCTCGCTCTCGCCGCAACCACGGAAGTTCAGCGTCATCGCGACACACCCCAGCTCGTTGGCGAACCGATCCATCAGTTGCGGGAACGTGCCACCGGCGCGCTGGGCGTCGAGCGAGGCGATCGGGAACCCGTGGCAGAGGATGATCGCCGGGCCGTCGGCGATGCCACCCGACGGACGGGCGACGTGGCAGGCGAGGGACAGACCGTTCGAGACGAACCGTTCGTTCATCCCCGGCACGTCGTCGCCTCCCTCAGCCGTCCGTCACGAACGCGGCGTGCGATGACGCCGACGCCGGCCCGGTATGGCGAGCGCGTAACCCCGGTTGCGGGCCTCGGCGAGGGTGTCGGGGCCGAAGCTGAGCCCGACCCCCTCGGCGACGATCTCGTCGATGATGTCCGGGTCCTCCCAGGTGTCGAGGTCGTACACCAGCTGGGTGCGCTTGTCGCCGACGAAACGGCTGTGCTCGAACTTCGGATGACGTTCCATCGGCGTTCAACGTAGCGGGGTGTTCAACGGACCCACCAACCGTTGAGGTCGACGACCAGATTGCCGCCGGCCTGGGTGAACAGACAGGAGTCGAACCCGTTGCGCAACGGGACGATCGCACCGTTTGCATTGGTCTCGCCGACCACCGCGTTCAGTGTCGAGGTCGTGCCTCGGGTGGTGCAGTCGTAGGTCGTGACGAAGCCGGCGGCGACGTGGTCGACGGCGGTCACGTTGACCGCCGCCGACACCGCGGAGTACGTGCCGAGCGAGGCGATGGCCGGACGGTACGACACCGCGGCGGCCGGCGCGAGCGAACCGCCGGAACCACGGGAGTCGAGGAGCCGCGTCGGCGCCGTCGGAAGATACGACGAGCCGGTCGGCGCGAAGTAGCCCACCAGGTCGACGACGATCTCGGTCGAGTTCAGGCTGTAGATGCACACCCCGCCGTCGACGCCGACGATCGTGTTGTTGGGGCGGGTGACGCCGGCGACGTAGTTGAGCGTCGACGTGCGAGGGAGACCCGCCGCGCACGGATACACGGTCGCGAATCCCTGGCCCGATGCGGCCGCGCTCGTCACGTTGAGAGCGACCGCCGTGGCGTTCGCCGGCAGCGAGGGGATCGCCACCCGCGCCGTTCCACCCGCCGGAAGGCGCCCCGCTCCTCCCAGCCCGATGCGGGTGTCCATCACCCGCGTCGGGCCGACGGCGTTGAACTTCGACCCGCTGCTCTGGCCCAGCCATCCGGTGACGTCGACGACGACGTCGGTCTGCGCGTGGGCGTAGATGCACACCTGCCCGCTGGCCGAGAGTGTCGCGATCGCGGTGTTGGCGATGACCTGGCCGGCCACGAAATTGACGGTGGAGGCCGTCGGCCGCGACGAAGTACACGGGAACATGGTCAGGAAGCCGGGACCGGTCGGTCCGACGGCGACCACACTCAGCACAGCTGCCGTGGCACCCACCGGGACGCCCCCACGTCCGCTCACCTGCAACGCGATCCGCCCTCCGGCGGGGATCCGTCGCGCTCCCCCGAAACCGCTGCGCGTGTCCAGAAGCCGGGCCGGGGTCACCGCCGTGAATCCGGAGGTCGCTGCGCACGGCGGCGGCGGGCCGGTGGTGGTGGTCGCGCCGGCGACCTGCAGCGTGTAGGCGCCCAGCGACCCGTACGTGCTGAAGCCGGTGAACGGCGTCAACCAGGCGCTCGGTCCGACCTCGATCGTGTACCGGCCGGGAGTGGCCACGTCGAACGCCACCGACGACTGCCAGTCGGCCACCAGCGACGGTCGGGCGTTGAGCGCCACGCCGGCGGCGTCGCGCACGATCACCTGGGCATGGAGGTTCGAGCCCTCGGCGAGCGCGGGCCGCAGGGTGACCGTGGCGGGACCGACTCCGAGGTCGACGGCGAAGACGTCGACATCGCCACCCGCGCCGATCACTCCTTCGGTCGTCGAGGTCGACGCAACCAGGCGGGTACACACGTGGTCGTCGGCTCGAAAGCCGGTGTACGAGGCGATCTCGGCGATGTCGTCCTCGCGGTTGTTGGCATCGGCGTACTCGCCACGTGACCACTGGGTCACCTCCTTGCCGATCGGGTTGCCCATGATGGCAGCCCAGTCGCCGTGGCCTCGGTAGTACTCGTCCCTGGACGTGCCGTCGTGGGACAGCCCGAGCGTGTGGCCGGCCTCGTGAGAGGCAGCCTCGGCGATCGCCGCCGGGCTGAGCCCGGAGGTGAACACGAACGCCGAGTAGTCGTCGGACTCGTCGAACACGTCGAGCAGGGCGATCCCGAGCGTTCCCCGACCCAACCACGGCTGGATCGTCGGGCTGATCACGATGCGCTGTCCGTAGTTCTGATCCGACGGTGACGACCGGCGGAGTCCCTCGACGCCCGGATCGCGGGTCGTCACGTTGACGTCGAACGGCAGGTAGTCCTCGGCGACGCGGCTCCAGATCTCGTAGATCGCGTCTCGCTGTTGCGCGTTCTCGGGCGGACTCACGAATGGCGCTGCGTCCGGTTCGAACTCCGGGATCGATGTCCAGAAGGCGTCGGTCGTCGTGTGACCGTCGACGTCGAGGAAGATCACCTTGTCCGACGAGGGCCGAGAGCTGAGGTCGAAGACGTCGACGCCGGCAGGTGCACTCAGCGTCGCGCTCGAGGGCGACCCGGTGGTTCCGAGCTCGGACGCCGGCAGGCGGTCGACGTAGCCGACCATGGCGTCGGGGGCGACGAACAACGACGGGTCGTGGACGAGCTCCTCGAGCAGTTCGTCGGGTTCCATGCCGGCGTTCTCGGCCGCGAGGTCGGTCATGCCGGACTTCTCGAGTGCCGCGACCGCGTCCCGGCCGCTGACACCGACGGGTTCACCCGTCGCAGCCACCAGCGCGGCCAGTTCCTCGCCGGGGCCCGGTGCCGGCTCTGCGGTCGCACGATGGCCTCCGATGGCGACCGACGACGCCAGGACGAGCGCTGCGAGCAGCCCGGCCGCTGAGCGTCGCCGGGTTCGGCGCGTACCGGACGCGATCACGTCGCAACGGTACCGGGTGCTCCGACGCGTTTCGTCACACGAACGCGACAGTGCCGGGACCGACACGGCCCCGGCACTGCACGGACTGTGGGACTGACGCCATCACGACCTCGATTGCACGTGGGGTCTGACCCCTGGTGCAATGCTCGGACGCCGCGGGGACCAGCTGCGGCGATGACGGTCAGCGGGGGTTGGCGGAGATTCGCCAGGCGGTCCAGCCTGTCGGCCTAGCGGCCAACCACCTCCAGGGTCCCGTGAAAATTCTCTGGCATGTTGTTGGACCACCTCCTCTCTCTGGTCCGGCCATTCCAGCACAGCCGATCAGATCGTGTACGACTGGTTTTCGAGAATTTTCGACGCCAGCGCGAGGTCGCCGTCGATCACCACCTGATCGAGCAGCTCGTCGGGGCCGACGCGGCCGGCGCAGCGCCGGGTCATCACGCCGACCGGCATCGTCAACCTCACGGTGGGCGCGCCGGTGAGCGCCGGCACGACACGGGCGCGCTCGGCGACGTCGACGTGCAGCTCCCGAACGACGGCCCCACCGTCGGTGAGGGCGAACGTGACCGACTGCCCGGCGGCAGCGCCCGCCTTCTTGCCGACGACGAAGCCGAGGGCGGTCGCCATCTCGTCGAGCACGACGTCGACGGCGAGTCCCGTCTCGTGCCCGGGTCGGCCGACGGCATCGCGGATGTCCTGCTCGTGCAACCAGCAGTCGAACACGCGGATCTGCATGAAGCGGCCGTAGGTGTCCATCCCCGCCGGGGTGAACGACTCGGCGTTCCACTCCTCGTCGCTCATCTGCTCCAGCGCTGCCAGCCGAGCCCCCGTCAACTCGCGGAAACGCGACAGCACCTCGTTCGGGGGCACCGGGCGCAGCGATTCGACCCACTGCTCGTTGAACGCACCGATGTCGTTGCGGACATGGGTGTTCACGTCACGGTCGATCTCGACGTCCGGACCCGCCTCGCCGGAGAGCATCGCCTCGGTGCCGACGATGTGGCCGACGTTGTCCTGCACCGACCAGCCCGGCAACGGCGACGGCAGCTGCCACTGCTCGTCGTCGAGCTCCGCCAGCAGATCGCCGAGACTCGTCCACACCTCCCCGAGCGCGGCGACGGTGCGGTCCTTCGGAACGATCGATGCCATCGCGTCATGCTGCCAGCCACCGGTGGACGCGGTCCCAGCGGAAGCTGCGGGACGTCGGATCCCCGGCAGTCAGATGACGTCGTCGAGCGGCGCCCGCGGACCGACGGCCCCGATCGCCTCGAAGTAGTCGAGGTGGGCTTCGACGACGTTGACGGCGTCGACGTCGTCGAGCAGCTCCACTCCGCTGGCCTCGGCCTGGCCGAGCAACCACGCCGTGAGTGCGTCCTCGGTGATCACCACGGGGTCGAGGATCGACTGCGGTGCGTCGACGACGTCGTCCGGCTGCAGGCCCTGTTCGTGCAGCCAACGCATGTGGAACACGAGCAACTGTTGGACCTCTTCGGGCGTGAGCCGGGCCTGGCTCTCCTCGGGCAGGCGGTCGCACACGAAGTCGACGGCCTCGTCGAGCTGGTACACGACGCGTGGCGCCACCGAGTCGAGACGGCGGGCCTCACGGCCGACGGCGACGGCCGCGATCACGAACACGCCGAGCGCGGCGACCACGGCGAACAGGATCGTCACGACGTCCATACGCCGCTCAGTCTACGAACCCCCGATGCGAAGAGCCTCGACGCGCGAGTCCGCGCCGAGGCTCGTCGCCGGTTCTCAGATGCCGATGCGCTGGGCGAGCTGCTCGCGGTGGTAGGTGGGGTCACCGAAGAGGAGCTCGGAGCTCTTGGCCCGCTTGAAGTAGAGGTGAGCCGGGTGCTCCCAGGTGAAGCCGATGCCGCCGTGGATCTGGATGTTCTCGGCGGCGGCGTGGAAGTACGCCTCGGAGCAGTAGGCCTTGGCGAGCGAGGCGGTCGAGGGCAGCTCGTCGTTCATCTCGCTGGCGCACCACATGCCGTAGTAGGCGGCCGACTTGGCCGACTCGACCTCGAGCAGCATGTCGGCGCACTTGTGCTTGATCGCCTGGAACGAGCCGATCGGGCGGCCGAACTGCACGCGCACCTTGGCGTACTCGACGGCCATCTCGAGCACCTTCTGGGCGCCACCGACCTGCTCGGCGGCGAGGGCCACGGCGGCGAGGTCGAGGACGGTCTGGAGCGTGTCCCAGCCCGTGCCCTCGTCGCCGATGAGCGTGGCCGGCGTGTTGTCGAAGTCGATCTTGGCCTGCTTGCGGGTCTGGTCCATCGTCGACAGGTTCGTGCGGGTGATGCCCGACGCGTCGCCGTCGACGGCGAACAGGCTCGTGCCGGCGCCGGTCTTGGCGGCGACGATGAAGAGGCTGGCGGCGTTGCCGTCGAGCACGAACGACTTGGTGCCCGAGAGCGCGTAGCCGTCACCCGAGGCGGTGGCCTCCATCGTGATGCCCGACTCGTCCCACTTGCCCGAGGGCTCGGTGTAGGCGAGCGTGGCGATGGTCTCGCCCGACGCGATGCCGGGGAGGTACTTCGCCTTCGCGTCGTCGTCGCCCGACTGCAGCAGCGTGTTCGCGGCGAGGACGGCGCTGGAGAAGAACGGTGCACACAGCAGCGCCCGCCCCATTTCCTCGAGGACGATGCCGAGCTCGACGAAGCCGTAGCCGGAGCCGCCGTACTCCTCGGGGATCGACAGGCCCTGGAGGCCCATCTGCTCGCCCATCTGCGACCAGACGGCGGGGTCGTAGCCGTCCTCGGTCTCCATCTGCTCGCGGACCGCTTCCTCGGAGCTCTTGTTCTCGAGGAACGAGCGCACGGTCTTGCGGAGTTCTTCCTGTTCGTCGGTGAAGGCAAAGTTCATGGCCGAGATCATGACGGGGTTGCGCACCACCCCGCAACTCTGCTTGTGTACACGTGTGGACACCTCCGAGGTTCGTTCGATCGGCATCCGACAGTTGCGCGCCGAGCTGGCCGAGGCGGTCCGCCGGGCGGCCGCCGGGGACCGCACCGTCGTCACCGCGTCGGGCCGGCCCGTCGCGCAACTCGGACCACTCGACGCCGACGCGCCCGACCTCGAACGACTGATGGCAGCGGGCGCAGTTCTCGCACCCCGGCGCACGAGCACCTGGCGTCCGCCCGAACCGGTGCCGGTGTGGGCCGGCGTCCGCATCGACCAGGTCCTCCGGGAGCTGCGCGGATGACCCCCCAACCCGTCTCCCACCCCCATCCCGTTTGCGGCGCGCTCTCGGTGGCCCGTCCCGCCCAAACCGCACCACGAACGCCAGGGCGGGCCCCGGGATGACCGTGGTGCTCGACACCAGCGCCCTGCTCGCGCTCGGGATCGACGGTCCCCTGCGGGCAACGACCCTCACCGCACTCGACGCCGACGACGTGTGGGCGGCGTCGGCGATGGCGCTCACCGAGGCGCTCCCGGCGATCGATCGCCTCACCGACGAACCGATCCTCCGACTCGACCTCGAAGACGCCGTTCGCCTCGTCTGGGACCACCTGCACATCGTCCCCGTCGACCAGCGCTGTCTCGACCGCGCTGCCGCGCTCGCCCGGACCCAACCGGTGCGCCTCAGCGACGCGATCCACTTCGCCGCCGCCGAGCGCCTTCCACCGCCGATCGCGTTCGTCACGTTCGACCCGGCGCACATCGGCGTCGCCCTCGGCCTCGGCTTCGACGTCGTCAGCGCCTGATCGCCGCCGCCGCAACACGCTGGCAGACTGTGTCGATGGCAACTCCCGACACCCTGCACTGGTCGAATGCCGACGTCGAGGTCCACAAGGTGGTGGTCGGGCCGTACGAGAACAACGTGTTCGTCGTGCGTTGCCGGGCGACCGGCGACGCCGTCCTGCTCGACGCCGCCAACGAACACGAACAGCTGCTGGAGCTGTGCCAGCGGCTCGGTGTGCGCCGGGTGCTCGAGACGCACGGACACTGGGACCACATCCAGGCCGTGCCGGCGATGCGCGAAGCGGGTTACGAGGTCGCCGTCACCTCGCTCGACGCGCCGAAGCTGAAAGAGGTCGGCTACGACGTGTTCATCGACGACGCCGAGGTGATCGAGGTCGGACGCCTGCGCCTGCATGCGATCCACAACCCGGGCCACACGCCGGGATCGATCTCGTTCCACGTCGCCGGCACGCCACTGTTGTTCACCGGCGACACGCTGTTCCCCGGCGGGCCGGGCAACACGTCGTTCGACGACGCCGACTTCGACACGATCATCACCTCGATCACCTCCAAGCTGTTCACGTTCCCCGACGACACGCTCGTGCTGCCCGGCCACGGCCTCGACACCACGATCGGCACCGAACGACCGCACCTCGACGAATGGATCGAGCGCGGCTGGTAGCTGCACCCATGCGCTACGACGAACGGCCCCTCGATGACACTCCGGTCCACACCGACGACCTGCCACCGACGCCGACGCGCGACCGCAACATCCCCGCGACGGCCTGGGTCGAGGCGCCCGACAGCCTGCTGACGCTCGGCGACGACCTGCCCGGCCGGCCCGTCGCCGAATACAAGCGCCGCATCGGCCCGTGGCTGCTCTGGCGTGCCGGACCGGCCAAGGGCGCCGACGCCCGGTACTGGGCAGCTCGCGTCGACCGTCTCGACGAGTCGTTCACGCTGCGGCTGTTCCCCGACGGCACCGCCGACGGCGTCGGCCCGAGCGGCGTGCGCGTCGACCGGTTCCGGGCCTGGAAGGAAGACCTCCGCGACACCTGACGCGCCGCGCTCGGCCCCGTCGGCCCCAGGTCCAGTGCTGGCCGTCCCAGGTCTAGTGTTGGCCGCGTGACCGAGTTCTTCGCCGACGTCGGGCCGATCCGCTACGAGGGGCCCGACTCCGACAACCCACTCGCCTTCCGGTGGTACGACGCCGACCGGGTCGTGGCGGGCCGCACGATGGCCGAACACTTGCGCTTCGCCGTGTGCTACTGGCACTCGTTCACGTGGGACGGCTTCGACATCTTCGGTGCCGGCACCCTCGACCGGCCGTGGCACGCGAACCAGGCACCGGCGGTGGACCCGATGGTCGCCGCTCGTCAGAAGATGGACGCTGCGTTCGAGTTCTTCTCCAAGCTGCAGGCGCCGTTCTGGTGTTTCCACGACCGCGACATCGCCCCGGAGGGCTCGACGTTCGCCGAGTCGTGCGCCCGCCTCGACGAGATGGTCGAGTACGCCGCCGAGCAGCAGGAGCGCACCGGGGTACGGCTCCTGTGGGGCACCGCGAACCTGTTCTCCCACCCGCGGTACCAGGCGGGCGCTGCCACCAACCCCGATCCGGACCTCTTCCGCCACGCCGCCGCCCAGGTGGCGCACTGCATGAACGCAACGCATCGGCTCGGCGGCGAGAACTACGTCCTGTGGGGTGGTCGCGAGGGATACGAGACCCTGCTGAACACCGACATGGCCCGCGAACTCGACCAACTCGGACGCTTCTTCAACCTCGTCGTCGAACACAAGCACGCCATCGGGTTCGAGGGCACGATCCTCATCGAACCGAAGCCGTTCGAACCGACCAAGCACCAGTACGACTACGACGTCGCCGCCGTGCACGCGTTCCTGCAGAAGTACGGCCTCGCCGACGAGGTCAAGGTCAACATCGAGGTGAACCACGCAACGTTGGCCGGCCACGACTTCGCCCACGAGATCGCGGCCGCGTTCGCTGCGGGCATCTTCGGGTCGATCGACGCCAACGCCGGCGACGACCGTCTCGGCTGGGACGTCGACCGGTTCCCGGTGTCGGTCGAACAGATGACGCTCGGGATGCTCGAGATCCTCCGCGGCGGCGGGTTCACGACCGGCGGGCTCAACTTCGACGCCAAGCTGCGCCGCCAGTCGATCGCCCGCGACGACCTGTTCCACGCCCACATCGGCGGGATGGACACCATGGCGAGGGCGCTGCTCGCTGCGGCGTCGATCCTCGACGACGGCGAACTCGACCGCCACCGCACCGAGCGCTACGCCGGCTGGGACGCCGCCGCCGACATCACCGGCGACGCCAGCCTGGCAGACCTCCACGACGCCCAGCTCGCCCGCACGGACGAACCGACTCGCGTCAGCGGCCGCCAGGAAGCCCTCGAGAACCTCGTCGCCAGACACATCGACCGCACCCGCTGACCGGTTACGAGGTGCCAGGCACCTCGTAACCGATTGCGATCAGCAGTTCGGTACGCCTCCGGGCGAATGCCGGGTCGGCAGCGTTGCGCACGCGTCCGCGACGAGCCAACACCCGAACCGATGCATCGCTCGACAGCCCCAGGGCCTCGGCCAGTGTCCGCGTCGACGCGACGCGGAGTTCGACGGCGAGCATCGACAAGAGTTGTCGTACCCATGCAGTGCCGGGCGCGGCGCGAAGAATCGCCGACGGTGGCAGGTCGGTGATCTCACTCAGCGACGCCACCAGCTGTTCGAGCGACACCGGAGCCGAATCGCAACGCCGTACCGGCCGATCGGACGGAAGATCCCGTTCCACGAAGGCTCGGAGTGCCTGGGTATCGGTACCGCTCAGCGCCATGATCATCTCGGTCGTCAGCCAGTCCGGTGGATCACAGCGACCGAGGTACGCCGGATAACTCGACCACGGGTACGCGGCGAGCTGAACGCGCGAGACCTTGGCCAGCGGATTGCGGTGGATGTAGCGGGCCACCGTCAACAACTGCTCGTCCGATTCGACGGCGACCGCCTTGAATCGGCCGGTGAAGAGCGGACCCGTGCGCCCATGGCGTTCGTTGTACCAACGTGCGTAGTCCGACTCGATCCGGTGCATGGCTGCGGAGATCTCGCCGAGGGGCGAACGCCCGAGGAGGTGGAAATGGTTGGTCATCTCAGCGTGGGCGTGCACCTCGATCTGCCCGCGCTCGACGGATTCCCCGACGATCGACAGGTAGTGGCGATGATCGAGCTCGTCGCTGAAGATGTCCTGCCGGTCGGAGCCCCGGTTCATCAGATGGTGCCACGCACCAACGAAGTCTCTTCGGTGTTGTCGTCCCATGAACGAGACTCTGCCGAGACGGTGTGACACAGCTCCCGGCACCCAGCCGCACGGTTACGAAGTGCCAGGCACCTCGTAACTGGACCCCGCAGGGTGGGTGGGAGAGGGCCGGATTTCTCCTATCGGGATAGGGGGAATTGGTCGGGGCGGTACAATCCCGACATGGCGTTCGATCTGGAGACGGTGCGCAAGGAGTTCCCGATCCTGGCGCGTCAGATCGACGGCGCTCCGCTGGTCTACCTCGACTCGGGCAACACCTCGCAGAAACCCCGCAAGGTGATCGAGGCGATGAGCGAGTTCCTCGAGACGTCCTACGCCCCGATCAACCGCAGCTCGTATCGCCTCGCCGGTGAGGCGACCGAGGCCTACGAGGGCGCCCGCCGCGCCGTCGCCCGGCTGATCAACGCGCCGAGCGCCGACGAGATCGTGTTCACCAAGAACGCCACCGAGTCGATGAACCTCATCACCCAGGCCTGGGGACGCGCCAACCTGCGCGCCGGCGACGCCGTCGTGCTCACCCACATGGAGCACCACGCCAACATCGTCCCGTGGCAGATGCTGCGTGACGAGCTCGGCATCGAGATCCGTTGGGTGCCACTCACCGCCGACGGCCGACTCGACCTGAGCGACCTCGACCGGCTCCTCGACGGCGCCAAGGTGTTCTCGTTCACGGCGATGAGCAACGTGCTCGGCACACTCCCACCGGTCACCCACCTGTGCGCCGCCGCCCACGACGCCGGGGCGCTGGCGGTCGTCGACGCCTGCCAGTTCGTCCCGCACAACGTCACCGACGTCCAGGCATGGGACGCCGACCTCGTCGCCTTCTCCAGCCACAAGATGTGCGGTCCGTCCGGCATCGGCATGCTGTGGGGGCGCATGGAACTCCTCGATGCGATGCCGCCGTTCCTCGGTGGCGGCAACATGATCGACACCGTCACGCTCGACGGGTACACCACGGCGCCCGTCCCGGCGAAATTCGAAGCAGGCACCCCTCCGATCGTCGAGGCCGTTGGATTACGAGCCGCCGTCGAGTTCCTGGAGGACCTCGGAATGGACGAGATCCGCCAGCACGAGATCGACCTCACCCGCTACGCACTCGACACGCTGAACGACCGGTTCGGTGACGACATCACCATCTACGGCCCCGACGACACCGCGGTGCGCGGCGGCGTACTCAGCTTCGCCTTCCGCGACCTCCACCCCCACGACGTCAGCCAGGTCCTCGACGAACGCAACGTCTGCGTGCGCGCCGGCCACCACTGCGCCAAGCCCCTGATGCAGGTGCTCGGCGTCCAGTCGACCACCCGGGCGAGCTTCTACCTGTACAACGGAACCGACGATGTCGACGCGCTGGCCGACGCCCTCGACGGTGCGACCGATATCTTCGGGTTCTGATGTCGGGACTCGAAGACCTCTACCGCGAGATCATTCTCGACCACTACCGAACGCCGCGTAACCGCGGTGAGCTCGAGTCGCCCCCGGCGATCGAGTCGCGTGGTCACAACCCGCTGTGCGGCGACGAGATCACCCTGTTCCTGCTCGTCGACGGCGAGGGCGACGACGCCGTCGTGCGAGACGTCAAGATCAGCGGGCAGGGTTGCTCGATCTCGCAGTCGTCGGCGTCGATGATGAGCCAAGCCGTGATCGGCAAGCCGGTCAGCGAGGCGCGAGCGCTGATCCGTCGCTTCCGCTCGATGATGGGCATCGAGGGCGTCGAGGCCCAGCCCGGCGACGACGACATCGACCTCGGTGACCTCGAGGCGCTGCAGGGCGTCGTCAAGTTCCCGGTGCGCATCAAGTGCGCCGTGCTCGGCTGGAACACCCTCGCCGACGCTCTCGACCGCTCCTGACGCTCAGGTCCGCGCGAGTTCGACCACCGTGCCGGCGCTGGCCGACACGAGTTGGTCGGGCGTGAGCGAGAACACGTCGTGCCAGGTGCCCGCCGCAGCCCAGACGACGTCGTACTGCAGCAGATCGGGATCGACGAACACACGCAGCTCGGTGTCGTGTCCGACGGGAGGCACCCCACCGATCGGGAATCCCGTGGCCGCCCGCACCGTGTCGGCATCGACACGGCTGCACGTGGCGCCACCGGCTGCGATCGCCAGCTTCGTCTCGTCGAGACGGTTCGATCCGCTCACGTAGGCGAGCACCAGCTCGCCGTCGACGGCGAAGATCAGACTCTTGACGATCTGGCCGATGTCGCACCCGATGGCCTCGGCGGCGTCGAGTGCGGTCTTGGTCCCCTCGGGGAAGCGCACGGGCTGCACGTCGAGCCCGATCGCCGCCCCCGCCTCGACGACCCGCGTCACGTTGCGATGTGGTGCGTCGCTCATGGCCGCGAAGCTACCCGCGAACCCCACCATGACCAGTCGCGGCACGACGACCGGGTCAGCTCGCCTTCGCCTCGTATCCGGAGTCGAAGACCGCATGACCGAGGCTCATCGACCGGGGGCGGTCACTCGAGCGTCACCGTCACGTTGCGCCAGCGGGCGAACGGGCCCTCGTCGACGACCTCGTTGGTCCCGAACGTGCAGGCCGTGGCCCCGAGGGCGAACGTGGCCCTGGCTTCACAGCGCAGGTCGAGACGAACGCGATAGCGCTGCCCGCCCTCCACGGGAAACGACAGCGAACTCGTGAGCGAATCCTCGTACTCGAGCGTGGTGACGAACCTGATGTCCTCCGAGTCGAGCTCCTCGTCGAGCACGACCTCGCGTGCCACTCGCGCGCCCTGGGTCGACCCGTTGAGTTCGTACACGCTCACCGCAATCGTGACCGCTGCGGCCGAGCCTGCGGATGCGAAGACGGTGATGTCGCCATCCCAGCTGACGGTGTACCTCACGGTGGCCTGCTCGCGTTGGGCGGTGAAGTCGGAGTAGAGCCATGCCTCGGCCCACGGGGTCTGCGCTGTGGCGCCGACTCCGACCGCGGCGCGGGCGTGGAGGTTCCCGGCCCTCCACCAGCTGGCGACGTTGAGGCGGAAGGGCAACTGGGTGCGGCCTTCGAGGTCGCCGCCACCGCCACTCGGCCGGGTGATGTCGAACGTGATCGGCGCCTCGGGCGGAGCAGTGGTCGGTGGGGCTGTCGTCGGTGGGGCTGTCGTCGGCGGGGCCGTTGTCGGAGGAGCTGTCGTCGGCGGGTCGGTCGTGCTCGGCGCGACCGTGCTCGTCGTGGCCGGTGCGACGGTGGTGGTCGTGGTCGGCGACACGCCCGAGACCTCGGCGGTGAGCACCTGGTTGGCCGTTGTGCCGTTTCCATCGGCGGCCTCGACGATGATCGAGTACGTCGCGTCCTCGACGTAGATGTGTGACGCCCGGACGCCCGGGAAGCCACCGGTCACCGAGTCGACCGCACCGTCACCCCACTCGATCGTCACGGACTCGACGGCGCCGGTGACGTTGCCGACCACCGACGTCGCCCCGCCGACGTCGACGATGACCGCGAACGCGTCGAGGGAGATCGGTGACGCCTCGCTCTCGGTCGACGTCGAACACGCCGCCACGGCCAGCAGGAAGACGGCGCCGAGTCCCCGTCTCGCCGTCGACCGAGACCCGCCGGGACTCCGCGACGAGTCTGCGGTCGGAGCGACAGGCATCGGGAGAACGTAGCAGCGGGCCGAATTTCCGTGGAGGACCGGAGTCGAAGCGGCGAGTTCGGCGGACCCTCGGTGACGACGTCGACGCCGCCGCCGCCGCCGAAGTGATGCCATGCCGAGTTCGGCCTGAACACGAGATGGCCGAGCAGAGAGATGTCGAGCTGGACGATGCAGTGCCCGAGATCTCGTGAGAGGATCGGATTCCCCAACCGCGAAAGCGTGGCATGTCCTTCGAGAACCTCTTCAGCTACTCGGCAACCCAGTTCGAGATCGTGATCGGCGTCTTCACGCTGACCGCGGCGGTCTTCGCTGCGTGTCTGGTCTACTCCATCGCCACTGCGGGGTCGATCTCGCCCCGGTATCGCCTGACCTCGTACCTGACGGGTGTCGTCATGGTGTCGGCGTTCTTCGAACTCGGTCTGCTCGCGTTGCGCTGGTCGGGGGCATTCGCCTGGGATGGCTCGGCCTACGTGCTCACCGACAGTCTGTTCTCCAACGGATTCCGGTACATGAACTGGTCCATCGACGTGCCGGTGCTCCTGACACAGCTCCTCATCGTCGGCGGCATCACCGGGACACTGTTCTTCCGCCGCTGGGCGGCGTTCGTGGTCGCTGGTCTCGCGATGATCTGGACCGGGTACGTCGGCCAGTTCGACGAGGTGGACGGCGGAGCACAGTTCTGGGTGTGGGGCGCCGTGAGCACGGTGTTCTACGTCTGGCTCCTCGTCGTGGCGTACCAGACGATCAGGGACGCCAAGGCCACGTCCTCCCCCGGGGTCGCCAAGATGTTCGGCGCCGTGTGGTACCTGTTCGTCGTCTCGTGGTCGATCTACCCGCTCGCCTACCTCATGCCGCAGATCTGGAACGACCCGAACGGTGTCGTTGCGAGGAACCTGATCTACAGCTTCGCCGACATCAGCTCGAAGGCCGTCTACGGCGTGCTCCTCGCCGCGATCGCGCAGAAGTTGAGCGCCGAGCAGGGCTATCAGCCGGCGATCGACAGCGCGAGCTGGGTGGAACGGCCCCGCACCGACGCCGAGGCAGGGTGACCTCGGTCGACAGGGTTTCACCGTCGGCCGAACGGACACGCCCACTCATGAAGCTGATCGGCAAACTCGCCCAGACCGCTGCGGCGCTGTGGATCCTGAACGTCTGGTTCAACCGATTCGACAAGGACACCGGCTACCGGGGCGGCAACGCCTCGAACATGAAAGAGGAGTTCGAGGAGTACGGGCTCTCCGAGACGGCGATGTACGCAGTCGGTGCGGCGAAGGTGAGTCTGGCGGGCCTGATGCTCGTCGGTCACGCGGCGCCACGCGTCGTCCGACCGGCGTCGATCGGTCTGGCGATGTTCATGCTGGGCGCGATCGGGATGCACATCAAGGTCGGAGATCCCGTGAAGCGATACCTGCCCGCACTGTCGGTCTTCTCCCTGTCGACGATCTCAGCGGTACTCAACGGCACCCGCCGCTGACCGACGCGTCACTGCGACAGGAAGAGCACGACGAGTACGGCGTTCAGGGCGCCGAGCGACGCTGCGGGAACCATGAGGCGGGGAGCGTCGCGGATGCGGACACGCACGATCAGCCCGAGGACCATCAGCGCGGTGAGCCCGGCGGCAGCGACGGCTCCCAACGGTGCAATGGCGAGGCCGAGGATCACTGCCGTCCCGCCGAGCACCTCCATGACGCCGACGAGTCGACGAACACCGGGCAGTCCGTACCGTTCGAACTCGCTCTCCAGCGCGGGCCGGAACACGACCTTGGATCCGTAGTAGAGGAACGACACCCCGGAGACGAGAGCGAATGCCACCAAGGCCACGAGGGACGGTACGTCGGCGCTCGTCGCGGTGCACAGCCGGCACGCCACATCTCCCGAAATGGCGCGTCACGATTGCGCTGAGCGCAATCCGGGCGCGATTTTTCGGAGGGAGGGGGGTCGGGTCGTCGCCGGGGTCACATCATGCCGAGTTCGAGCCGCGCCACGTCGGACAGACGCGAGGCGTCCCACGGCGGGTCGAACACGAGCTTGACCTCGACCTCCTCGACGCCACCGATGGCAGCGACGGCGTCGTGCAGGTCCTGGCGCAAGATGTCGCCCATGCCGCAGAACGGTGCGGTGACCGACATGTCGATCTCGACGCGCCAACCGCCGCTCGGCAGCTGCTCGGCGTCGACGCGGTAGACCAGACCCAACTCGACGATGTCGACCGGGATCTCGGGGTCGTACACCGTGGTGGCCGCTTCCCAGACCCGATCGACGCTGAACGGAAGGTCGGTCGGGGTCGCCGGGGTCTCGGTGTCGGGGGCGTCGATGAACCCGAAGTCGATCGAGTCGCGACGGCTGAGCCGCGCCATCTCGCCGTCGCGGGTCTTCACCGTGGCGGTCCCGCCGAGCGCCTGGAGCAACGTGACCCGTTCACCCTCGGGGAGCACCGCACGGTGACCTGCGGGAACGATCGTGACCTCGCAGTCGCGGGGCAGCGCGAAGCCCTTGCGGACACCGACGCCGACACCGGTGGGCTGGTCGCCGCTGGTGTGGTCGTGCTCAGTCATGGTCGTGTCCGAGACGGTGCGTGATCCAGTCGCGCAACGCATCGATCGAGACCTCGTCGACGACCTGATCGGCGAAGCCGTTGATCAGGAGGCGTCGCGCCTCGTCGGCGGCGATACCGCGCGAACGCAGGTAGTACAGGGCGGTGTCGTCGAGCTGGCCGACCGTGGCGCCGTGCTTGCAGGCGACCTCGTCGGCCAGGATCTCGAGGCGGGGCTGGGTGTTGGCCTCGGCCCGGTTCGACAGCAGCAGGTTGTCGTTGGCCTGCTCGGCGTCGGTGCCGTCGGCACCCGGCCGCACGTCGATGCCGCCGTTGAACACGCCGGTGCTCGCGTCGTCGAGCACGCCGCGGAACACCTGCCGGCTGGTGCAGTCCGGCTGGGCGTGCACGACGGTCAGCTGCTGGTCGAGGGTCTGGTCGCCGACACCGAAGTACAGCCCGGACAGCTCGGCGGTCGCGCCGGCGCCGTCGAGCTCGACGTGGTACGCGAGACGCCCGTAGGCGGCGCCGAGGTTGAACGAGCGGGCGCACAGGGTGCTCCCGGCGGACTGGTCGACCTCGATGCGGCCGAGATGCACCTGGGCCGACGGGAGATCCTGGACCACGACGTGTTCGAGCGTGGCGTCGTCGGCGAGGACGATCGTGGTCCGGACGTTGGAGCCACCGACGTCGTCACCCACGCCGATGCGGCTCTCGACGACGGTCGCCGAGCTCGCGGCGCCGAGCCGGACCAACACGCCACTGCACGACGTGTTCGCCGCGGCCCGAGGGACCGCGACGTGCACGACGTGGATCGGCACGTCGACGCTCGCACCGGCAGCGACGTCGACGAACGCGCCGTCGGTGCCGTAGGCGAGGTCCAGGGCCATGTACGCATCGCTGATCTCGTCATCGGCACGCTCGGAGTGAGCGCGCGCGACGTCGGCCGGGGCGGCGGCGAGCGCCGACACGGTCACGCCGTCGATGCCTGGGAGCACCGAACGCTCGTGGTCGACCACACCGTTGACGACGACGAGCCGGGGCCCGTCGAGCACCGGCAAGCAGGCGTCGAGATCGAGTTCCAGACCACCGGGCAACGCGGTGGACGGTCCGAAGGTGAGCTCGCCGAGCAGACGGTGGGGGGCGTAGCGCCACGCCTCGTCACGTCGGGTCGGAAAGCCGATCCCGTCGAGGCGGTCGAGCGGCGAGCGGGTCGCGGTCGGGCTGGTCGCGGTCGGGGTGGTCATCGTCACGACGGGGTGCCGGCGAGCGGCCGCTCGGGGGCGTCGTTCAGGTCGGTGTTGACGAAGCCGGCGTAGCCGTGGTCCTCGAGGTGCATGGCCAGGGTGTGATCGCCGGACTCGACGATGCGGCCGTCGACCAGCACGTGCACGAAGTCGGGCTTGATGTAGTCGAGCAGGCGCTGGTAGTGCGTGATGACGATCATCGACCGCTCGGGGCCGCGCAGCGCGTTGACGCCGCCGGCGATGATCCGCAGGGCGTCGATGTCGAGGCCGGAGTCGGTCTCGTCGAGGATCGCGAGGCGGGGTTGCATCACCGCCATCTGGAGGATCTCGTTGCGCTTCTTCTCGCCGCCGGAGAACCCGGCGTTGACGGCACGGTCGAGGAAGTCCTGCTTCATCTCGACGAGATCCATCGCCTCTTTCGCCACGGCGAGGAAGTCGCGTGCGCCGATCTCGGTCTCGCCGCGGGCGCGCCGCACCGAGTTGAGGGCGGTGCGCAGGAAGTACATGTTGTTGACGCCGGGAATCTCCACCGGGTACTGGAAGCCCATGAAGACACCGGCGGCGGCGCGCTCCTCGGGCTCCATCGCCAACAGGTCGGCGCCGTCGAGGGTGACGGTGCCGTCGATCTCGTAGCCCTCGCGACCGGCGAGGGCGTGGGCGAAGGTGCTCTTGCCCGAGCCGTTCGGGCCCATGATGGCGTGCACCTCGCCGGCGCCGACGTCGAGGTCGAGCCCCCGGAGGATCTGCTTGCCCTCGATCGAGGCGGTCAGGTTGTCGACGTGCAGCATCAGCCCACACTTCCTTCCAGGCTCACGCTCAGCAGGCGCTGAGCTTCGACGGCGAACTCCATCGGGAGCTCGTTGAACACCTCGCGACAGAAGCCGTTGACGATCATCGACATCGCGTCCTCCTCCGACATGCCGCGCTGGCGGCAGTAGTACAGCTGGTCCTCGCCGACGGTCGACGTGGACGCCTCGTGCTCGATCTGGGCGCTCGGGTTCTTGGCCTCGATGTACGGGATCGTGTGGGCGCCGCACTTCTTGCCGAGCAGCAGCGAGTCGCACTGGGTGTAGTTGCGGGCGTTCTCGGCCGAGCGCATCACCTTGACCAGCCCGCGGTAGGTGTTCTGCCCGTGGGCGGCGGAGATGCCCTTGGAGATGATCGTGCTCGTCGTGTCGGAGCCGATGTGGATCATCTTCGTGCCGGTGTCGGCCTGCTGGCGCTGACTGGACAGCGCCACCGAGTAGAACTCGCCGACGGAGCGGTCGCCCTGCAGGATCACGCTCGGGTACTTCCACGTGATCGCCGAACCGGTCTCGACCTGGGTCCAGGAGATCTTGGCGTCGGTGTGGGCCCGTCCCCGCTTGGTGACGAAGTTGTAGATGCCGCCGACGCCGTTCTCGTCGCCGGGGTACCAGTTCTGCACCGTGGAGTACTTGATCTCGGCGCGGTCCTTGGCGACCAGTTCGACGACCGCGGCGTGCAGCTGGTTCTCGTCACGCTGCGGCGCCGTGCACCCCTCGAGATACGACACGTGCGAGTCGTCCTCGGCCACGATCAGCGTGCGCTCGAACTGGCCGGTGTTCTGCGAGTTGATGCGGAAGTAGGTCGACAGCTCCATCGGGCACCGAACCCCCTTGGGGATGTAACAGAACGAGCCGTCGGAGAACACCGCCGAGTTGAGCGCGGCGAAGTAGTTGTCGCGCACGGGAACGACCGAGCCGAGGTGCTCACGCACCAGGTCGGGATAGTCGTGCACGGCCTCGGAGAACGAGCAGAAGATCACGCCGGCCTCGGCGAGGGTCTCCTTGAACGTCGTGGTCACCGACACCGAGTCGACGATGGCGTCGACGGCGACGTTGCTGAGCAGCTTCTGCTCGTGCAGCGGGATGCCGAGCTTGTCGAACATCTCGCGGATCTCCGGGTCGACGTCGTCGAGACTGTCGAGCACCGGCTTCTTCTTCGGTGCCGCCCAGTAGCTGATCGCCTGGTAGTCGATCGGCGCGATCTGCAGCTTGGCCCAGTCGGGCTCCTCCATCTTCGTCCACGCCTCGTAGGCCGACAGGCGCCACTCGAGCAGCCACTCGGGCTCGTTCTTCTTCGCCGAGATCAGCCGGACGACGTCCTCGTTCAACCCGGGCGGGGCGACGTCGGTGTCGAGGTCGCTGTGCCATCCGTACTGGTAGCCCCGCTCGGTCAACTCCTCGATCTGGCGCCGGCTCTCGCTCGTCTCGCTCGTCACGGTCTCGCTCATCGCGGTTCCTCTCTCCGACCGGGGGTCGTCTCGGCCGTCGGCCACGCTAGCGACCGACTCGTCGGCCACGGCGCTGACAGCGCAAGCTCCTGTACTCGTATGTTCGACATCGCACCCTCTTTGCTACCAGCGCCGGAGCCATTTCACAAGTTCTTCCTTGCGAAACTGCGAGAAATGTGTACGCTCGTGGCATGCCCAGCGCCGACACCGCACCGTCGCCCACCCAGCGACGCGTGCTCGCGGCGCTGAAACGTCACGGCGAGGCCACCGCCGACGAGCTGGCCGAAGCGCTCGGGATCTCCGCCAGCGCCGTGCGTCAGCACCTCGGCGCGCTGCGCGCCGCCGACCTGGTCGAGGCTCGCCAGGTACACGGATCGCGAGGTCGCCCGGCCGACCGGTATCGGGCCACCGAACGCACCGAGACGATGTTCGTCGGTACCGACGACCTGTCGATCGAGCTGCTCGCCCACATCGAGCAGGAGGACCCCGAGCTGGTCGAGCGGGTCTTCGACCGCCGGCGCCGGCAGCTCGTCGACGACGCCCTCGACCATCTCGACGGCTCGACGGTCGAGGCGCGCATCGCCCAGGTCACCGAGCTGATGGACGCCCAGGGCTACCTGTGCGACTTCGAGCAGCTGGCGAGCAACCACTACCGGATCAACCTGCACAACTGTGCGATCTGGGCCGTCGCCAGCCGGTTCCGACAGGCCTGCGCCAGCGAACTCGAGTTCCTCCGAGGCGTACTGCCCGACGCCGCCGTCGAACGGATCACCCACAAGACCGCGGGTGCCCACACCTGCGCCTACGACATCCGCGTCGACGCCTGATCGCCGTCGGGCACCCGATCGGGTTCGACCGTGACCGGCGTGGCCGGCCCGGCGAGCGCCAGTGCGACCGCACCGAGCAGCGAGCACGCACCGGCGACGGCATACGGCAGTCGGTAGGCATCGGACACGTCGTAGAGCGCGCCGAGCAGCACCGGCCCCCCAGCGGTGCCGATGACCGCGTACAGCTGGGTGCGGCTGAAGATGCGCGGATAGTCGCGCACACCGAAGCGCTCGGCGATCAGCAGCGGCTGCAGCATCAGCACGTTGCCGACCGTGGCACCGAACAGGACGATCGCGAGGAACAACAGCCACGTCGACTCGGCCATGCCGATCACGAGCAGTGCGGCGGCCTGGACGGCCACGAGCACCACCGTGAGTCCGGCCATCGGCACGAGCTGCACGACGCGCCCGCCGATCAGGCGGGCGACGATCGACGTGGCGGCCACCGCCGTGATCGCGAACTGGGCCGTGGCCGGATCGGTGCGATCCTCGACGAGCTTCACGAGCTGTTGGATGCCGCCGACCTGGGCGCCGAAGGCGAGTACGAACCCCGTCGTGGCAGCCACGAAGAACCGTGTGCGGACCGCCTCGGCGAAGCCGACTCCGCCGGGCGCAGGAGGCATCTCTCCCACGGCTCGGCGGGCGCCGTCGGGTGCCCACCCCTCGACCTCGGGGTCGGGCCGCACGAGGAACCAGGTCACCGGCACGATCCCGACGACGAACAGCGCGCCGAGCCAGGGTGTCCCGGCGGCGAGGCCCTGCTCGTCGAGCAGTCGCTTGGCCAGCGGCGTCAACAGGATCCCACCGGCCGACAATCCGGTCGATGCCACCGACAGCGCCACCGAGCGGCGAACGTGGAACCAGCGCGTCACGACCGTCGTCACGGGCACCAGCCCGGCGGCCGCCCATCCGGCAGCGAACACCGAGTAGACGACGAAGAGCTGCCACTGGTGCTCGACCCGGCCGAGCACGGCCAGTGCCGCGCCGCCGACGATCCCGCCGCCGACGATGACCAGACGCACGTCGTGGCGGGCGATCACCCGCGCGACGGCGACACCGGCGACGCCGCCGACGACGAAGAACACGGTGGTGGCCAGCGAGATCGAGCTCAGCGGCCAGCCCCGCTCGTTGCTGAAGGCGTTCAGGTACACCGCGAGGCCGTAGAAGCCGAGCCCCGACGAGACCGTCAGGACGACGAAACAGCCGGCGACGACCCACCAGCCGGGGAACGAACCCTCGTGGGTGGCCGGGTCCGGACTCGATGCAGGCCGCTCAGCCGAGGAGGCCATCGACCGCAGCCGCCATCGACCGGTCGGCCTCGGTCACCACGCTGCCGGCGTCGTGCGTCGTGAAGCTGATCGTCACCCGGTTCCACGAGTTCGACCAGTCGGGATGATGGCCCGCCGTTTCGGCGAGCATCGCCACCCGGGTCATGAACGCGAACGCCTCGGAGAAGTCGCCGAAGCTGAACTCGCGGGTCAGTCGACCGTCTCGTTCCTCCCAACCGGAGGCGGCGTCGCTCATCGACCCGACCCTAGGACAGGTCGCCGCCGCCGCCCGAGCCGAGCGGACGGTCAGCGCTTGCGCTTGAAGATGCGCTTGAAGAACCCGGCGTTCTCGGCCGCGAGGCGCTCGGCCTCGACCTCGGCGCGAACGTCGGCACCGACCGCGTTCAGGATGTCCTCGGCCTCGTCGAGCAGCGCTGCTGCCGTGCCGTCGTCGAGACCGCTCGGCTCGGGCGGCGTGGGCGACACGACCAGGCTGCCGTGGGTCCACGCGACATCGGCGAGGCGTCGCTCGTAGCCCGAGCACGGTTCCGGGCAGCGCCACGGCGCGTCGGGCGCCAGGTCGAGGTTGCACTTCCGGACGGTGTCACCGTTGGGGTACGACCGGCTCTCGAAGTTCTTGCACTCCGTCCGCATCGGCATGAAAGCAATCCTAACGATCGATCGACGACCGACACCGGGCACCGTTTCCGCCCGACCGGCGGCTCAGGCAGCGGCGTCGTCGGCGAGGTCGACGAGGTCGGGCATCTCGTCGTCGGCGCCGGCGGCGACCTCGACCTCGATGAAGATGCACTCGCCCGGGCACAGCTCCGCGGCGTGGATCACGTCGCCGACGTGGCGCTCGGCGACCCAGGCGAGGCTCCCCGACCCGCCCGGATCGTTGAGGACCTGGCCGTCCTCGGCGACGTAGGCGATGCCGTCCTCGAGCTGCACGAAGACATCGGGGCAGTGGTCGACGCAGAGGCCGTCGCCGGTGCAGAGGTCCTGGTCGATCCACACACGCATGAGTGTCGAACGGTACCGCCGGCTGCCTACATTGGCTCGATTGTGACCCGAGAAGCCGAGCAGATCCTCCCACCGACTCCACCGCTGGCGCCTCGGCGCGACCACACCTGGCAGCGGCCCACCGGCGACACCGTCGACCATTTCGCCTGGATGCGCGACCTCGACGACCCGGCCCTGCTGGCGTACCTCGAGGCCGAGAACTCGTACGCCGACGCGTTCTTCGCTCCCCACGCCGCGACGATCGACGCCGTCTACGGCGAGATCCGCTCCCGGGTGCAGGAGACCGACCTGTCGACGCCGGTCCACTTCGGTGACTGGTGGTACGTGGTGTCGACGACCGAGGGACAGGACTATCCGGTCCATCACCGCGGCCCGAGCGCCGACACGGCGACCGACCACGTCCTGCTCGACGAGAACGTGGAGGCCGAGGGCCACGACTACTTCGACCTCGGTGCATTCGACCTGTCGATGGACCACCGTTTCGTCGCCTGGTCGACCGACGTCGCCGGCGACGAGCGCTACACGCTGCGCATCCGTGACCTCGCCACCGGCGACGAACTGCCCGACCGGCTCGACGAGGTCTCCAACGCCGGCATCGCCTGGTCACGCGACGGGCAGTGGATCTTCTACGTCACCCCCGACCCCCAGGAGCGGCCCGCCACGGTGTGGCGGCATCGCGTGGGGACGCCACGGGTCGACGACGTGCAGGTGTTCCACGACGCCGACGAGCGCTTCTACGTCGGCGTCGGGACCACGCGGTCGGAGGACTGGATCGTGATCCACTCGGCGAGCCGGACGAGCAGCGAGGCGTTGCTGATCTCGACCGATCGACCGACCGACGACGCCGTGGTCGTCCTCGACCGGAGCCCCGACGTCGAGTACGGCGTCGACCACTGGGGCGATTCGTTCGTGATGCACACCAACGACGACGCCGTCGACTTCCGGCTGCTCATCGCCTCGACCGACGACGACTGGACCCGTCGCGACGCCTGGGCCGAGCTCATCGGCCACGAGGCGGGACGGAGGATCCTCGGGGTCGACGCGTTCGCCGGTCACCTGCTCGTCCACGAGTGGCACGACGCCCAACCCCGTCTGCGTCTGCTGTTCCGCGACCGCAGCGAACGCATCGTCGACCTCGGTGGCGACCCCCACGACGTCGAGCCGTCGGCGAACCCGCGATGGGACACCGACCTCGTTCGGTTCACGGTGCAGTCGCTCACGATGCCCACGACGCTCTACGACGAGCACGTCTCCACCGGTGAGCGCACGCTGCTGCGACGGATCCCGACGCCCAACGTCGACCTCGACGCGTACGTCACCGAGCGTCGGTGGGCGCACGCTGCCGACGGCACGGCGATCCCGATCGACGTCGTCCGCCACGTCGACACGGCCCTCGACGGCACGGCGCCCGGGGTGCTGTACGGCTACGGCGCCTACGAGGTGTCGCTGCCGCCGTGGTTCTCCGTGGCCAGGCTGTCGCTGCTCGACCGGGGCCACGTGTGGGCGCTCGCCCATCCCCGCGGAGGTGGCGAACTGGGACGTCAGTGGTACCTCGACGGCAAGCTGCTCTCGAAGGCCAACACCTTCGGCGACATGATCGCCTGCGGTGAGCACCTGATCGCCGCCGGTGTCGTCGGCGCCGACCGGCTGGCCATCCGCGGCGGCTCGGCGGGCGGACTGCTCGTCGGCGCCTGCACGACGATGCGCCCGGAGCTGTTCTGCAGCGTCGTCGCCGAGGTGCCCTTCGTCGACATCGTGTCGACGATGAGCGATCCGACGCTGCCGCTGACCGTCAACGAGTGGGAGGAGTGGGGCGACCCGCGCGTCGAGCCGTACGCCAGCTACATGCTCGGCTACTCGCCCTACGACAACACGGTGCCCGCCGACTATCCGGCGGTGTACGCGACCGCGGGCCTGAACGATCCACGGGTGAGCGTGCACGAGCCGGCCAAGTGGATCGCCCGGCTGCGCGAGGTCTCGACCGGGTCGGCGCCGATCGTGCTGCGCACCGAGCTCGGCGCCGGACACGGCGGGCCGACCGGCCGCTACGACGCCTGGCGCGACGAAGCCCGCACGCTCGCCTTCCTGCTCGCCACGACCTGACCTGTCACACCGCACCGCTCCTGCCCGTCCGGACCCGACCCCGACGGGCAGGTGCCCGTCCGGACCCGACCCCGACGGGCAGGTGCCCGGGCGACCTCAGGCGGTGACGATGGTGACGACCGCGAGCGCGGCGAGGGCGAGGTTACGGACGACGTGGCCCCAGCCGAGCGGTGTGGCCGACCACGCCCCGAAGCACGCGCACGGCGGATGACGTCCCTGGCCGAGGCGCCGCACGATCAGCGCGGTGAACGCCCCGAGCAGCACGAGCGACAACGTTCCCGCAGCGGCGGGCGCCAACTGCACGACGAGCACGGCTCCGAGCGCGAGCTCGATCCACGGCAGCGCCGGCACCACCACCGCCGGCGCGCCGAGACCGCGGGCCTGTTCCGGCCACGACGGCCCGGCGGCCAGCTTCGACCCACCGGCCACGAGGAACGCGATCCCGAGCAGGACCGAGGCGATCGTCGCCAACGCGTCAGATGTCGACGGTCATGCGCTCGCGGGCGGCGAACGCCTCGACACCACGGCCGGCCGCACTCTCGATGGCGGCACCGAGGATCTCGTCGAGTTCGTCGTCGTCGTGCGCGGGGTCGTGGTGGAACAGCGCCAGTCGCTTCACCCCCGACGTCGCCGCCAGCCAGACGGCGTAGTCGGGCGTACAGTGGCCCCAGTCGCGCTTGGTCTCGAACTCCTCGGGCGTGTACTGCGCATCGTGGATCAGGAGATCGGCGTTGTGGCACAACTGCAGCACACCGGGCCACGCCGAGTGCGAGCCGTCGGCGGGCATCTGGTGGTCACTCATGTACACCACCGAGCGGCCCTCCCACTCGACCCGGTACCCGACGGTGTGGCCGACGTGGGGAACCAGACGCGTCATCACCTTCGCCTCGCCGACGGCGAACTCGTCGTCGGCGATCTCGTGGAGATCGACCATGCCGGGGAACATCGAGAAGTGGATCGGGAACAACGGCGGCTTGATCGTGTCGGCGAACACGTCGGCGACGGTGATGTCGCCGGGCTGTGTCGGGGCGTAGATCGTGACGTTCGCGCCCGGCCGCAGGAACGGCTTGAAGAACGGCAGGCCCTGGATGTGGTCCCAGTGGAGGTGGCTGAGCAGGCAGGTGCCGCGGAACGGCTCGTCGGCCGGCAGCGTCTGGCCGAAGTACCGCAATCCGGTGCCGAGGTCGAACAGGATCGGGTCGTGATCGGGGATGTCGAGCGACACGCACGACGTGTTGCCGCCGTAGCGCGCGATCTCCTCGCCGTGGCAGGGCGTGGACCCGCGGACACCGTGAAAGGTGGCCTTCATACCGAGCGATCCGCCGTTGGACTCATGTTCACCCCCGATCTGCTGAACCCTAGAGGTTCGCGCCACCCTCGGCGCAACCCGGCCCGGTGACGTGCGTCGCAGCCGGAACCGCTCGCGTTGCTACCGTCGCTTCGATGACGGCGACCCGACCTCCACTCCCCGACGGACTCGTGATCGTCGTCAAACGAGAGTGCGAGACCTGCCGCACCGTGACGCCGGTCCTGCGCGAATTGGCCGACGCCGGCCCGGTCACCGTCATCACCCAGGACGACCCGAGCTTCCCGGCCGATCCGCCGGCGCAGCACGACGCCGACCTCTCCATCAGTTGGCACCACGACATCGAGACGGTGCCGACGCTGATCCGCGTCGACGACGGCGTCGAGGTGGAGCGCACCGTCGGCTGGCACCGCGACGAGTGGGAGCGCGTGACCGGCGTGACCGGCCTCGGCACGGACCTGCCGGCGATGCGGCCCGGCTGCGGGTCGATGAGCGTCGACCCCGACCGGATCGACGAACTCGCCGTCCGCTTCGGCGCCACGACGCTGGCGTCCCGGCGCATCGAGGTGGCCGATGCCGAGGACGAGATGGAGATGATGTTCACTCGGGGATGGACCGACGGCCTGCCCGTCGTGCCGCCGACCGAGCAACGCGTGATGCGCATGCTGGCCGGCACGACCCGAGCACCGTCCGACATCGTCGCGACCGTGCCACCCGACCTCGTCGACGTCACGGTCGAGAAGGTGGCGATCGCCGCGGTCATGGCAGGCTGCCTCCCCGAGTACCTGCCGTGGGTCCTGACGGCGGTCGAGGCCGCGTGCAACGACGAGTTCAACATGCACGGCCTGCTCGCGACCACGATGCCGGTCGGACCGGTGATCGTGTGCAGCGGGCCCGGCACCCGAGCGATCGGCATGAACTCCGGCGGCAACGCGCTGGGCCAGGGAAATCGGGCGAACTCGACGATCGGGCGGGCGCTGCAGTTGGTGATCCGCAACGTCGGCGGCGGACGTCCCGGCGAGGTCGACCGGGCGACGCACGGCAGCCCGGGCAAGGTCGGCTTCTGCTTCGCCGAGAACGACGCCGAGTCGCCCTACGGCACACTGGCGGCCGAGCACGGCATCGAGCCGGGCGTCGACGCCCTCACCGTCTTCGCCGGCGAGGGCACCCGCTGCGTGGTCGATCAGCTCTCCCGCCAGCCCGACTCGTTGGCGCGATCACTGGCGATGAGCCTGCAGACCCTCCACCATCCCAAGCTGATCCTCGCGTTCGACGCGATCCTCGTGATGGGCCCCGAGCACGCCCGGGTGTTCGCCGACGCCGGCTGGGATCGGTCGCAGATCGTCGAGGGGATCTCGGCACACCTGAACCGGCCCGGCGCCGACCTGGTGCGGGGCGCCGACGGCATGGCCGAGGGTCTGCCCGAGGCGTTCGGTGAAGCACCCACCCTGCCGAAGTTCCGCCCCGGCGGCCTGATGCTCGCCTACGCCGGTGGCGGCGCCGGACTGTTCTCGGAGATCATCGGCGGCTGGGCGAACGGTGACGTCGGGTCGAAGCCGGTCACCCGCGCGGTGACATACTGACCCTCATGGGCACGACGATCCTCGATCCGACCGGCGAACGCACCGTCGCCGAACGCGCCCGCATCGCCCGTCCATCGTCCCTGGAGGGTCTCACCGTCGGCCTGCTCGACATCTCCAAGCCGCGCGGCGACGTCTTCCTCGACCGGATCGAGCAGCGGCTCACCCAGATCGGCGCCGACGTCAAGCGCTACCGCAAGCCGACGTTCACGAAGCCCGCACCGGTCGACCTGCGCCACGAGATCTCCGTCGAGTGCCAGGTGGTGATCGAGGCGCTCGCCGATTGAGGCAGTTGCACGTCGTGCAGTGTGCACGACATCAGTGACCTGGAGCTGCGAGGTGTGCCCGGCGTCTTCGTCGCGTCACAGGAGTTCGTCGAGGCGGCGAACTCCCAGTCCCGCTCGCTGGGTTTCGCCTCGGTGGCGCGGGTGTTCACGCCGCACCCGATCCAGGACCGCACCGACGACGAGATGATCGCCTACGCCGACGCCGCCTTCGACGCCGTCGTCGCGGCGATCACGACCTGACCGATACCTACAGCGCAGCGATCGCCTGCGCGGTGGCGAGGACCCGGCGGGCGTTGTCGACGTGGAGGTTCTCGATCATGCGGCCGTCGACGGTGACCACACCGCGGCCGTCGGCAACCGCGTCGTCGAAGGCCGCGATCACCCGCTCGGCGTACTCGACGTCGTCGGGCGACGGTGCCCACATGTCGTTGGCCGGCTCGACCTGGCTCGGATGGATCAGCGTCTTGCCGTCGAATCCCATCTCCATGCCCTGACGGCACTCGGCCTCGAACCCCTCCGGGTTCTTCACGTCGTTGTAGACACCGTCGAGGATGACCTTGCCGGCCGCTCGGGCGGCGAGCAGCGCGGTCGCCAGATGGGCGACGAGCGGATGACGGCTCGGCACGAGCGGCGAGCGCAGCTCCTTGGCGAGGTCGTTCGTGCCCATCACGAGCACGGCGACACGCTGGTGGGCGGCGATCTCGCGCACGTTGAACATCGCCGTCGGTGTCTCGATCATCGGCCAGATCATCACCTCGGTCGCGCCACCGGCATCGAGCAACGCTGCGACCCGGTCGACGTACTCGACCGAGTCGACCTTCGGGATCACCACCGCGGCGGGATGTGCGCCGGCGGCGGCCGTGACGTCGTCGGCACCCCACTGCGTGTCGAGACCGTTGCAGCGGATCGTCAGCTCGCGGTTGCCGTACGAACCGGACTGCACCGCGGCGACGGCCTTGTCACGGGCGTCGGGTTTGGCGTCGGGCGCCACCGCGTCCTCGAGGTCGAAGATGATCGCGTCGGCGGGAATCGTCTGTGCCTTCTCGATCGCCCGGTCGTTGGCGGCGGGCATGTACAGCACGGAGCGCCGGGGGCGCAGGTCGTCGGTCATCGGTCTCTCCTGTCGAGGGTCGGGTGATGCGAGCCGTCAGAACCCGTAGAGCGAGGCGAGTTCGGGATCGCGTTCGGACAGCGCTCGGGCGAGCTCGACGACGACGCGGCACTGCTTGACGCTGGCGTCGTCCTCCATCTTGCCGTCGAGCATGATCGCACCGGTGCCGTCGCCCATGGCCTCGATCACCCGTTGGGCGTGGGCGACGTCGTCGGGGTCGGGGCTGAACACCCGCTTGGCGATGCCGATCTGCACCGGGTGGAGGCTCCACGCGCCGACGCAGCCGAGCAGGTAGGCGTTGCGGAACTGGTCCTCGCAGGCGACGGTGTCCTTGATGTCACCGAACGGGCCGTAGAACGGCAGGATCCCGTTGGTGACGCAGGCGTCGACCATGCGGGCGATCGTGTAGTGCCACAGGTCCTGCTGGTAGGTGGTGCGATCGGACTCGATGTCGGCGTTCCCCTCGGCGTCGACGCCCGGGTCGGCGCGCACGAGATAACCGGGATGGCCGCCACCGACGCGGGTGGTCTTCATCCGGCGGTTGGCGGCGAGGTCGGCGGGCCCGAGCGACAGGCCCTGCATCCGCGGCGACGCCGCACAGATCTCCTCGACGTTGGCCACTCCCCTGGCGGTCTCGAGGATCGCGTGGACCAGCAGCGGTTCGGTCAGGCCGGCCTTCGCCTCGAGCTGGGCGAGGAGCCGGTCGACGTAGTGGATGTCCTCGGGGCCCTCGACCTTCGGGATCATGATCACGTCGAGCGCCTCACCGGCTTCGAGCACGGCGGCGGTCAGGTCGTCGAGCCCCCACGGCGAGTCGAGGCTGTTGACGCGGGTCCAGAACTGCGTCTCGCCGAAGTCGACCGTCGTCGCGACCTCGACCAGGCCGGCGCGGGCCGCCTCCTTCTGGTCGGCGGGAACGCCGTCTTCGAGGTTGGCGAGCAGGATGTCGACCGTCGGCGCGATGTCGGGCACCTTGGAGCGCATCTTGTCGTTCGAGGGCGGGAAGAAGTGGATCATCCGGCTCGGCGGGAACGGGATCTCCCGAACGGGCTCGGGGGCACCGACGGCGAGCGGACGGAAGAAGTCTCTTGCTGGACGCACGCTGCAACCGTAGATCTGGCGACCGACGCCGACCAATCGGCAGCGGACGACGGCCGAACCGCCGGGTCAGACGAGCGAGCGTTCGAGCGAGTCCCCGGGACCCAGATGGATTCGTTCGCCCACCACCTCGACGGCGATCGACTGCTGCTCACCGCTGTCGGGCGCCAGGCGCAGGCGTACCGATTCGTGGCTGATCTCCAGTTGGAGGAACTGCCGGCGGTAGTTGAGCGTGAAGCTCAGGGAGTGGACCTCGTCGGGAAGGCACGGGTTGATGTGCAACGTGCCGTCGCGGGTCTCGATCCCGCCGTAGCACCGTTGGATCAGGTCGACCGTGCCCGCCATCGCCCCGAGGTGGATGCCCTCGCGTGTCGTGCCGCCCTGCACGTCGTTGATGTCGGACTCGAGCGCGAAGCGGAACAACGACCACGACTTCGCCCGGTCGAGCTTGCTGTGCAGCCAGGCGTGGACCATCACCGACAGCGTCGAGCCGTGTGAGGTGCGCTGCTCGTAGTAGTCGACGGTCTTCGGGATCATCGCCGGGTCGAACTCGTAGCCGAGCCGCTCCCACAGGTCGGCGAGTTCCTCGATCGACAGCATCTGCAACAGCATCACGGTGTCGGCCTGTTTGGCCAGCTTGTAGCGATTGGGCGAGTCGCCCTCGGCCTCCAGGATCCGATCGAGGCGCCCGATGTCGCCGTACTTGGCTCGGTAGGCCGCCCAGTCGAGTTCCTCGAGGTCCTCGTAGCCCTCGAACTGGCTGAGGATCCCGTCGTTGTGGAAGCACAGACGCATCTTGCGGCTGATGTCGCCCCAGCGGTCGATCTCGTCGTTGTCGAGGTGCAGCTTCTCGAGCAGTTCGGCGCGTCGAGTGCCCGGAAGCGCGTCGAGGACGTCGAGCGCACGGCACAGACACCACACCGCCATCACGTTGGTGTACGAGTTGTTGTCGAGGCCGGGGAGGTCGCGATCGGGGTACCCCTCGTGGAACTCGTCGGGACCCATCACGCCCTTGATCTCGTAGCGGTCGAGCGCATGGTTGTAGGTGGCGGTGCTCGCCCAGAACCGGGCGACCTCGAGCACCATCTCCGCCCCCCAGAACCGCATGAACTCCCGGTCGCCGGTCGCTTGCCAGTACTGCCAGATGTTGAACACGATCGCGGCGTTGACGTGACGCTGCAGATGCGATGCATCGGGCAACCAGCGCCCGGACTTCGGGTTGAGGTGCACGACCTGGGTCTCCTCGCGCCCGTCGCTCCCGCTCTGCCACGGGTACATCGCACCGGCGAAACCCGCTTCCCGGGCGGCGTTGCGGGCGGCACCGAGGCGGCGGGCGCGGTAC
>JAWLFC010000117.1:0-8632 GCA_041685755.1 Ilumatobacteraceae bacterium
TCCGGTGACGTCGCCGCCCACACCTGCGTCGCCGCTCCCTGCGGGATCGACTTGAACTGCATGCCACCGGATTCGCCGGCCTTCTCGGCACGCTCCTTCGCCCGGGTCAGCATCTGCTGCATCAGGTCGTCGTTCAGGTGGCGACCGAGATTGGTCATGATCCCACCGGGATGCACGGAGAAGGCGAGCACGCCGTCGTCGGCGAGACGACCCGCGAGGGCGAGCGCGTGCAGCGCGTTGGCCGACTTCGACCGGCCGTAGGAGGTCCACTCGTTGTACTCGGTGCGCTCGAAGTTGGGATCGTCGAGGTCGACGTCGGCGATGCCGTGCGCCGCCGACGACAGGTTGACGATCCGCGGTGCGTTCCCGGCGATGACCGCCGGGGTGAGCAGGCGGGTCAGCTCGAAGTGGCCGAGGTGGTTCGTGCCGAACTGCATCTCGAAGCCGTCGGCGGTGTGACCGAACGGGCAGGCCATCACGCCGGCGTTGTTCATCAGCACGTCGATCGGCTCGCCGGCGTCGAGGAACCGAGCGGCGAAGGATCGGATGCTGGCGAGGTCGGCGAGATCGACGGTGTCGAGCGACAGCTCGGCGTCGGGCACCTCGGCGCGGATGCGGGCCGCTGCCTCGTCGTTCTTGGCGGGATCGCGCGCCAACATGAGCACCGACGCTCCATGGGCGGCGAGCGCTCGCGTCGACTCCTCCCCCAGCCCGCTCGCCGCGCCGGTGACGACGACGCGCCGGCCGGACAGGTCGATCCCCTCGAGCACCTCGTCGGTCGTCGACTCGTGTGTGAACCCCATGCTGACACCTCCGGCGCCGACCGTACCGAGGCGACGCGGGCGAAGCGGCAGCGGAGGGCAGCCGAGATCCGACGCCCCGGTCAGGCCGGGCGGGTGACGATCATGCCGTTGCCCGACGTCGAGCGGGTGTCGAGCGCCACCAGCACCCGACCGTTGCCGAGTGCGGCGATGCCCTCCGGCTTCTCGGCCCCCTCGGGAAGATCCCAGATCTCGTCGAGGTCGCGGATCTCGTCGTCGTCGGGTCCGAGCGGATCGTCGAGGCCGAGCCGCCCGACCCGTTGGGACTTGTCGCTGAGCAGCCACAGGTCCCCCGCCGGGTCGGTGGCGATCGCGCTGACGTCGCCGAGCGCCTTCTTCGCCGACGACTTCAGTTTCCACATCGACAGCGGGACGAACTCGACGTCGCCACTGGGCGCCTGCCACTGCTCGTCGGACCCGAGGAGGTCGTCGCTCGACAGGCCCTGCGGGTCGGCACCGACCGGGCCGAACTCGATCAGCGCCCGCGGACGCTTCTCCTGCGCCACCAGGAGCCGGCCACCGCGGAGCAACACGAGGCCTTCGCCGCGTGACGACGCGTCATCCCACTGCCCGTCGAGCAGTGAACCCCTCGGTGCCGTGAGCCGGATCTCGGCGCGCAGCTCGCGGGTGACGGTGTCGGCGACGAGCACCACGGGCGGGTCCTCGCACATCAACGCCACCAGCGACCCGCCGTCGACGGCGACCGCCTCGAATTGGCTGTCACCCGACGGAAGCGGCCAGCCCGGCAGAGCGGCGAGGTCGAGGACGGCCCAGTCGCCCAGGGAGCCGTCGTCGCCGACCCGGCCGACACCGACTTCGGCGGTGCGGTCGCCGACCACCAGCACCACCGGGCCATGATCCGTCTGTCGCACCGCGACGCCGGACGCCTCCACGACCGGGAGGTCGACCATCTCCACCAGGTCGAGTCGGCGCCGCTTGCCAGCCATCGGCATCCCGTCAGTGCTTGTGCAGCACCTTCTCGCGGAACACGCGCGGGCTGTAGGCGGTGGCCACGACGTCGGTGGTGGCCCGCACCGACGCCGAGCGCGGGAAGCCGAGGAACGGGCCGAGCTCGCCGAAGTACTGGTCGGGGCCGAGCTTCGTGAGCAGTTCTTCCCCACCGTCGGCGAGGACGCGGATCACGTCGACCTTCCCCGACTTGATCACGTAGACGAGGTCGGCCGGGTCGCCCTGTTCGAAGATCGACTCGCCGGCGGCGAAGGTGACGTCGCGGGTCGCCCGCTCCTCGTGCTGGTCCGGCGGCACCATGTGCACGATCCGGTCGGCGATCGGCACCAGACGCGAGTCGTGCGTCGACACGACGATCATCCGACCGTCGTCGCGCAGGCCCTGCAGGAGCCGGATGATGGCTTCGGCCTGGATGTGATCGAGGTTGGCGGTCGGCTCGTCGGCGAGCAGCAGCGGCGGGTCGTGGCCGAGCCCGCGGGCCACGGCCACCCGCTGCATCTGTCCGCCCGACAACTTGCTCGGCAGGTGGTGGGAGCGCTCGGCCAACCCGACCTGCTCGAGCAGTACGTCGGCGCGGGCGAACGCGTCCTTGCGACTGTGGCCCGTGAGCGTCAGGGGCACGGCGATGTTCTCACGAGCGGTCAGCGACGGGATCAGGTTGAACGCCTGGAACACGAAACCGATCTGCTCGCGTCGATAGGCGTCGAGCTCGGCGCCCTTCAGCGAGGTCACGTCGGTCGCTTCGAGCCGGATGCTGCCACCGGTGGGCGTGAGGATGCCGCCGAGACACGACAGCAGCGTGGTCTTTCCGCAACCCGACGGGCCGAGCAGCACGACGAGTTCGCCCGCCTGCGCCTGGAACGACAGGTTGTCGAGCGGCCGGATGGCGTAGCCGTCGTGGATGAACTCGACGACGAGATCCTCGACGATGAGTGGTCCGACGGTCATGTTCCTGCTCCCGCGAATGCTTGCGACGGATCGGCTCTCAACACCTTGCGCATCCCGATCGCCCCGGCGGCGAGCGCCATCACGACCGCGAACACCGGCAGCTGCCAGAACGCCCGCGCCGGTACGGTCACCGGCAGCGGGAAACGTGGGGCGAGGAACAACTGGGCGATCGCCGCCAGGGCCACCGCGCCGACGGCGATCAGGACGGCCTGCAGGGCGAGGCTTCCGAGCAACGAGCCGTTCGACGTCCCGACGGCCTTGAGCACGGCGAAGTCGCGCTGGCGGTCGAGGGCCGACAGGTAGACGACGGCGCCGACGATGATCGCGGCCACGATCCAGAGCAGGACCCGAACGAGATCGATCGAGGCGATGGCGCCCTCCAGCGGCTGCAGTGTCTGGTCCACCACCTCGCCGGACGACAGCGACGCGAGACCGGCCGGAAGCGGCTCGAGCTCGCCGGCGACCAGCACCGAGCTGATCACCTCGGTCGACGTGAACGCGAGCAGCTGGGCCTCGGGCAGCGTGAGATACGCGAAGGGGATGCCGGCGAGCACCGTGGTGTCCTCGGTGAGCCCGACCACGGTGAAGGGCTGGCCGGCAACCGTGACGTCGGCACCGACGCCGATGTCGAGCGAACGGTCGAGCACCACCTCGCCAGCGGCCTCGGGAGCCCGGCCGTCGACGATCCGCGGCGCTCCGAGCCCGCCGGATTCGAAGCCGACGAGCACGACCTCGTCCGGTTCGTCACCCTGGGCCACGCTCGAACGCGTGATCACCAGCGGCGCCTTCGTCGCTGCGTCCACGGCGTCCAACGCCGCTGCCGGCATCACCGACACCGACGTGAACGGCGCCGACACGCCCTCGGGCAGCACCCACTGGTCGGCACCGAACTGCTCGACGGCCTCGGCCGGCTCGAGGTTGAACTGGTTCACCAGACCGGTCATCACGAACAACAGTGCGAACACCACCGCCCCGAGGATGGTCACCACGACGAACCGGGTCCGCCGATAGACGAGATCTCGAAAGGTCAACAACAGCATCAGGTCACTCCCAGCTCGGATCGGGCGGCTGCCCAGGCCTTCACGGTCTCCACCGATGCTGCGTACCCGGCTTCGGCCACCTCGCGCGACCGCTCGAAATCGAGCAGGCCGACCCCGGGCAGGTGCATGGCGACGACGAGATCGATCGAGCCGTCCTCCATCGACGCCTTCTGGTTGCGCACGGCGCCGGTCAGCATGCTGCGCAGCAGCACCGACGTGACGCTGGGATAGATCGACTTCGAACGCTTGAGCGACGCTCCGAGCGCCGTGAACCCCGACACCGACAGGCCGTAGTCGTCGCGTGCCCGCGGGCCCTGGTCGGGGGCGACGTCGACGGCGATGATCGTGCCGATCGTGCTGTCGTCGCGCATCACCTCGAAGGGCATGTTGTTGAGCACTCCACCGTCGACGAGCAGGTCGCCGTCGAACGGAACCGGCGGCAGCACGCCGGGGATGGCCACGCTCGCTCTGACCGCGATGGCGGTGCTGCCGCGACGGTGCACTTCGAGCCGTGACTTCGTCAGGTTGGTCGACACGCAGTAGTAGGGCAACCAGAGGTCCTCGATGTCCCAGCCCCCGAAGGTCGCCTCGATGTTGCCGGTGATCCGCCGACCCTTGACGATCGACACGATCGGCAGCGTGTAGTCGAGCAGCCGGTGGAACTGCTGCTCGGCCTGGGCGAGGAGCTCCTCGCCGTGCAGGTCGAGCGCGATCGCCGCAGCGATCACCGAACCCATCGAGCAACCGGCGACCTGGTCGACCGGTACGCCCTGCTCCTCCAGCGCCCGCAGCACCCCGAGGTGGGCGAACCCGCGAGCGCCACCACCGCTGAGCACGAGGCCGTAGCCGTGGCCGCTGGCGAGGCGGGCGAGGCGGGCGACGTCGCTCGACGACCCGCTGCGGACGTGCACGACGTCGTCGACGCTCGCCAGCTCGAGCAGCGACGCGGTGCGGCGCGGGCGGTCGGCCGAGGTGGGGTGCAGCACGGCGAGCATGCGGGCGACGTGACCGGCATCGGCGATCGTGGCGAAGATCTCCGAGATCAGGGCCCGCTCGGCGGCATCGGGATTCGGCGAACAGACCACGACGACGCGGTCGGCCTGACGCAACGCCCGGCGCGTCCACGCCGTCATCTCGGAGTCGGTCTGCAGCACGACGTGGTCGTTGCCGACGTCGGCTTCGTGCATGAACTCCGCGAGGCGCGGTACACCGACGTTGTCGGTCGACGCCTGCGAGATCGCCGTTCGGTTGAGGACCCGGTCGACACGGTCGCTCGACAGGTGCTTCGTCGAGCCGAACCGGGCGATCTCGGCGGCCATCTCGGCGACCAGCGCGTCGGCGTCGCCCGGGGCGGTGACGGCGACCGTCAACGACGACGCCCGGTCGAACTTGCGCTGCGACGGGCTGCGCATCCGCGTGAGGATCCGTCGCGTGACGTTGAGCATCATCGACGGCGAGGTGGCGACGAGCTCCTCGAACGTCGCCGTCGAGAACGACGCCAGGGTCGTGTCGCGCACGGCGCGGACGGTCGCCGAGCGCGGAGCGCGGTCGAGCAGGCCGAGTTCGCCGACGACCTCGCCGCGGCCGAGTTCGGCCACGAGACGTTCGTCGCCGTCGTCGACGACGTGCACCGACACCCGGCCGCCGACGACGAAGTAGGCGGCGTCGGGCGCGTCACCCTGGCGGAACAGCACCTCGCCGGCCTCGAGCCGTCGCCAGCCGACGCGGTCGACCACCTGCTGCACGAGCGCCTGGTCGGTGCTGCCCATCAGCTCGGCGACCATGGTCGCGACGTTCGTCCGGTCGACGCGTTCACGAGCCTCGTCGGAGACGCGGTCGGCCATCTCGGGGTGCCCGTTGAGCCAGTCCTCGAAATCGGCCCGTTCGATCTCGAGCACCTCGACCGGGCCCAGCGCTCGGAGCGTGGCCGTGCGCAGCCCGCCGGCGACGACGGTCACCTCGCCGATGACGTGGCCGGTCTCGACCGTGCCGACGACGACGTCGCCCTGGGGCGTCGACTTGGAGGCGGCCATGCGCCCCGACTCGATGAAGTACACCTTGTCGGCGGCGTCACCCTGCTCGACGAGCACCTGACCGTCGGCGAGCGACACCGAGCGCGCCCGCGGCGACAGGCTCTCGGTCAGTTCGGCCTCCAGCGTCACCCCGCCCCCTTCTCGTCGTCTGCAGCGCCTCCCCCGGACGCACCCGAGCCGACAGTAGCCACATGTCCCACGCAGCCGAGAACTCCGCCGACTTCCCCCATCTCGTGATCAAGATGCGCACGGAGGCCGCGCCTCGTTCACGAGTTGGCGGGAGCACGAGCGGTAGGTTCGGCGGCGATGACCGACACCGCCAGTGCCCGCCGGCCAGGATCGATGCTCGGGACCCGGGTGTTGCGCACCGAAGATCCCGGGCTGCTCACCGGGAGCCGGCAGTACCTCGCCGACCTCCCACTTCCCGGGAGGCTCCACGCCGTGTTCGTGCGCTCCGACGTCGCCCACGGGACCATCCAGGCGATCCACACCGACGACGCCCTCGCCATGCCCGGCGTCGTCGACATCCTGACCGCTGCCGACCTCGGCGTGGCCCCGCACCACGGGTTCGCGTTCGTGCACGATGACTTCGCTCGACCACCACTCGCCGACGGACGGGTGCGCTTCGTCGGCGAACCGATCGCCGTGGTGCTCGCCGAGACGTTCGAACAGGGCGAGGACGCCGCCGAGATGGTGTGGGCCGACATCGAGCCCCTCCCGGTACTCACCGATCCCGAGGCGGCGCTCGCCGAAGGCGCCGAGACGATCTTCCCCGACCACGGCGACAACCGGGCGATGGTGATCGTCGACAAGCCGCGCACCGACCTGTCGGTCGCCGACGTCGTCGTGCGCGGTCGCTACGTCAACCAGCGCATGGCGGTGGTGCCGATGGAGCCCGACTGCTGCGCCGCCGAACTCGACGAACACGGCCGCATGACGTTCTGGGCGTCGACCCAGATGCCCCACGGCCTGCACGGCCAGCTCGCCAAGGCGCTCGGCATCGACCCCGCCGAGCTCCGGGTGATCACGCCACAGGTCGGTGGCGGGTTCGGCGGCAAGGCCGGCATCCACGCCGAGTACACCGTCGTCGCCGCAGCCGCCCGCCGCACCGGCCGACCGGTCGTCTGGGTGCCACCGCGCAGCGACGACATGAAGGCGCTCCCCCACAGCCGCGGCCAGGTCCAGTACGCCGAGCTGGGCTGCACGACCGACGGCCGCTTCACCGGGCTGAAGGTCCGCCTCGTCGGCGACGCCGGCGCGTACCCGTCGGTCGGGGCGATGCTGCCCGGCGGCACCCGGCGCATGGCCCAGGGCACCTACGCGCTCCCGACGATCGAGTTCGACGTCGCCGTCGCCGTCACCAACACGACCCCGATGGGCGCCTACCGCGGCGCCGGACGGCCCGAGGCGACGGCGCTGCTCGAACGCCTCGTCGATCAGGCCGCACTCGAGCTCGGCATCGACCCGATCGAGATCCGCCGCCGCAACTTCCTCGCCGACGACGTGTTCCCGTTCCGCACGCTCACCGGCAACACCTACGACGTCGGCCGCTACCTCCTGCCGCTCGAACGCGCCGCCGAACTCGTCGGCTACGACGAGCTCCGCGCCGAGCAGGCCGAGCGGCGCGAGCGCGGCGACACGACGCTGCTCGGGATCGGCGTCGCCGCCTACGTCGAGATCACCGCCGGCGGTGGCAGCGACGAGTTCGGGGCGGTCGAAGTCCACGACGACGGCTCGGCCACGATCTACGCCGGGACCCAGTCGCACGGCCAGGGCCACCAGACCGCCTACGCCATGGTCGTCGCCGACCAGACCGGCATCCCCGTCGAGCGCATCACGCTCGTCGACGGCGACACCGACCGCGTGCGCACCGGCGGCGGCACCGGCGGCTCGCGCTCGCTGCAGCTCGGCGGCTCCGCGGTGCGCGGCGCCACCGAGGCGATGGTGACCAAGGCCAAGCAACTGGCGGCGCGGCTGCTGGAGGCCGACGTCGCCGACATCGTCGTCGACACGACCAGCGGCACGATCGGCGTGGCCGGCGTGCCGGCCCAGGCGCTCACGTGGAGCGACCTCGCGGCCCGGGCAACCGAGACCGACGAACAACTCGACGGTGAGTTCGACTTCCAACAGGAGGGCGCCACGTTCCCGTTCGGCGCCCACATCGCCGTGGTCGAAGTCGACGCCGACACCGGCAAGGTGCGGCTGCTGCGCCACGTCGCCGTCGACGACTGCGGCACCGTGCTCGCGCCACTGCTCGTCGAGGGCCAGCAGCACGGCGGCATCGCCGCCGGTGTCGGCCAGGCCCTGTTCGAGGAAGTGAGCTTCGACGACGACGGCAACCCGATCACCTCGAACCTCGCCGACTACGGCATTCCGACCGCCGCCGAACTGCCGTCGTTCGAGGCCCACTCGACCGAGACGCCGACACCGCTCAATCCGCTCGGCGCCAAGGGCATCGGCGAGGCGGCCACGATCGGCGCCACCCCGGCGGTACAGAACGCCGTGATCGATGCGGTCGCCCAGCTCGGCGTGCGCCACATCGACCTGCCGTGCACGCCCGAGCGCGTGTGGGCCACGATCCGCGACGCACGCGACGGCACGCTCGCCGACCCGTGGCGCGAACCTCCCGCGGTGTTCGGCCGACTGCGCGCCGAGCGCGACGCGCCGACCGAACAGACCGCCGAGCAGATCGCCGCCGCCGACGGCATCTGACCAACCGTCCCACCGCAACTGTCACACCGCAACTGTCACATCGTGCCGGGTCTGATGTGACAGTTCAGGCGGGGTGGTAGGTGGAGTCGAGTCTCGGCAGGGTGGTGTC
>JAWLFC010000025.1:0-32104 GCA_041685755.1 Ilumatobacteraceae bacterium
CGTTCGCCCGGGGTCACCGACGGGGCCGCGGCAGCCGGGGGCGCCGGCGCAGTGGGGGCGGGGGCGGGGGCCGGGGCAGCGGGGGCGGGGGCGGGGGCCGGGGCCGGGGCAGCGGGGGCCGGCGCGGCCGGCGCCGCAGGGGCATCGGGGACGCTGGTCGGCGGGGTCGTCGGCGCCGGGTCCTGGCGGTTGGCGCCCGTGGCGTCGATGTGGTCGAGCACGTCGTCGCGGGTGATGCGCCCGCCGGGGCCGGTGCCGGTGATGGCGTCGGGGTCGATGCCGTGTTCGTTGACCAAGCGGCGAACGACCGGCGACAGCAGCCGGTTGTCACCCGCCGCGGCGGTCTCGGCGCTTGCCGGGGCGGGCTCGGGCTTCGGCGCCGGGGCGGGCTCGGGCGCCGGTGCCGGGGCGGGCTCGGGCGCCGGGGCGGCCGCGGGGGCCGGCTCCGGCTCGGGGGCGGGAGCGGGCTCGGCCGCTGGAGCAGGCTCGGCGGCCGGGGCGGGTTCGGCCGGTGCCGCATCGCCCTCGTCGCCGACGACGGCGATCACGGTGCCGACGTCGACGGTGTCACCTTCCTGCACCCGGATGTCGGTGAGCACACCGGACACCGGCGACGGCACCTCGGTGTCGACCTTGTCGGTCGACACCTCGAACAACGGCTCGTCGGCGGCGACGGTGTCACCGACGTTCTTGAACCACTGGGTGATCGTGCCTTCGGTGACGGTTTCACCGAGCTGCGGGAGCGTGACGTCTGCCATGGGAGCTGTCCTTCGCGTGAGGGTCGTGTGCGGGATCGGGTCGGGGATGGTCCGGGTCAGCCGTTGAAGTTGCGGCCGGTGAGCGTCATGACGGTCTCGCCGAAGACTTCCGACAGGCTCGGGTGCGGCTGGATGAACTCGGCCACCTCGTCGACCGACGCCTCCCAGTTGACGGCGAGATAGCCACCGCTGAGCTGCTCGGTGACCCAGGGGCCCACCATGTGCACGCCGAGCACCTGGCCGGCGGAGCCGTCGGCGTTGCGTTTGGCGATGATCTTGACGAGGCCCTCGGGCTCACCGAGGATCTGCGCCCGACTGTTGAACTTGAACGGGTGCTTGGCGACGACCACGTCGTGCCCGGCGGCCCTGGCCTGTTCCTCGTCGGGCCCGGCCCACGCCACCTCGGGGTGGCAGTAGATCGCCCACGGGACCCGGTCGTACATGATCGGCATCGGCGACTCGCCGAGCAGGTGCTTGATCACCAGGATCGCTTCGGCGTAGGCGACGTGGGCGAGCTGCGGTGTGGCGATCAGGTCGCCGACCGCGTACACACCGGGCTCGCCGGTCTGGCAGTACTCGTCGACCTGGACGAACCCCCGCTCGTCGACGACGACGCCCGTGCCGGCGAGACCGAGATGGTCGGCGAACGGCCGACGGCCGACCGAGACGACGACGGCGTCGACCTCGACCGATTCGTCGTCACCGAACGCAACGGTGGTCCCCCCGGAGCCGTTCGGCGTGTGGCCCTTCACCATCACGCCGGTGCGGATGGCGATCTTCTTCTTCTTGAACGACTTCTCGACGACCTTCGCGAGGTCGGCGTCGAGACCCGGCAGGATCTTGGGCAGCCCTTCGAGGATCGTGACCTCGGCGCCGAGGTCGGCGAACGTCGAGGCGAACTCGCATCCGATCGCGCCACCGCCGATGACGACCACCCGGTCGGGGACGTGGTCGAGGTCGAGCACCTCGTCGCTCGTCATGATCGGCCCACCCCGCTCGAATCCGGGGATCAGGCGCGGCACCGAGCCCGCCGCCAACATCACGGCGTCGCCGGTGATCGTCGCCGTCGAGCCGTCGGTCATCGCCACACTGACGGTGCGGTCGGCGCCCAGCGACCCGGTGCCGTTGAACACCTCGACCTTGCGGCCCTTGCACATCGCACCGATGCCCTTGACGAGCCCGTCGACGATGCCCTGCTTGCGCTCCTGCGTGCGGGCGAAGTTGACCTTCGCGTCCCCGCTGCCCTCGATGCCGAAGTCGGCGGAATGGTCGACGTGACGCTTGACGGCGGCGGTCTCCAGGAACGCCTTGGCGGGGATGCAGCCACGATTGAGACAGGTGCCGCCGAGCGCGTCCATCTCGACCAGGGCCACGTTCAGGCCCGCCGACGCGCCGTACAGGGCAGCGGAGTAGCCACCCGGGCCGCCGCCGATCACCACGAGATCGAAATGGTCACTCACCTGACTCACCGTAGCGCCGGAATCCGGTCACGTCATCGGGTCCCGTCCCGATCAGCGAACCGGGCCGCGAAACGTTCGCGAACCACGCACGAGCGCCGTCACGAACCGGTCAGGACCCAGTTGCGCTGGTCGTCGCCGCGCCGGAGCACCAGTACCCGGTTCGACGCGTCGGCGCCGCTGATGTCGAAGTCGATCCGGCACCGCTGCGGCTCGACGGCGATGTCGACGCAGCGGCCGTCGGCGGGCGCGGTGATCGGATCGAGCCGGCGATCGCCGGTGAGGAGCACGAAGCTGTCGATGCCGTCGACGTCGTCGACGCCGCCGAGTTCGACCTCCACGGAGAGCACCGGTTCGCCGTCGACCACCTCCAGCACCGTGATGTCGACGTCGCCGACGGCGACCGGCTCACCGATCGCGGCCCGCTCGACCGTCGCCGTCTCGGTCGAGAGCTGGAACAGGAACACGCCGCCCGCCAGCAGGATCGCCAACGCCACCCCGACCGACAGGAGCAGCAGCGTGCGGGTCTTCATCGCCGTCGGAGCCTACGAGAACGTTCCGGAAACCTCCCGTTGCTGCCGTCACGTCGGGCGCGGCGGTGACTACGGTCATCGCTCATGAAGTCCCCGACGCGCCCTCGTCGCGTTGCACTCGCCCTCGTCGCGCTCGCACTGGCGGTCTCGGCGTGCGCGTCGGCCGACTCCGACGACACCTCGACCGCCACACCGGCTCCCGCCGCGACCGAATCGGCCGCCACCGACACGGCAGACGACGACGCCACCGATTCGACCGAGGCGGGCGCGCCGGTCGAGACGTCGGCCGACACCGGCGACGACACGGCCCCGAGCGGAACCGCCGCCGCTCCCGAGCCCCCACCGGTCGTGGTGCCCGAAGCGTTGCGGTTCACCGCCCCGCTCGTCGGTGGCGGCGAGTTCGACGGTGCCGCGGTTGCGGACAAGCCGACGCTGTTCTGGTTCTGGGCGCCCACTTGAAGCAGCTGCAACCGTGAAGCCCCCTCGGTCGAGGAGGCAGCCCAGGAGTTCCAGGATTCCGCCAACTTCGTCGGTGTCGCGTGGACCGGCGACGACGACTCGTTCCAGTCGTTCATCGACCGCCACGGCCTGACGTTCCCACAGATCAGCGACGCCCCCGGCGACGTGTTCGACCGCTTCGGCATCTCGTACCAGCCGGCCTTCGTCCTCGTGCAGACCGACGGCTCCACCGAGCTGCTCGCCGGTGCCGCCGACGACGAACTGCTGGAGCAGATCATCACCGAGGCCGGTTGACGCACGGTCGAGCCGATCGCCGGCGACGCTCGTACCCTGACGAGATGCGCGTTGCCATCACCGGATCCACCGGCCTCATCGGATCGGCCCTGAAGCCGCACCTCGAGTCGCAGGGCCACGAGGTCGTGCGCGTCGTGCGCAGCAACCCCACCGGCACCGACATCTCCTGGTCGCCCGCCGAGGGCCGCATCGACAGCCACGCCCTCGACGGCATCGACGCCGTGGTCCACCTCGCCGGCGCCGGCATCGGCGACAAGCGCTGGACCGACGCGTACAAGCGTGAACTGATGGAGAGTCGCACGAAGGGAACGACGCTGATCTCCGAGGCGATCGCGTCGGCCGACGACGGCCCGTCGGTGCTCCTGTCCGGTTCCGCCATCGGCATCTACGGTGCCCGCGGCGACGAACAGCTCACCGAGGAGTCGTCGGTCGGCGAGGGGTTTCTCGCCGAGATCTGCGCCAAGTGGGAGGCGGCGACCGGCGTCGCCGAGGCCGCCGGCGTCCGCGTCGCCCACCTGCGCACCGGGATCGTGCTGTCGACCCGCGGTGGCGCGCTGAAGAAGCAGCTCCCGCTGTTCAAGTACGGCCTCGGCGGCAAGCTGGGCGACGGCCGCCAGTACCAGAGCTGGATCCACATCGACGACGAGGTGGCTGCCATCTCCCACCTGCTCGCCGCCGAGACGTCGGGGGCGGTCAACCTCACCGCACCCTTCCCCGTGACCAACGCCGCGTTCACCGCCACGCTCGGCGACGTGCTCGGACGACCGACGTTCCTGCCGATCCCGAAGTTCGGGCCCAAGCTGGTGCTCGGTTCCGAGTTGGCCGAGAACCTGCTCTTCACGGGCCAGCGGGTGCTGCCGAAGCGGCTCGAGCTCGACCCCGGCTTCACGTTCGCGTACTCCGATCTCGAGTCGGCACTGCGGGCGCTGCTCGACTCGTGACCGCCGCCCCGGTCGCGATCGTCGGGGCCGGCCTCGCCGGGCTGTCGTGTGCGGTCGCCCTCCACGACGCCGGCGTTCCGGTGCAGGTGTTCGAGGCCTCCGACGGTGTCGGTGGCCGGGTCCGCACCGACCACGTCGACGGCTTCACGCTCGATCGCGGCTTCCAGGTCGCGCTGACCGCGTATCCCGAGATGCACCGCCAGCTCGACATGGGCGCGCTCGACCTGCGGGCGTTCGACCCCGGCGCGCTGGTGTGGCGTGACGGCAAGGGGGCGGTGGTCGGCGACCCCTTCCGCCGACCGACCACGGCACTGTCGACGGCGACCGCTCCGATCGGTTCGGTGTTCGACAAGGCCCGGATCGGGCTGTTGCGCCGTCGCCTCCGCGGAGTCCACCCGGTACAGCTGCTGCGCGGGCCCGACAGGTCGACACGCCAGGCGCTCGGCGACGCCGGCTTCTCCGACACGATCATCGAACGGTTCTTCCGTCCACTCGTCGGCGGCATCCAGCTCGATCCCGACCTGAACGACAGCCGGCGCATGTTCGACATCATCTTCCGGATGCTGGCCGACGGCGACTCCGCCGTGCCGGCGGCGGGGATGCAGGCGATCCCCGAGCAGCTCGCCGCTCGTCTGCCGGCGAGCGCGGTGCGGCTCGACGCCCGGGTGGCCGCGACGACGGCTCGTTCGGTCACCGTCGACGGCGGCGACGAGGTCGAGGCAGCGGCGGTCGTCGTGGCGACGGAGGGCCCGGCGGCGGCGCGGTTGCTCGACATCGGTGACGTCGAATCGAAGTCGGTCGGCGCCGTGTACTTCGCCGCCGCGGAGGCACCGGTCGACTCGAAGCTCGTCGTCCTCGACGGCACGGGACGGGGCCCGGTCCTCAACGTCGCCGTGATGAGCAACGTGGCACCGACCTATGCCCCCGCCGGTCGCCACCTGGTCGTCGCCGCCATGCCGGGCCAGGTCGAGGAGTCGATCGAGTCGGCCGCCCAGGCCCAGCTGCGATCGTGGTGGGGGCCTGTGGTCGACACGTGGGAGCACCTGCGGACCTACCGGATCGAGCACGGCCAACCCCGCCAGCTCCCGCCGTTCCATCCCAAGCGCCCCGTCGTGCTGCCCGACGGCCGGTTCGTGTGCGGCGACCACCGCGACACCGCCTCGATCCAGGGCGCGATGTACTCCGGTCGCCGGTGCGGAATGGAAGTTGCGGCCGCAATCGGTCACACTGGGGTCCATGGCCGACGGGACGACTGACACCGACGAACGCATCGAGCGAGGGGTCCGGTTCGTACCCGCCCCTCCCCAGGCGGTCTTCGACCTGCTCGCGGATCCGACCAAGCACTCGCTGATCGACGGCTCCGGCACGGTCCGCGAGGCCCGTCCGGGCAACCCGGAGCGGCTGTCGCTCGGCGCCAAGTTCTCGATGTCGATGAAGATGGGTGTGCCGTACAAGATCACCAACGAGGTGGTCGAGTTCGACGAGCCGAACGTGATCGCCTGGCGCCACATGGGTCGCCACGTGTGGCGCTACCGGCTCCGGCCGGTCGACGGCGGCACCGAGGTGACCGAGGAGTTCGACTGGGGCGCAGCCCGCGTCCCCGCAGCCCTGAAGGCGACCGGCACGACCCGCAAGAACGCGAAGGCGATCGAAGCCACCCTCGACCGCCTCGCCGCCCACTTCGCCGACTGACCGTTACAGCAGGGGTCAGACCCCCGGCGTAACACGCTCGGAGCGGGACCTTTGCCCCTCACAACAATTGCGACCCGGCGTTAGCCTGCAGGTATGGGAACCACGTGGCTCACTCCGAACGAGATGGTGGCCTGGCGTACCTACATCGAGACCTACGCCGACCTCGTGGCGGCCATCGAACGCGACCTCGCCGAACACGACCTGACACTCGGCGACTACCAGGTGCTCGTGTACCTGTCCGAGGCCGACGAGCGATCGATGCGCATGTGCGACCTCGCCGATCGGCTGCAACTCTCCCCCAGCGGCCTGACCCGTCGGCTCGACGGCCTGGTCAAGGCCGGCCTCGTCACCCGTCAACCGTCGATCGAGGATCGTCGAGTGATGAAGGCGATGCTGACCGACCAGGGCTTCGAGACACTGCGCACCGCGGCACCCGACCACGTCGACAGCGTCCGGCGCCACATCTTCGACCACCTCGACGACAGCCAGGTCGATGCGCTCGCTGCGATCTTCACCGCGATCGGCGAGGGGCTCGGGCGGTGACGCGGCTCCCGGCGGGCTTTCGCAGCCACGTCGCCAACATCGGGGTCAAGGACGACACCGACGACTTCGTCGTGATCGTCGCCGAACGTGCCGTCCCGGTCGCGGCGGTGTTCACCCGGAGCCTGTTCGCCGGCCCGAGCGTCGGGCTGAGCCGATCGAACGTCGCCGACGGGAGCGCCCAGGCGGTCGTGGTCATCTCGAAGAACGCCAACGTCGCCACCGGCCAGCAGGGTCACGACGACGCGGTGGAGGTGGCCCGTTCGGTCGCCGAGCGCCTGAGCTGCGAGGCGACCGACGTCGTGGTGACCTCCACCGGCGTGATCGGGCGTCGCTACCCGATGGACCGCATCCGCGCCGGCATCGCGTCCCTGCCCGATGCGCTCACCTCCGACGACGCCGCCGGACCGGCCCGCGGGATGATGACCACCGACACCGTCGCCAAACTCGCCGAAGCCGACGTGGCGGGCAGCACGGCCCGGGTGGTGGGCATGGCCAAGGGCGTCGGGATGATCGAGCCGGACATGGCGACGCACATCTCGCTGCTGTTCACCGATGCCGAACTCTCCGGTGCCGACCTCGACGCCGTGTTCCGCCGGGTCGTCGACCGGACGTTCAACTGCGTGAGCGTCGACACCGACACCTCCACCTCGGACTCCTCGGTGATCATGGCATCGGGCGCCGCCGGTCCGGTCGACCTCGCCGCGTTCGAGACGGCGCTCGGGGCCGTGGCGCTCGATCTGACCAAACAGATCGCCCGTGACGGCGAAGGAGCCCACTCGCTGATCGAGGTCCACGTCGACGCCGCCCGCGACGTCGCCCAGGCGAAGCGAGTGGCCAAGGCGATCGTCAACTCACCACTGGTCAAGACCGCCGTCCACGGCGGCGATCCGAACTGGGGTCGGGTGGCGATGGCGATCGGCAAGTGCAGCGACGACACCGACATCGACCAGCAGCGCGTGGTCATCCGCTTCGGAGCCACCGAGGTGTACCCGACGATGCTCGACGACGCCGCGCTCGGCGCCCTGTCGGACTACATGCGCAGCCCCGACGTGCGCATCCACGTGTCGCTGGCCACCGGCGACGCGTCAGCCACCGTGTGGGGCTGCGACCTCAGCGACACCTACGTCCGCTTCAACGCCGACTACACCACCTGAGTCGGTCCGGTTCGCCGGATCGCTGCGTTGCGAGGATTCCTCGCTGCCCGAAGGCAGCGTCGTCATCTCGCGCCTTGCGCTCCACCGAACCGATCCCGACTCAGAAACCAAAGGATGAGAACTCAGCGCCTCACGCCTCGCGACGGGTGAACCCGCCGCGAGACTCGAATTGCAGCGGCCACCATTTCCGGCTCCGAAATGGCGGCCGTTCGTTCGAGCGCAAGGCAGCCGCTGAGGAAGCTGCCTCAGGGCAGCGACGAAGCCGGCAACGCAGCGATCGGGCGAACGGGTGCTATTTCGGGGGCATGCGGATGCCGCCGTCGACGCGGATCGACTCGGCGTTCATGTAGCTGTTGGTGACGCATTCCATCACCATCGATGCCAGCTGCTCGGGATCACCGAGGCGCTTCGGGAACAGCACGCCCTTCTGCAGGTTCTCCTTGAACGCCTCGCTGGCCTCGCCCTCGCCGTAGATCGGCGTGTCGATCAGGCCTGGCGCAACGGTGTTGACGCGAATGCCGACCGCGGACAGGTCGCGGGCGATCGGCAGGGTCATGCCGACGACGCCACCCTTCGATGCGGAGTAGCTGGCCTGGCCGATCTGGCCGTCGAACGCGGCAACGGACGCGATGTTGACGATGGCGCCGCGCTCGCCGTACTCCAGCGGCTCGGTGGTGCTCATCGCCGTGGCGGCGACGCGGATGCAGTCGAACGTACCGATCAGGTTGATGGCGACGACCTTCTTGAAGGCGTCGAGGTTCGCCGCCGACTCGAGCGTGCCGTCCTTGCCGACGGTGCGCTGCGCCCAGCCGATGCCGGCGGAGTTGACGAGCACCCGCAGCGGTCCCATCGACTTCGCCATCTCGACGGCGTTGACGATGTCGTCGGTGTTGGTGACGTCGACCTTGCAGAAGGCGCCACCGATCTCGTCGGCGAGTTCGTTGCCCTTGTCCTCCTGCAGGTCGGCGATGACGACCTTGGCTCCCTTGGCGGCCAACATGCGGGCCGAGGCGGCTCCGATTCCCGAGGCTCCACCGGTGACGATTGCGCTTGCTCCAGAGATGTCCATGGCGCCGAAACCTATTCGCCGGCGGGGCGCGGCGAACAATCGGGCGCCGACGCTCAGACGGGCCGGGGGCCGATGCCGAAGCGTGTGTCGACGACGCGGTCGGGCACCGCGGCGCTGTAGGCGTCGCCGCGGTTGAACCATCCGGTGACGTCGACGACGACGTGGGTGTCGGAGTGGGCGTAGAGGCAGACCGACCCGTTGACCCCGACGGTGGCGACGACGTTGTTGGCGACGACGCTGCGGCCCGGGTAGTTGAGACTCGACGTCGTCGGCCGCGACGTGCCGCACGGCCAGACGGTGATGAAGCCGGGACGCACCGGGTTCACCGACACGATGTTCAACGCCACCGCCTCGGCGTCGGAGGGGATGGTCACCACCTGCCCACCGACGGTCATCTGACGACCGACGACCGGGATCTCGATCGGTCGGGCCGGTGTGACAACGCGTGCGGGGGCGCCGAGCCCCGGACGGGTGTCGACCCATCGATCGGGGACCGGCGACACGAACGCCGACGATGTTGCCGTGGCACCGCCCGTGAACCAGCCGACCACGTCGACGACGACGTCGGTCGGCGTGTGGCTGTAGAGGCACAGCGTTCCGCCCGGACCGAGCGGGGCGATCGCCCCGTTGGCGCGGATCGCTCCCCGACCGAAGTTCAGCGTCGACACCACTGGCCGGTCGACACCGCACGGCCAGACGGTCACGTAGCCGGCACCCGGCGAGTCGACGGAGGTCACGTTGATGGCGGCGGCGACGGCGTCGGCCGGAATCGTCGTCACGGCACCGGCGATGGTCCGCACGGACGTCCCGGTGACCTGGAGCTGTAACGGCGCCTCGGGTCGGACCCGGCCCACGGGCACGCCGGTGCCGAACCGGGAGTCGACGAGGCGGTGAGGTGTGACCGCCTGGAATCCCGACCCGTCCGTCGAGCCCGGCCCGAACCAGCCGGCGATGTCGACGACGAGGTCGGTGGCGCGGTGAGAGTACAGACACGCCGTGCCGTCGGCGTCGACCGGTGCGATGACCCCGTTGGCGTCGACGGCCCCTCGGGAGTAGTTGAGGTTGGAGGTCCCGGGCCGCGTGGCCGCGCACGGCCACACCGTGACGAAGCCGTTGCCGTCGGGCTCGACCGCCGTCACGTTGAACGAGACCGCCGTGATGCCGTCGGGAATGGTCGTGGCGGTGCCGTCGGGGCCGGTGACCTGGCGACCGGTGACCTGGATCTCGATCCGCTTGGGCGGGGCCAGACGGGCCGACCCTCGGTTCGAGACCATCGCGTCGCGCAGCCAGAGCGCGAACTGCGCCTGCCCGGTGGTGGTGAGGTGGACGTCGTCGCTGAACCAGCGGGAGCGTTCGGCGCCGGCGCTGGCCTGGTTCCAGTCGAGCACGGTCAGGTTCGACCAGCGAGCCCGCGCTGCCTGCAGGGCGGCGTTGGCGGGCCCGTAGAACGACGCCCCGCTCGACGTCCGGCGGATGTCGGCCATGTTGACCCAGGCGACCTGGCGTACCCCGCGGGCCTGCAGCGCCGACATCATGGCGTCGATCGACCCGGCAAACGTCGACGGCCAGTCGTTGTAGCCGAGTTCGACGACCACGAGGTCGAGGCCGAACGGCAGGGCGGCAGCGGCCTGCACCCCGCTGGTGCCGGGGCAGGTCGTGCTGGTGGTGCAACGGCCGACGACGGTGTCGATCCGCGCCGAGGTGAACGTGCCGTCGATCAGCGTGCGCAGCTCCGAGCTGGAGGCCCCGGCAATCGACTCCCCGACCGAGTCACCGATGAACGCCACCGACCGGGCCTGGGTGTCACGGGTCACGGTGCGCAGCCTGAACCCGGGCGACAACAGCCCGTTCTCCCTGCGGAACTCCCACGCCGGAACGCGCACGGATCCGCTCGTTCCGGTCAGCACGACGTCGTCGAACCAGATGCCGTCGAACTGACGGTTGACCGTCGACGCCGCGTCGACCATCGTCGCCGAGGTCAGTCGACCGATGCGGTAGCGGAGGCCGAGCGTGTCGGCGTCGAGCACCCGGGTCCAGCGGTGGTTCGGGTTGCGTGAGGTGCCGTCACCCGGTGCGTCGTCGACCGGCGGGAACACCCCACCGGCGGTGCGCGGGCCGTTCGAGGCCGAGAACTCGGTGGAGGCGACAGCACCGCTGGGGAACGTGCGGACCTTTCCCGCCGTGGCGGCGATCGCGGCGTCGGTACGGTCGTCTTCCACGGGCACCGGCAGTGCCGTCGCCGATGACCGACTGGCGGAGCCGAAGTAGACCTGGCACGACTGGCTGTCGCAGGTGGTCGCGTAGCCGCCCTCGTTGCGGTAGCGGTCCTGCTCCAGCCCGTAGGACCTGGCGGCAACGGCCTGGGCCCGTACGGCGTTGGCTCCCTTGCCACCGCCGGCATCGGCCCAGCTGGCGGAGATCTCCTTCGGAACGACGCCGCGCAGGTAGTCCTCGGTCTCGACGTCGTTGACCACGCGGTTGCCGACGCTCTCGTGGCGCATCTCGATCTTGCCCCGGTAGTGGGTGACACGGCCGGAGCTGTTGCAGACGCCCAGCACGCTGGCGGGCGCCGCGGCAGGGTTCTCCCCGTTCGCGCTGGTGAACGTGACCGGGCCGGAGACCGTCGCCCGGAGGGTCCATGCGGCGCTGCCCGACGCGCCGCTGATCTGCTGGCGGGCCCGTGTGGCGTCGTCGGAGTTCCAGACGCCGTCGACGACGAGATTCTGATCGCTCTGCCAGTCACGCACGCGCGACTCGGTCTGCGGCCCGAAGTCACCGTCGACGGCAATCGTGATGTCACCGGCGATCCGGAAGGCGTTGAGGAAGGTCTGGATCTGGCTGACCGCCGTGGAGTTGCTCGACCCGCGGGCGATCGGCCCGTTGGGAACGACGAGCGACGCCGACGACGGACAGGCCATCGACGTCGTGGTGTAGAGCTCGAATCGGTTCGGTGAGATCTCCCGGGCGTACATCGACCGGCCCGACACCCCTGCTGCGGTCACGTTGCCGGACCCGGCGGTCACCCCGACGGTGGTGAGGTTGTCGAGCCCGAGCAGACGCACCCGGATCCGGGCCTGGGTCGTGTCGACGTCGCTCAGCGTGGTTCCGCCGTAGTAGTGGTCGAGGATCCACTCCCACGACTTGCTCTGGTCGACCGCCCAGCCGTAGGCGCCCCACTGGCTCATGCCGCGGCCGTGTCCGAAGCCGGTGCCCTCGACGACGACGGCCACGATGTCGCTCGGTGCTGCCGAGACGGGCGTGGAGGAGCCGGGGGCCACGGGCAGCACGGTGAGACCGAGCGCGGCGCACAGGGCGAGGACGACGCGACGCATGTAACGCGACTGTAACGTATGGCGGCCGGCGGAGGCAGTCGTCACGGGAGGTTCATCGGCACGTTCGGCGCCGAGCTTGACCGGTCCCCCGGCGAGCTGAGACGAGCACCGATCGACTCGGCGTCAGGCGGGGATCGCCTCGACGGCGAGGCGATCGACGAGGTCGTTCATCGGGTCGCCGCTGTGGCCCTTGACCCATCGGAACGACACGTCACCGACCCGGACCAGTTCGATGAGAGGTTTCCACAGGTCGGTGTTGGCGACGGGCTCCTTCTTGGAGTTCTTCCAGCCGTTGCGCTCCCACTTGACCCACCACCGGTCGCGGAAGCAGTTCACGACGTACGTGGAGTCCGACACGATCTCGATCGGCATCGGCGCGCCGTGGTCGTCGGCGAGCAACGCATGGGTCCGCAGCGCGTCGAGCACGGCGTGGATCTCCATGCGCTGGTTGGTCGTGTGCTCCTCGCCACCCGAACCGTTCGGCTCGCCGTTCGGTGCGACCGCCCACGCCCAGCCCCCCGGTCCCGGGTTCCCGCTGCACGCGCCATCGGTGTAGATCGTGAGCGAAGACATCGGGCGCAACCTACCGGCCGCTCGCCGTCGCCGTTCGTGACCACACGTGGGGCGCTGCCTCACTGCCGTGGTCACCACGCCGGCTCTCGCAGTGGGCGCCTCGACGCTCCCGGCGACTCACACCCGAAAAAGCGCGGCCGGATTGCGCTCAGCGCAATCGGAGCGCGCCATTTCGGGGACGGGGCGCGATGATCAGGCGGATCCGGTGCGTACCCGCCGGTAACACTGCGAGACTGGCCCCCATGATCTTCGACGGCCACGTGCACCAGCTGCCCGACATCGATCCCACCGAGACCCGGGAGTGGCTCGACAGCCTCGATGCCGTCGTCGACACCCACGGCAAGACCCGGGCGCGCTACCTGTTGACGCGCCTGATGGAGCGGGCGACGGCGAGCCAGGTGTCGTTCCCGGCGACGGTGTCGACGCCCTACGTCAACACCATTCCGCGTGAGCAGGAACCCTGGTTCCCCGGCGACGAGCACATCGAGCGCCGCATCCGGGCGTTCATCCGCTGGAACGCGGCGATGATGGTCGTGCGGGCCAACAAGACCGCCGACGGCATCGGCGGTCACCTGTCGACGTACGCGAGCTCCGCGTCGCTGTACGAGATCGGGTTCAACCACTTCTTCCGCGGCAAGGACGACGGTCGTCCCGGCGACCACATCTACTACCAGGGCCATGCCGCACCGGGCATCTACGCCCGCGCGTTCCTCGAGGGGCGGCTCACCGAGGACGACCTCGACCACTTCCGCCGCGAGATCGGCCGGGGTGGGCGCGGGCTGTCGTCGTATCCGCACCCGCGCTTGATGCCCGACTTCTGGGAGTTCCCGACGGTGTCGATGGGGCTCGGCCCGATCACGGCGCTGTACCAGGCGCGGTTCAACCGGTACCTGCAGAACCGCCAGATCGACGACACCAGCGACAGCCGCGTGTGGTGTTTCCTCGGCGACGGCGAGACCGACGAGCCCGAGACCCTCGGCGCGATCTCGCTCGCCTCGCGCGAGGAACTCGACAACCTGGTCTTCGTCGTCAACTGCAACCTCCAGCGCCTCGACGGCCCGGTGCGCGGCAACGGCAAGGTCATCCAGGAACTCGAAGCCACCTTCCGCGGCGCCGGGTGGAACGTGATCAAGGTCATCTGGGGCTCGAAGTGGGACGACCTGCTCGCCCAGGACAAGGACGGCGTGCTGCTCAACAAGATGAACACCACCGTCGACGGCGAGTTCCAGCGCTACGCGGTGGAGGACGGCGAGTTCATCCGCGACAGCTTCTTCGGCCCCGACGAGCGACTCCGCAAGATGGTCGCCGACCTGAGCGACGACGAGCTGCGCAACCTCCCCCGTGGCGGCCACGACTACCGCAAGCTCTACGCCGCCTACAAGGCGGCGACCGAGAACCTCGGCTCCGGCCGCCCGACGGTGATCCTGGCCAAGACGGTCAAGGGCTGGACGCTCGGCCCGGGTTTCGAGGGCCGCAACGCCACCCACCAGATCAAGAAGATGACCAAGGACCAGATCCTGGCCATGCGCGACCGGCTGCACCTCGAAGACGTCATCGACGACGAGGGCCTCGACGCCGAACACCCGCCGTACATCACCCTGCCGAAGGACTCGATCGAGTTCCAGTACATGATGGAACGCCGCAAGGCACTCGACGGCTCGATCCCCAAGCGCACCACGGTCGCCCGGCGACCGTTGGAGCTGCCCGGCGACGGCCCCTTCGCCGAGCTGCGCGCCGGCTCCAACGGCCAGGAGGTGTCGACCACGATGGGCTTCACCCGCCTGCTGCGCGGGTTGGCCCGCGACGAACACATCGGGCCGCGCGTGGTGCCGATCATCCCCGACGAGGCCCGCACGTTCGGCATGGACGCGTTGTTCCGGGAACTGAACATCTACGCCGCCCAGGGCCAGAAGTACCAGCCCGTCGACCACGACCTGCTGTTGTCGTACTCCGAGTCCACCAAGGGCCAGATCCTCGAAGAGGGCATCACCGAGGCGGGGTCGATGTCGAGCTTCATCGCCGCCGGCACCTCGTACGCAACTCGCGGCGTGCCGATGGTGCCCTTCTACACGTTCTATTCGATGTTCGGTTTCCAGCGCGTCGGCGACCTGATCTGGCAGGCGGCCGACATGCGCACCCGCGGCTTCATGATGGCCGCCACGGCGGGCCGCACCACCCTCCTCGGCGAGGGCCTCCAGCACCAGGACGGCCACAGCCTCGTGCTGGCGTCGACCGTGCCGTTCGTCCAGGCGTACGACCCGGCCTTCGCGTACGAGGTCGGCACGATCATCCAGGCCGGCATGAACCGCATGTACGGCGGCGGGCCGCCCGAGATGACCGACGTGACCTACTACATCACCCTCTACAACGAGAACTACGAGATGCCGCCGATGCCCGACACCCCGGGCCTCGCCGAGGCGATCGTCGACGGGCTCTACAAGTTCGCCGACGCTCCCGACGGCCCGTCGATCCCGGCGACGATCCTGTTCTCCGGCACGGCGCACGCCGCTGCCCGGGAGGCCGCCGCCGAGCTCGCCGAGCACTACGACGTCGCCGTCGAGCTGTGGTCGGCCACCTCGTACAAGGCGTTGCGCGAGGAGGCGTTGGCAGCCGAGCGGTGGAACCGTCTGCATCCGTCGCAGGAACCGCGCATCCCACGAGTGGCCGAGATCCTCGGCGAGACCCGGGGCCCGATCACCGCCGTGACCGACTTCATGAAGATCGTCCCCGAGCAGATCCAGCGCTTCGTCCACGACCGGACGTTCGTGCCACTCGGCACCGACGGCATGGGCCGTTCCGACACCCGCGAGGCGCTGCGACGCCATTTCGAGGTCGACACCGGCCACGTCGTGCTCGGTGTGCTCGACGGCCTGCTCGCCGACGGCAAGGTCGACGAGTCCGTCGTCGATGACGCCATCAACCGCTACGACATCGACCCCGAGGCCGTCGACCCGTACTGGGCCTGATCCGGGCCGGAGTCGGGTTCAGGCGGAGCCGGCGACGGCGACCGCACCAGCCGGGCGGTGACGGCCATCAGCACGATGCCCGCGCCGACGGGGAACGAGCGGTACGTGAACCACGCATGGAAGTGCGTGTGGTTGCGAAGCACGAGGTGCCAGGCGACCGGGATCACGGCGGGTGCGGCGATCAGCAGTCGCGTCGGCCAGGTCGTCGCGAGGTCCGACGCCCGCCGGGCGATGACCCCCGCCGTGATCACCGCAACGATGATCACGAGCAGCGTCAGGGGTTGATCGAACCACGCATCGACGGCGCGGCGAGCGCTGCCGAGGATCGACCCGGAGAAGCCGCCGGGTGTCTCTCCCGAGACCCGGAACTCGATCTGCCCGGTGACCTCGCGACGAACGGCGTCGACGCCGATCACCGGAAGTGCGATCAACCACTTCGAGACCCACATCCAGCCGAACCCGAGGATCCAACCGCCGGTTGCGGACGCAGTGCTGACCAACGCCTGCCGCGTCGTCGGCGACCCGGCGGCCACGACTGCTGCACTCGCGGCGGTCAACGCCCATGCTGCATCGGGGTTGGTCATGTCGCCCAGGAAGAGGAACGTCGCACCGGCGACGAACGCGGCGAGCGCGAATCGGAACCACGGGTCGTCGGCACGGAGGAACCGCAACAGCAGCGCCGCCGCCGACAGCGCGACGATCATCCCGAGCGCATGCAGGAGCGCGCGCGGAAGGTCGATGAAGTCGGTGGTGGCGACGACCGGGAGCAGCCAGAGGGTTGCCGCCACTCGGCCGACGCGGCGTGACGCTTGGAGCCAGAAGGCTCCGGCGGCGGCCACGATGCCGATCGCGGCGAGGATCCGCGTTCCGTCGAGCCCGACGGCGGAGATCGCCGGCCGGAACACCGCGGCGCTGCCGTTCCAGTAACGGAAGTACGAGTACGCCTGCGTCAGGCCCTCGCCGGTCGCCCAGCCGGTGATCTTGGGCACCGCGGTCGCGCACGGTCCGAGCGACGGCGTGGAGACAGCGGTCTCGACGAGGCTGGTCCCGGCAGGTGCTCCCAGCCCGATCGTGATGCGCTTGCACTCGCTGAAGCCGTCGAGGCGTGAGCCGGAGTACCCGATCGGATAGGAGTCTTCCTCGAGCGTGCCGCCGACGACCGCCTCGTACAGTTCGTCCATCACCAACCGGTCGGGGATCAGCATCGCCGAGACCATGAGCGCGAAACCCACCAGGGGCAGCACCAGGATCACGACGAGCGCCCGGACCGCCGATGCCATCAGCGGGAACGTAGCAGCCCGCATCCGACGACGCTGGATAGCGTGACGGCATGGCTGGAACTCTCTTCATCACCGGCGACGCGGCGGCCGACAAGCTCCTCAACACCGATGCCAACGCACTGCTGATCGGGATGCTGCTCGATCAGCAGGTACCGATGGAATGGGCGTTCGCCGGTCCCGCCACGTTGAAGCAACGCCTCGGGCATCTCGACCCGGAGAAGATCGCGGCGATGGACGTCGAGGAGTTCGTCACGGTCTGCTGCGAGAAACCGGCCATCCATCGGTTCCCCGGCTCGATGGGCAAGCGCATTCACGCCGTGTGCGAGGCCCTCGTGGCCGACTACGAGGGGAACGCCGCCAACATCTGGAGGGGCGTCGACGACGCCGACGAGGTGTACCGGCGTCTGCGAGCGCTGCCCGGCTACGGCGACGAGAAGTCGAAGATCTTCCTGGCCCTCCTCGCCAAGACCCAGGGTGTCGACCTGACGGGTTGGCGTGAGGCTGCCGGCAAGTTCGGCGACGACACCCCTCGGTCGGTTGCCGACGTCCACGACGAGATCTCACTCGGCAAGGTCCGCGAGTGGAAGAAGGCCCAGAAGGCGGCCAAGAAGGACAAGCAGGATCGCCCGGTCTGAGACGACGGGCATCTCACCGGCGCCGACGTTCCCCCAGCCGCTTCAACCCACCGCCCACACCCACGGCCAGCGCCTGTGCGTGGACACCGCGAGGGGCGTGGCGCACTCGTCGGATCGACAACCAGACCGCGCCGGCGATGATCCGAGGCGATTCGTTGCGGAACGCCGACCACAGCCGGTTGCGTTCGCGCAGGTACACGAGCCGGTCGCCGAGGGCCTCGGTCGACGCTCCCTTTCGGTGCATCACCACCGAGGTCGGCACACAGCGACAGCGCCATCCGAGCCGGGCTCCCCGCCGTGCGAGGTCGACGTCCTCGTAGTAGAGGAAGTACCGCTCGTCGAAGCCGCCGGTGTCGTCGAGGAAGTCGCGGCGGAACGCGACAGCACCGCCGGTGAACGCCTCGATGTCGCGAGCCCGGCGGTCGACGGCGGAGACAGGATCACCGATGCCGATGTCGACGCCCGCTCCATCGGCGCCCACCTCGACCCCCAAGCTGTTCACCCGGGTCGGATCGTCGGGGAAGACCAGCATCGGCTGGACCGCGCCGAGATCCGCCTCGTCGGCCAGCGACGAGACGAGCGGATCCAACCAGCCCTCGTCGACCCTCAGGTCGTCGTTGAGGAGGACCACGACCTCGGCCCGCATCGACTCGGCGACCACGAAGCCGGCGTTCGCGCCCGCTCCGAATCCGACGTTGTGCGTCGGTCTGACCACGGTGAGCCCGCTTCGTTCCTCCATGAGGACGTTGCCACCGTTGTCGACGATCACGATGTGGTCGAGCCCACCGGCAGCGTCCAACGACTCGACGCACGCGGCGAGGTCGTGTCCCGCTCGAAGCGTGACGACGACCGCCACGACGCGGGGAGCAGCCTGCGTCACGCCCACACCACCCGACCGTCGGGCAGACGGGTGTACGGGGGCGCGCCCGATCGGCCCGGACGTTCCAGCCAGTCGGTTCGCCCCGGGGCGAGATTCGGGTTGTAGTAGGGGTCGTGGCTCAGCTCCTGCGACCAGTCACGCCGGATCGTGACGAGCTCGGACGCGTCGATCGGGTGGTCGAAGCTCTGCGCTTCGAAGTGCCACCAGCACGCATGCGGGGTCCAGACGACACGCCTGCCCGTCGCCCGCACACGCAGCGACAGGTCGACGTCGTTGTAGTTCACGGGCAGCTCCTCCGACATCCCGCCGACCTCGTCGAACACGTCTCGCCGCAGCATCGCGGCGGCCGCCGTGACCCCGCTGCACTCCCGCTCGACCGCCAGCAGTCGGTTCGGCCCGGGGTGATCACCGGGCCAGCCTCGCAGCGCATGGTCGATCGTGTCGTTGTACACGTGTCCGCCGTGCTGGAGCGTGCCGTCCGCGTACAGCAGCTTGGCTCCGACGAGTCCGACGTCGGCCTGCTGGGCGAGCCGGACCATCTCCTCGACGCTGCCCGGTGCGACGAGTTCGGTGTCGTCGTTGAGCAGCAGGACGTACTCGCCGGAGGAGGCCGCGACGCCCTGGTTGATCGTGCGTGAGAAGTTGAAGCGCTCGGCGTAGTCCACCACGGTGAGTGCGTCGCCGAGCAGCTCGCGGGCTCCGCGGACGACGACGGGGTCGCTGCCGGAGTCGACGACGAGCACCACGTCCACGTCGACCGAGCGGGCGGGGTCGGCGAGCATCGACGCGATGGCCTCGTGGACGAACACCCGTGTCCGCCCCCACACGCGTCCGCGGGAGCCCCTGGTCGGAATGATCACCGACACCGATGCGCGGCCGGACACCCGCCGCCGGATCCGGTACACCCCGTCGAAGGGGCCGGGCTCGACCTCGGCATCGAGACCGACGCGCTCGAGGTGCTCCGACACCGCTCGGCGGCCCGCTGCGTACGCGTCGGGCTTGTTGCCGGTCGAGGCCGAGACGCTCGCCGGCGACTGCCGCCAGTGCAGCAGGATCTCGGGAACGTGCAGCACGGCACCCGATCGTTCGCTGACCCGCAACAGCACGTCGTGGTCCTGGGCGCCGTCGAGTCCGGCGCGGAATCCGCCGACGGCGTCGAGCGACTCACGACGGACCACCACCAGGTGGGTGATGTAGTTGTGGTTGCGGAGGCGCTCGGGCGAGAAGTCGGGCTTGTAGACCGGCGACGCCGTCCGCCCGTCGGCGCGCAGGAGGTCGTGATCGGAGTAGACGAGGTCGACGTCACCGGGGTCATCGGTGGCCGCGAGACACTCGACGATCCGCTCGAGGGCGACCGGCTCGAGCACGTCGTCGTGATCCAGCAGGACGACGAACTCGCCCGTCGCCGCCGACAGCGCATCGGAACTCGCGGCGACGATCCCTCCGTTCTCGCGCCGACGCACGACTCGTCGACGAGGATCACGATGGGCGTCGAGCACGTGGCCGACGGCCACGTCGGTCGAGCAGTCGTCGACCACGATGTGCTCCCAGTGGCCGAACGTCTGGGCATCGACCGACGCCAGGCACGACGCCAGGTGTTCGGGCACCGGATCGAAGACCGCGGTCAGGACCGAGAAGGTCGGTGCGCTCACGTGGTCCGCCGCACACCGAGCCGCCGCAACGCCGTCCCCAGTGCGGGACGCAGCGAGGCGCGCCAGTACTCCTGGGCGAGATCGCCGAGATAGCCGACCGGGCCCATGTCGCGACGCCGCTGCAGCATGTCCTGGTCCTGGCGCGCCCGGGCCAGTTGCACCGACATCTCCGTCAACTCGCCGCGCAGACGTCCCGACTCGAGCACTGCGGACTTCGCCTCGGTGGACGCCGCGATCACGTCGTCGCGAAGTTCCCGATACCCGATCTCCGACGGTCCGACGAGCCGTCGGAGCCGTTCGAGCTCCGCCTCATCGTCCGACATGGGCCCCGAAGATACTCCGCCGGGATGGAGCGGCAGCCGGACCGCTCAACGCAGACCAGCCTCGATCCAATCCCCCCGGCCCGGCTGGAGGTTCGGGTTGGAGTAGGGGTCGAACGCCAACTGCGACCCCCACCGCTCGACGAGGAAGCGACCTTCGTCAGTGGCGGAGTCGACGTCGGTCCAGCGGTCGACGAAGTGGTACAGCTCCACCTGCGCCGTCCAGATCCGGTCCAGGTCGTGGTGACGGAGTTTCAGGCTGAGGTCGATGTCGGCGTACGACCGTGTCCGGAACGGGTGCATCCCACCGACCTCCTCGAACACGTCCCGCCGCAGCAGCATCGACGCCGAGGAGAGCCCTGAGACCTCGCGTTGGACGACGAGCAGACCACCCGGGCCGACCTCGTAGGACGCACGACCACTCATGATCGGGTTCGGGCTCCCGTGGTACACGTGGCCCGCGTCGTTGACGCGACCGTCCGCGAACCAGGTCTTGCACCCGACGGCACCCACCACCGGGGTGTCGGCGAGCGCCACGAGGGGGTCGAGGAACTCCTTCGTCCGGACCTCGACCGCGTCGTCGAGCAGGAGGACGAATTCTCCGCTCGCACGGACGACCCCGAGATTGATCTTCGCCGCATCGCTTCCCGCCGCGGCGAGCATCACGACCGACGAGTCACCGGCGGCGAGGCGAACGGCATCGAGCGTGGCCGTCGGCGTCGACGGATCGTGAACGACGACGAACTCGATGTCCCGGCTGGTCGACGCCACGATCGACCTGACCGCGTCGATCACGAACCGACGCTCGATGCCCCACACACGTCCGAGGGCGCCCGACGTCGGGATGATCACGCTGACCGTCGCGTCGGACCGGGCACGCCGCCGAACGTGGTAGTTCCCGAGATGCTCGGCCATGTCGACGTCGGCGTCGATGCCGACACGCCGGCAATGCTCCTGCAGCGCCCGCCGGCCCGCCACGTAGGCGTAGGGCTTGACCGACGTGTCACCCGACGCCACCGATGTCGGGAGCTGACGCCAGTGGTAGAGCACGTAGGGGATGTGGACGACCTCCCTGGCTGCTTCGGTCGCGCGGAGGAAGATGTCGTAGTCCTGCGAACCGTCGAAACCGGGGCGGAAACCACCGATCCGGTCGAGCAGCTCGGAGCGGAACACCGAGAAATGGCCCAGGTAGTTCTGTGACCGGAGACGTTCGGGCGACCAGTCCGGCTTGTAGAACGGGGCGACGGCATTCCCGTCGGGATCCAGGAGATCCTCGTCGCTGTAGCAGTAGTCCATGTCGGGATGGAGGTCGACGTACAGCTCGACCATGGCGAGCGCTTCGGGCGTGAGGAGGTCGTCGTGATCGAGCAGGCCGACGAAATCGCCGCTGGCCACGGCGAGGCCGTCGTTGGACGCAGCGACGATGCCGCCGTTGTCGGCGCGTTCGACCACGGTGATCCGCTCATCGGCAGCTGCGGCCTCGCGCAGCACGTCGCGCACGTGCGGCGACGGCGACTTGTCGTCGACCAGCACGAGTTCCCAGTTCCGGTAGGTCTGTGCGCGCACGGACTCGATGGTCTCGTTCAGCACGTCGGCCGGCGGGTCGTAGACCGGCGTGACGATCGAGTATCGACGGGTCATCGGGTGTGGGAGCTCAGCGCCGGCCGAACGCGGCGTTCACGAACGACGTGCGCCCGCGCATCCGCTTGAGCCGCAGGACGACGTTGTCGCGGAACCATCGGAAATCCCGCTGCAGACGCTCGACCTCGGCCTCGAGCGCTGCGTTGTAGCCGCGTTGCGTGCCGAGAGCTGCCTCGGCACCGATGGCAGCGTCGCGGGCGGCGAGCAGATCGATCTGCAACTGGACGTAGGACTTCTCGTCGGGCCCCACGAGGTCGCGAAGTCGGGCCACTTCGGCCCGCAGGACGTCGATGTCGAGGGACGGCTCGTTCGGCACGCCAGGATCGTAGTCCGGTGAGCCCTGCACCCGGCCGGTACCGTGCAGGTGCCATGACGACCGAAGTCGATGACGGTGACCACCACGGCCACGACGGCCACCACGACCACGACGACCAGATCGGCGAGGCGGATCGACTCCGAGCCGAGAACGCCGAACTCCGGCGGCGTGTCGAGTGGGCGGAAGCCGCACTCGCCGACCTGCGCGCCGAGGCGCTCGCACGCCGGGCAGAGGTCCGCGAACTCGCCGAGGCCTTCCCTGCGGCGATGAGCCGACGCACACTGGTCCGGACGATGGCCCGCGATGTCGTCCACCATCCCGATCGCCGTGGCGTGGTACGCCGCGGTCTGGCCAAACTCGGGCGTGCCCCCCGGCGGGCGTGGCGGACACTGTCGGAACGTCGGACGTGACGTCGCTCTCCGCAGATCCGGGCGCCCCGGTCAAGGTGTTCGTGGCGGCCGACGGCAACGAGTTCATGAAGGACATCGCCGGCTGGATCGTCGAGGCCTGCCGTGGCCGCAGAGCGACGCTCCACCAGGATGAACTGCCCTGCGCCGACGGGTCGATCAACCTCGTCGTCGCACCCCACGAGTTCTTCGAGTTGTACGACGCACCTCGACGGGCTCTGCAAGCGGCGGCGAGCCAGTCGGTGTGCGTCTCGACCGAGCAACCCGGGACGCCATGGTTCGAGTTGACGGTCGACGCCTGCCGACGAGCGCAGTACGTGCTCGACATCAACCACCACGGCGTCGACGCGATGCGTGCCCGTGGCATTCGAGCACGACACCTTCAGCTGGGTGCCGTCGAGTCGATGATCGCGACCGACACGACCGACGATCGCCCGGTCGACGTCCTCTTCATGGGCGGGCTGGACGACCGCCGCGGCGACGTGCTCGCCGGGCTCGCCGCGCAGCTCTCCCCGCTCCGTACCGAGCTGCGACTCTTCGCGTTCGACCGACCGGTCAACCCGACGACCCCCGGTCTCGTGTTCGGGATCGCGAAGTACGAGCTGCTGGCATCGGCGAAGATCCTGCTCAACGTCCATCGGGGCGCACCGGCGGGAGCCGGGAAGCCGGCGGTTCCGTACTTCGAATGGGCGCGAATGGTCGAGGCGATGGCGAACCGCTGTGTCGTCGTGTCCGAGCCCTCCGAGCTCTACTCCCCCCTTCGAGTCGGCATCGATTTCGTCGAGGCCGAGGTCGACCAACTCGGTGCTGCCGTCGAGTTCGCACTCGACGACGTCCGGCGTCGGGCGATCGCGGACTCCGCCCACGCCATGGTCACCGGAGAACTCGGGCTCGGCCGGACCCTGCCGAACCTGCTCGACGAACTCGAACGCGACGGCGCGATCGGTCCCTCGGCGCCGGTGTCGCTGCCGAGGGCGACCGACCGCTGGATGCTCGGCACGTCCCGCGCACCTCAGCCCGTGCGGCTCGGACCCCTCCAGCCGGTCCGCGACCTCCAACGGCGCGCCAAACGTGCGGCTCTCGCCGACACCGCCCTGCTGCGACGCATCGACGAGTCGATCTCGGTGCTCCGCTTCGGCGCACCCCGGCACGTCGACCGCTCGACGACACCAGCGGTGACGATCGGACCCGCTCCTGTCGTGTCGGCCATCGTCACGCTGTACAACTACGAATCGGTCGTCGAGTCGGCGCTCGCCAGCCTCGTGGCGTCGGAGGGCATCGACATGGAGATCGTCGTCGTCGACGACCACTCGACCGATGATGGTCGTTCCGTCGTGACGGAGTTCATGGAACGACATCCCGATGTGGCCATCACGCTGCTCTCCAAACAGGCCAACGAGGGGCTGGCCGCGGCCCGCAACGACGCGTTCCGCGCCGCCCGCGGCGAGTTCGTCTTCGTCATGGACGCCGACAACCAGGTCCGCCCGCCGTGCCTGGCCCGCCTGGCCGGTGTCCTCCGTGCCGACCCGGGAGCCGCAGCCACGTACTCGATCCTCGAGGACTTCGGCGCGAGCCGCGGGCTCCGCAGTGCCTTCGCGTGGGACGTCCGCCGGCTCTGTGAGTCCAACTACATCGATGCGCAGGCGATGTGGCGCCGCACGGCGTGGGAGGAGCTCGGCGGGTACCGCGCCGACGACGAGCACGTCTACGGCTGGGAGGACTGGGATCTGTGGCTCCGGCTCGCGGCGACCGGGGGGCGAGCGGTCCTCCACCGCGAGATCCAGGGGCGATACCGCGTGCAGGGGTCGTCGATGATCAGTCTCACGAATCTCGAGACCGACGATGCGATCGAGGCAATGCGCGCCCGCCACCCGACGCTGCCGTGGCCGGGCAGCGCTACCATCGCCTGACCATGATCGAGCGGCTCAAGTCGTACGTGGTCGAGCGACTCGGCATCAACCGATTGGCCGAGGAGATCGCCGGCGCCGGGTCCCGGGCCGATGTGCTGAACGCCGAACTCCGCGCGGCGCAGGATCTGATCGCGTCGCTGGAGGCCCGCCTCGCCGCGTTCGGAGACGTCCAGGACGACCTCCGCCGTCGCGACCGGATCGCGGCGACGTCGACGTGGAGCGCCGGTGCGCCACTACGGCACCGCCCACTGCTCAGCGTCGTGACGGCCACCCGCAACCGGGCCGAACTGCTCGTCGACGCGATCGACTCCGTCGTCGGCCAGACCTACGACCGATGGGAGCTGGTCGTCGTCGACGACGGCAGCGATGACGCAACGAGCGAGGTCGTGTCGGCACGTGCGTCCACCGATCAGCGCATCAGACTCGAGGTGACCGAGGGCGTCGGCGCCGCAGCCGCACGAAACATCGGCATCGGTGCGGCGACCGGCGACTACGTCGCATTCCTCGACGACGACAACGCACTGGCTCCCGACTGGCTCCGCAGCATCGCTGAGTTCACGGGACGTCGCCCCGACGTCGCCGCGTTCTACGGCGTCACGTTCCGAGAGGATGTCGCCGACCCGGACGTCTTCCCGTGGGTGCACTTCGAGCCGACGGTCGATCTCGTCGCACTGCGTACGGCGAATCACGTCGATCTCGGCGCACTCGTCGTCCGTCGCGACCATCGCGAACTCCGGTTCGACGATTCGCTCACCCGCTACATCGACTGGGAACTCGTGGTCCGGCTCGCCGAAGCGGGGGACCTCGAACCGGTCCCCGTCGTGGCCGGGTTCTACTCGACCCGTGCCGACAGCCGCATCAGCCACCACCCCGACCAGGAACGTCTCGCCGAGATGCACCGACGCTTCGGCGTCGAGTGATCGCTGGGGTCATCGCGTCGCGGAGCGCATCGACACACTCCGCGGGAACGCGCTGGAGGGGGTCGACCGGCCAGGCCGACGACCGGGCGAGCGGTCGCGCCACATGGCCTCCCGAGAGTCCGTGCACGACACCGTACGCCTGGACGGCGAGGTGGGGGTACTCATGGGCGAAGCCGGCCACAGGGCCCCACCCCGTCACTGCGCGATGAAGCGTCGTCTCGACGACGAGTACCCGACCGAGGTGCTGACCCTCGACGAGCCTCCAGGGCTCCCACGGCCAGATGCCCTCGAGCATCGGTGCACCCCACTCGTCGAGTCCGGCGACCATCACGTTGGTGATCGGATGGCCACCGCCGAGTCCGACGAGTTCGTGTGGCTCGGCGAGAAGCTCCGTCCCGTCCGGAGCCACCAGCGTCCAACGCTGCGGCTGCGACCTCGGGCGCGCCAGCCACGAGCGGCGGCGGGGACGATCGGATCTCGGCGCCTCCGGATCTCGTCGGAGCCGACCGATCGGTTCGGTCCTCGTTCGGGGCGGCAGGCGCGCCGGCGGACGATTCGCCAGCAGCCGCCCGGCGAGTGCGGTCACCACTCCGATCGACTCGACCAACGGGGTCTCCACGACGGCGGCGTGGGCCGCCAGACCGATCTCGGCCAGCCTTCCGGGATCGCTCCAGGCCGCCTCCAGCGCCGTCCCGAGCGCACCCCCGTCGAACTCCAGGAAGTGCTCGCCGGCAACGAACGGCGACGTGTCGTGCGACGCCTCGGTCAGCACGGGTGTCGCACAGTGGGCCGCTTCGATGAATCGCAGCCACTCGAAGTAGGGCTCCTCGCTCTGGTGGATGTTGAGGAGCAAGCCGGTCGACGCGAGGAGTCGTCGCTTGTCGTCGCCGACGACGAACGTCGCACTCGACGCCCGGTTCGGCTCGGAATTGTCGGAGATCACGAGACGCGTGTCGTAGCTGATCAGCGCGTCGGCTGCCGACGCCAGCACGCCGAGTCGACGAGGCATCTTGTTGCCGAGATACAGCACCTGCGGTGAGGCGTCCTCGATCGGGAGCCGCGACGCTCGAGCATCCCAACTGGGCACGTAGCCGAACGGGAGCTGTTCGGCATCGATGCCCAGGCGTCGGTAGCCGGCGACGGCGAGCGGGCTGAAGTCGAGCACGCCACCGAGTCGGGCGCCGATCGACGCGTTGCGCTCGAAGAAGCTCTGGTGCGGCTGTTCCGCGGTGATCCCGACCGTTCGCGCAGCGACCGCCGGGTCGTCGACCAACGACGAACCCTCGAGGGCCACGTACTCGTGCGGAGGCAGGAGGACGAACACATCGCCGTCTCCGACCTGGTGCGCACCTCCCTCCGTGGTCGCGATCGCATCGACGCCCGATGTTCGAAGTGCCTCGATCAGTGCATCGGCGAGCTCGAAGAAGAAGGCGTTCTGGTACGGCGACAGGACGAACACGATTCGCAGGTCGCTCACGAATTCATCGTCCCACAGCACGGGCCCCGATTCGGGCAGCCCTCCGCTCGCTCGCGCAGTGCCACCAGTAGCATCGGCGCGTCATGTCGCTCCGGAGCGCGGTCGCCCACCGCAACCTGCTGTACCTGCTCTCGCTCAAGGAGCTGCGAACCCGGTATCGCAAGTCCGTCCTCGGCTGGGCATGGAGCCTGCTGAACCCCATCAGCCAGATGGTGATCTTCAGCTTCGTCTTCCTCTACGTGTTCAGGCAGACGCCGCCGGTCGGCGACCCCAGCGGTCTGCAGAACTTCCCGCTCTACTTCCTGTCCGGTCTGCTCCCGTTCCAGTTCTTCTCGATCTCGGTGACGACAGCGATCGGTGCCGTCGACGGCAACGCCAGCCTGATCAAGAAGGTCGCGTTCCCCCACGAGCACCTCGTGTTCTCCGTCGTGACCGCCCAGGGGGTCACGCTCCTGATCGAGCTCGTCGTGCTGGCGGTCGCCCTGCTGATCGCCGGCAGCTTCGTGTTCCACTGGCTCCCGGTGATGCTCCTCTTGATGATCGTGATGGCGTTCTTCACGACCGGCGTGGCACTCGCCCTGGCAGCGATGAACGTGTTCTACCGCGACATCAACTATCTCTGGGGCATCGTCGCCCAACTGCTCTTCTACGCCACTCCGATCATCTACGAACCGGACTTCATCACGAACGACGCGCTGCGAGCGCTCACGAACTGGGGACCGACCGGCAGTTTCATCAGGGCCTCGCACGAGATCATGTACGACGGCCGGATGCCGGGTCCGGGGCGATGGGCACACCTCGTGATCATCTCGGCGGTGACGTTCGCGTTGGGTGCCTGGATCTTCAACCGCTTGTCACCGCGCTTCGCGGAGGAACTGTGACCTCCACGACTGTGACCTCGACCTCCGGCCAGTCGAACGGCGACCTCGTCCTGATTGCAGATCACGTCACCAAGTCGTTCCGGGTGCACCAGGAACGGACGAACTCGCTCAAGCAACTGATCGCGGGTGGGGGACGCAACCGCTACGAGGAGTTCGTCGCGCTCGACGACGTGTCGTTCGAGGTGCGCGAAGGGGAGGCGTTCGGGGTCATCGGCCACAACGGTTCGGGCAAGTCGACCCTGCTCAAGTGCATGGCAGGCATCTTGCGTCCGAACGCCGGATCGATCGAGGTCCGGCGACGGATGTCCGCCCTCCTCGAGCTCGGCGCCGGGTTCCATCCGGAGTTGTCCGGCCGGGACAACGTCTTCCTCAACGCCGCGATCCTCGGCATGCCGCGCCGAGAGATCGCGAATCGCTTCGACGAGATCGTCGAGTTCTCGGGCCTCGAGCAGTTCATCGACGCTCCGGTGAAGACCTACTCCTCGGGCATGTACGTTCGGCTGGCGTTCGCCGTGGCGATCAACGTCGACCCCCAACTGCTGATCATCGACGAGATCCTCGCCGTCGGCGACGTCACCTTCCAGCAGAAGTGCATGGAGAAGTTCGCCCAGTTCCGCGAGGAGGGCCGGACACTCGTTCTCGTCACCCACGACATGAGCAGCGTCCGCAACTTCTGTGACCGCGCCATCTGGCTCGACCACGGCAACGTTCTCGGCGAGGGAGCCCCCGCCGATCTCGTCGATCGCTACACCGAGTCGATGCTCGCCTCACCCACGTCAGGTTCCGGCGACAGCACACCGGTCGAAGCGATCGGTGGCATCCGTCGCGGTTCGGGCGAGATCCGGGTCGACCGCATCGAGATGATCGTCGACGGATCGCCGCAGTTCCGCGTCCGCACCGGCGGACGCGTCCGGTTCCGCCTGCACTTCGAGGCGCCCACTCGCGTGGCGAACCCGGTCTTCGCGATCACCGTCACGTCGATCCACGGCGTTGCGATCACGATGCCGAGCTCCCGCGATGCCGAACTGGTGCCCGCCTACGTGGAAGGCAGCGGCGTCGTCGACATCGACGTCGACGACCTCAGCCTGCTGCCGGGCCCCCACGTCGTGCACACGGAGATCACGGGGTTCGGACGTCAGCACGTCTTCGACCACGTGCAGAACGCGTTGCGGTTCGACGTGATGGCAGGATCGTCGAACGAGACGAGCGGTCTCGTCACACTTCACCCGACGTGGTCGATCGACGGCGAGGGCGTGGCCTCGCACTCCGAGATGTTCGGCTGAACGAGCTCCCGACGCCGCGGCAGATCGTGTCAGCGCGAGGTGTCCGCGTACGGCCCGTCGTCGGGGCGTCGGCGGCCGAGTTCGGTTTCGAGCTGCTCGACGTATCGGTACAACTCGTGGATGCGACGCAGCGAGCCCGCGGGAAGCAGCGTCGGTGTCTCGTCGAGACCGTCGATCACGGCCTCGTGGTCGGCGATCCAGACAGCCGCACCTTCGTCCAGGGATGCCCGACCGCCCGAACGCCACCGGCGGTAGACGCTCGTGACCCGTTCGGCATCGGCGGCACCGCAGGTCAGGGCGATCTGCAGTTCGAACTTCCAGTCCTCGCAGACGCGGAGTGACTCGTCGAAGGTGAAGCCGAGAGCACGAGCCGCATCGAGTGGCACCGCGTACGAACACGACGGCGACCGATTGCTGCGGACGGCATCCAATGTGTCGAAGTGAGCCGGATGGTCAGCAGAGAATCCGCTGTCGACGCTGAAGTCGATCGCTTCGTCGGGCTCGCGCTCCACGATTCCTTGGACGACGCAACCGGCGCGCACCAACCGCCCGGGAGATCGCTCCACGATCTGGCGGAACGTGGCGACCCAGTCGGGTGTGACGATGTCGTCGTCGTCGAGAATCGCGAAGTACCGGCCACGTGCCGAAACGAGGGCTTCGTTCAACGGTCGACTCCGGCCGCCACCGCGCACCTGACGAACCGCGACACGTCGACTGAACCCGTCTTCGAACCTCGCCACCTCGCCGTCGACGCGGGCGAGGGTGTCGGGGTCGTCGCTGTGGACCATGAGCAGCACTTCGATGTCCCTGTCGTGCTGCGCTGCCAGCGATGTCAGCGTGTCGAGGAGCGTCGAGCGGGTTCCCTGCGTTCGAACGACGACGGACAGGAACGGCCGACTCCCGGCATCGGGCACGGCGTCGGTCTCGACCCGACGGGCCTCGGCCTCGCCACGTCGACCGTCGGACGTACCGCGGTACGAGCGGACGAACTGGTAGATCCGGCCGTTGGGGTCTGCCCCGTCGCGCAGCGCCCGGAGGTGAGTGGCCAACATCGTCGAACCGAACACCGGGAAATCGCCGGGTGCGCGCTGTTCGGTCGCCTCGATGATCACGTCGTCACGGCAGGTCTCCGCAAAGCCATTCGACGACATCAGCGCGTCGAGTCGTTCCTCGGTGAACAGCGTGACGTGGGTCGCATCGAGCAGGCCGGTCGGCGTCACGTCCCAACGACCCAGCAGCAGCTTTGCACCGAGGTCGTAGTGGGCGACGTTGGGGACGCTCAGCAGCACCATCGGCGCGACTGGCTGCCGAACGGCCAGTCGGTCGACCACGTCGCGAAGGAGCCTCATCGTCCGGTCGGGATCGGGAAGGTGCTCGATGACATCGAGCATCGTCACGGCCACGACCGTCGTCTCCGCCGCCTCGACGACCTCGAGGACACGGGCAACCGCGTCGTCGGCGAGGAGATCCACTCGGACGGCCTCTCGTCCTCGCGAGCGCATCGCCGCGACGTTGTCGTCGTCGGCGTCGACCGCCAGGTAGCCGAAGCCGTATCGGCCGACGGCGTGCCCCAGCGTTCCGACTCCGGCACCGAGATCGAGCACGGTGCCGGTCTCCACCTGCGATGCGATCAGACGGGCCACTCGCCCGTAGGTCGACTGCCACGAGTAGGCGAAGTCGTAGGTCAGCGAGCGTTCCGAGTCGCCGCCCGGTCCGTCATCCGGCATACAGGAACCTCATTCGTCCGTAGCGACCGTCGACGAAGTCCGCGACGAGCGCCGCCTCGGCGAGCGCATCGGGAACGTCGCCCGCGTCGACGCGTCGGGTGAACTCCGCGATCGCGTCGGCGGCGACCGGGTCACGGTCGTCGTCGACCGACTCGAGGAACGCTCGTTCGAGATCCGGGCGGGCGTAGCGCCGGTACAGCCACAGCCGAGCAAGGTGACTCGAGCGGGCTTGCATCGCGGACCACCGCACCTCGCCCGTACTCCCGATCGGCTTGTCGTGCACGATCACGGCTCGCGGCACGTGCCGCAGCGTCCAGCCCGCGGCGCGGAGACGCCAGGACAGGTCGACGTCGTCGCCGTACAGGGGAAAGAAGTGGGCATCGAAGCCGGCGACGGAGTCGAACGCCTCCCGTCGCAGCATCACACAGCAGCCGGTGACCCAACTGGTCTCACCGGTCTGCGGGTCGTAGTCCTTCGGGTGCTCGATCGGGATCTGGCGACCCTCGGTCGCGGCGACGCCGTCGCTGTCGAGTGCAGCGAGGAGGAGCCGAGCCGATGTCGGCGACGGATACGTGTCCGGATTGAGGATCCACACCACATGCTCGTCTCCGAGTGCGGCCAGAGCGTTGGAACCCCCGCCCGAACCCAGATTGGCGTCGAAGAAGGTGAACGAGACGTCGTCCACGACGCCGGCCAGTTCCGCTCTGATCGCTTCCTGCTCAGGCTCGCTGAGACAGGGCCAACGCGAGCAGTCGCCGTACCGGACGGCGACCCGCTCCAGAGGGAACGTCGAACGCATGTCTCGGACCGCGGCGGCGATCCCCGCCGCGAGGCGTCGTTGCTGTCGACCGTCGTTGTCGTACAGCACGACCTGGATCGCGACCGATCGCGGCCACGAGCCGCCGGCGGACGCGTCAGCGGTCGGCATCGAGCTCCCACGAGTCATGGAGGTCGGCGAAGCGTTCCGAGGGTTCGCGGGGGTCGCCGGCCGTCGTCACCGAGCG
>JAWLFC010000118.1:0-8257 GCA_041685755.1 Ilumatobacteraceae bacterium
GCGATTCCGATGAGCAATCCGTCGACGACACCGGTGATCGCCACACCGCGGATCCATCCCTGCAGACTGGAGAATGCTGCGCGCCCCGCCAGATCGAGCTTCTCGCGCCGTACCGGCCGCAGGAGGCCGAGCACCCAGTTCCAGAGGCTGTGTCCGTCCTTGAGGAAGAAGAAGGTCAGCACGATGGTGAGGAAGAAGCCCCCGACGAACTCCGCGACGAGGCGGGCGGTGGACGCCGGCTGTTCCGTCAGCCCGCTCAGGAGCCGATCGCCGGCGGCACCGACGCTGTCGAACAGCGAGTCGATGCGCTCCTGGTCGAGTTCCAACGGACCGGTCCGGAGCCACTCCTCGAAGTCGTCGAACGCAGCGGAGAACTCGGTGCCGAGCTCGCTCGTCGCCGACGAGATCGGCCGCGCCAGGAGCGCGGCGCCGCCGCCGAGCACGGCGATCACTCCGAGCAGCACGAGCCAGGTCGCCGCAAGGCGCGGCAGCGCTCGGGCGACCACGTCGACCAGCGGTGTGAGCAGCGCCGCGAGGATGATCGCGACGAAGATCGGGATCATGACGACCGTCAGGCGGGAGGTCGACCACACGAGGATGCCGATCGCCGCGGAAACGACGACGAACCGCCACGCCCACTGCGCACCGCGGTCGAGAAACCGTGGGACGGTCGACGCGCTCGTCGCACTCGCTGTGGCCGCGGCACCTGCACTCATCGCCGTCGGAGTACCCGCTGGCCGAGCGGGTCAATCCGAGCCCGTCCCAGCCTCGGCACCAGCGGCGAGCGCGTTTCGCGTTTCGTGTGCTGGGGTAACGCGCTGGGCATGACCGAACAGACCGACCATGACCACGGGGACCACGACGCCGACGGCGACCGCCGCACCGTCGTCGAGGAGCGAGTTCGCGTCGAGCCCGTCGCCGTCACCGAGGAACGCAAGATGAGCGTCCGTTCCTTCATCGCCGGCTTCATCACCGCCGTCGTCGCTGCCGCGATCGCCCTGGCGGTCTTCCTCGCCGTGTCCGACGCCGACGACGACGGCGAGATCCGGATCGACGTGCCCGCCGTCGACGTCGATGTCGACGGATGACCGGCTGACGACCGTCGCGACAGGCTGGTTCGACTCGCGTCGGAAGGGGTACACGGGCGGAGACGACAGCGAAAGGATCGATGTGAGCACCGCAGCGACCGCAACCCGACACGCCGGATCGGCCCGTTCCACCATGGCGCGGCCAGGGTTGATCGGGCGCGGCCTGTTCTACCTGCTCTTCGGATTGCTCGCCCTCGATCTGGCGTTCGGGTCGAACGATTCCTCGCAAGGTGCCGTCGAGCGTGTGGCGACCGCCCCGTTCGGGCGATTCCTGCTGATCGGGCTCACGGCGGCGCTCGTGTCGCTCGTCGTCTGGAAGGTGCTCCAGGCCGTCGCCGGCGACCCCGTCGAGGGCAACGAGGCCACCGACCGGGCAAAGTACGCGATGAAGGCGCTGACCTACGCCGGTTTGGCGGCCACGTCCGTCGCCCTGCTCATCGCCAACTGGGACTCGTCCAGCAGCTCCTCGCAGTCGAGCGAGTCGGGTGACACGCAGCAGCAGGCCACCGCCACCGTCCTCGGCTGGCCCGGCGGTCAGTGGCTGGTCGTCATCGGTGGCATCGTGATCGTCGGGTTCGCCGCCTTCGAGCTGTACAAGCAGGCGGTCGAAGCCGAGTTCATGCAGCGCCTCGACACCACGTCGCTCGACGAGTCGACGCGCAAGGGCGTCGAATGGAGCGGCCGCGCCGGCTACGGCGGCAAGGCGATCATCACCGCCGTCATCGGCGTGCTCCTCGCCGTCGCCGGCCTCCAGCACGACCCCGACGAGACCGAAGGACTGTCGGGCGCACTGCGCGACTTGGCCGACTCGGGTTGGGGAACGGTGCTGCTGATGTTCATCGGCGCCGGTCTCTTCTTGTTCGCTGCCTTCAGCTTCATCGAGGCCACGTACCGGCGCACCACCTGACACGGTTTTCGTCGGTTCCGTCCGCAGCGGCGAGACTGGAGCGGTGACGGATCAACGCCAGACGATCGTGACGCTCGACGTCGAGGGCGTGCTGGTACCCGAGATCTGGATCGCCGTCGCCGAGCACACGGGGATCGACGGTCTGCGCCGGACCACGCGTGACGAGCCGGACTACGACGCGCTGATGCGCTACCGCCTCGACCTGCTGGGCGAGCACGGCCTGACGATGTCGCTGATCGAGGACGTGATCGCCGGACTCCGACCGCTCGACGGTGCACGAGCGTTCCTCGACGGGCTCCGTTCACGCACCCAGGTGGTCCTGCTGTCGGACACCTTCGAGCAGTTCGCCCGTCCACTGATGCGCCAACTCGGTTGGCCGACGGTGCTGTGTCATCGCCTCGTCGTCGCCGACGACCACATCATCGACTACCGGCTGCGTCAGCCGAACCAGAAGCAGCACGCCGTCGAGGCGCTCCAGGCGCTGAACTACGAGGTGATCGCTGCCGGTGACAGCTACAACGACACCACGATGCTCGGCGCCGCCGACCACGGCTATCTGTTCCGCGCACCGGCGAACGTCATCGCCGAGTTCCCTCAGTTCGCAGCTTTCGACGCCTACGACGACCTGCTCGCCGCCATCGGCTCACACCTCTGATCGAAGCGAGGCCTCGGCGCCGGTGTCGTGACGGTCGATGCCGCGCAGGACCACCGGCAGCATCAGCGCGACGACGACCAGCAGCGCACCGCTGACGGCGATCGCGGTGCGCACGTCGAACTCGTTGGCGATCAGGCCGCCGACGAGGGCGCCGAACGGCATGCCGAGGAAGACCAGGAACCGATAGCTGGCACCCACGCGCCCGAGCATCTCGTCGGGGATCAGGCGTTGGCGCAGCGCCACGGTCAGCACGTTCCACACCATCACCGACCCGAGTGACACCCCCGAGAGCACGCCGACGACGACCGGCGACGACGTGGCCGCCATCGACAAGGTGGCTGCGCCGGATCCGAGCACAGCGACCGGCAGGGTTCGCCGCAGTGGGAACCGGTTGAACCGCGGGGCGATCAGCGAGCCGGCGATCCCACCGACCGCGCCGGGCACCAGGAGCACGCCGTAGCCGAACTCCGACAGCCCGAGCGTGTCGGTGGCGAAGATGACGAAGACGGCGTTGCCGATGAACGATGCGGTGCCGAGCGCCGTCGAGACGATCGCCAACGTACGCAGCAGCCGGTGGTTCCAGAGCCACCGGATGCCGACGGCCAGGCTGGCCCGCATCGTCGGCTGATCACCGGTGACCGACTCGGCAGCGACGGGACGATAGCTCCCGCTCATCATGCCCATGACCAGCGCCGCCCCCGCGAACGTCAGGGCATCGAGGCCGAACGGGATGGCCACCGCGAGGCCGAACAGCAACCCCCCGAGCGGCGGACCGACGACATCGTTCATCGCCAGCTCGGTCGAGCCGAGACGTCCGACCGCGCGTTCGAGATCGCGGTGATCGACGGTCGCCGGAACCATCGCCATGCTCGAGCTGTCGACCACGGCTTCTGCCGAGGCCAGGAGCGCCGTCACGACGAAGATCACCCAGATCGAGACCTGATCGACGACGATCGCGCCGACCAGCACCAACATCACGGCGCACCGCGCCATGTCGAGACGCATCCGCAGTCGTCGGCGGTCGACGCGGTCGGCCCAGGCTCCCCCCGGCAGGATGAAGAAGAGCCACGGCAGGCGCTGGGCGACCGTCACACCTGCGATCAACCGTGGATCCGAGGTCACCGACGTGGCCAGCAACGGCATCGCCACCAACCGCAGGCCGTCGCCGATGTTCGACAGGGCGGTCGCCGCCCACAGCAACCGGAAGTTTCGAGGCAGGGCCGGGCCCAGGCCCATCCGCCGAGTTCGTTGGTCGGGACCGGCGGACGACGCGCCGTTCGGCTCGCCGGTGGCACCGACGACCGGACCGTCGAGGGCCGACACGTCCACGCCCAGGGCCGCCAGCGCCGAATCGAGCTCGTCGAGCGACGAAGGAGGTTCGCCCGCGCCACCGCGCTGATCGGGAGGCCCGTGGTTCACGGGGTGTAGACGCCGAACACCTCGCGCAGCGAGTCGCTGATCTCGCCGAGGGTGGCGTCGGCGCGCAGCGCGTCCTTCATGCTGTACAGCAGGTTGTCGCTGCCCTCCGCGGTCGCCTTGACCGCGGCCAGCGCCGACTCGACCGCGGCCGGGTCGCGGTTGGCCTTGTAGCGCGCCAGCCGAGCGATCTGGTTGCGCTCCAGTTCCGGGTCGGCCGGAAACACCTTCGGCTCGGGCTCGTCGTCCATCGAGAACTTGTTGACGCCGACGATCACGCGCTCGTCGTCGTCGACGGACTTGGTGTACTCGTACGCGGCCTGTTCGATCTCGTCCATCTGGAAGCCGGACTCGATCGCCGACACGGCGCCACCCATCTCGTCGATCCGCTCGATGTACTCCCACGACAGCCGCTCGACGTCGTCGGTGAGCGACTCGACGAAGTACGAGCCCGCCAGCGGGTCGGGCGTGTCGACCACACCCGACTCGTAGCCGATGACCTGCTGCGTGCGCAGCGCCATGCGGGCGGCTTCCTCGGTCGGCAGGCTGAGTGCCTCGTCGTAGCCGTTGGTGTGCAGGCTCTGCGTTCCTCCCATCACCGCTGCCAGAGCCTGCAGCGTGACGCGCATGATGTTGTTCATCGGCTGCTGGGCGGTCAGCGTCGAGCCACCGGTCTGGGTGTGGAAACGCAGCATCGTCGACTTCGGATCCTGGGCGCCGAACCGCTCGGTCATGATCGTGTGCCACATGCGGCGACTGGCGCGGAACTTCGCCACCTCTTCGAAGAAGTTGTTGTGGCCGTTCCAGAAGAAGCTGAGACGCGGCGCGAAGTCGTCGACGTCGAGCCCGGCGTCGATCGCCGCCTGCACGTAGGCGATGGCGTTGGCGAGCGTGAACGCGATCTCCTGCACGGCCGTCGAGCCGGCTTCGCGGATGTGATAGCCGGAGATCGAGATCGTGTTCCAGTTCGGGACGTGCTTCGAGCAGTACTCGAAGATGTCGGTGATGATCCGCATCGACGGACGGGGCGGGTACACGTAGGTACCGCGGGCGATGTACTCCTTGAGCAGGTCGTTCTGGATGGTGCCGCCGATCTGGTCGCTCGACACGCCGTTCTCCTCGGCGACGAGTTCGTACATCAACAGCAGGATCGCCGCCGTGGAGTTGATCGTCATCGACGTGGTGACCTGATCGAGCGGGAGATCGGCGAGCAGGAGCCGCATGTCCTCCATCGAGTCGATGGCGACACCGACCTTGCCGACCTCACCCTCGGCTCGGCCCGCGTCGGAGTCGTAGCCCATCTGCGTCGGGAGGTCGAAGGCACACGAGAGCCCGGTCTGGCCGGCGTTCAACAAGAACTTGAAGCGTTCGTTGGTCGCCTCGGCGTTGCCGAACCCGGAGTACTGGCGCATCGTCCAGAGCCGACCGGTGTACATCGAGCCGTACACACCGCGGGTGTACGGCGGCGCGCCGGGCGCTCCGAGCCGCTCCGCAGGGTCCCATCCCTCGAGGTCAGCGGCGTCGTAGAGCCGCTTGATCGGGATGCCCGAGTCGGTCTGCGGCAGGTCGTTCGCGTCAGCCATGGCGCCGATCGTATTGCAGGGGCCGGCGTGGTGCCTGATCCCCCGGCCGCGACGACGTCCGACACGCCGAGCGATGAGCCGACCGCCCAGATCCCGACAACTCGCTCATCGCTCGGGTGGATCTCGGTCGGATAGAGTGGCCGAACACCACCGATCGGGGGCTCGAATGGGTTGGTTCACACGATGGAAGCGCCGGATGCGCAATCTCTCGTCCAATGGCGACTACGCAGGCGGTCACGGTGCTGGCCCCAGCGGTGAACGGACCGAGCGCAACGCCAAAGCGCAGTTCGAGGCGACGTTCCACCGACCCGATCGCCTGGGTCACGGTCCGGGAAGCGGCTGACGAGGTCGGCGTCCCGGTGGGCTGGTTCAAGCGACTGCGACGCAAGCTGCGGAACTACACCGCGGGAGGCGACTACCCCGGCGGCCATGGCGCCGGGTCGAGCCCGAGCACGGCGAGCAGCGAGGCCCGACTCGGCGTCGAACACACCCGCACACGCGACCACGGCCCGATCGCCTGACGGGGCCGGCGGACGCGGCGCGCGCCGAGCTCGGTCAGTTCGCGGCGACGACGGCGACCTCCATGCGCCACTCGGGGCGGGCGAGCGCCGGGACCGTGACGAGCGTCGAGGCAGCCCGATGGTCGTCGAGCGCTCGGTCCCGGGCGGCCATCACCGGTGCGAGGTCCTCACCCACGACGACATAGGTGGTGACCGAGACGATGTCGCTCGCCGCCATGTCGGCGTCGCGCAACATGGCGGCGATGTTCGACCACACGAGTGCGGCCTGCTCGCCGATGCCGTCGGGTGTCGAGCCGTCGGGAGCCACCGGCACCACCCCGGAGGTGTGCAGCCAGCGCGTCGCGTCCTCGGTCAGCACGGCGTGGGCGTAGTTCGCCGCCGGCGCAGCGATGTCGGCGGGGCGGATCTCGGCCATCGCCCGATCGTACGGCCCGAGACACACCGTGCCGGCAGGACTACGGTGGACACATGGCCATCACCGAAGACGAACTGACCGTTCCCGCCACCGGGTCGCCCGAGGCGTCGCCCGGCACGATCGACGGCATCGAGCTGACCCCGAAGACCGTCGGCCTCGACGGCATCCCGAGCTTCGACAACGTCGACGACGAGCGCCACTACCGCAAGACCCACCTCGCCGGCGCGCTGCGCATCTTCGGCAAGTTCGGCTTCGGCGAAGGTGTCGCCGGCCACATCACCGTGCGCGACCCCGAGTACCCCGACATGTTCTGGGTCAACCCGTTCGGCATGAGCTTCCGCCACATCCGCCAGAGCGACCTGATCCTCGTCGACCACAGCGGCGACGTCGTCTACGGAACCAAGCCGGTGAACCGCGCCGCGTTCGTCATCCACGCCGCCGTGCACGCCGCCCGACCCGACGTGGTCGCCGCCGCCCACGCCCACTCGCCGTACGGGAAGTCGTTCAGCTCGCTCGGCATCCCGCTCGCGCCGCTCACGCAGGACGCCTGCATCTTCTACGACGACCACCACGTGATCTCCGAGCAGGGCGGCGCCGTCGTGTTCGACATCGAGGCCGGACGCGAACTCGCCTCGAAGTTCCCCGACGGCAAGGCGGCGATCCACCAGAACCACGGCCTGTTCACCGTCGGCGAGACCGTCGACGAAGCGGCGTTCTGGTTCATCTCGATGGAGCGGTCGTGCCAGGCCCAGCTGATGGCGATGGCCGCCGGCGAACCGATCGAGATCAACCACGAGTACGCCACCTACACCCGTGAGAACACCGCGTTCCACGCCGCGGGCTGGTTCAGCTTCCAGCCGCTGTGGGACGAGATCGCCCGCACCGATCCCGAACTGTTCGAGTAACCCCTGGCCGGCTCCCCCACCGCGCCGACGGGGCCGGTCACCCGCTGGCTGAACACGGCCCAACCCGAGGCACTGTTCGTCCTCTCCGCGGTCGCCCAGTACGTCGGTGCCGTCATCGCCGTCGGCCTGTTCGACCAGGTCGAGCCCCAGACGGTCGCCTGGTTCCGCGTGATCGGCGCCGCCATCGCGCTCGTCGCGGTGTCTCGTGCCTGGCGTGAACGCTGGACCCGCTCGGAGCTGACGGCCGCCGCGCTGTTCGGGATCGCGACCGCGCTGATGAACATGTTCTTCTACCTGGCGATCGATCGCATCGACCTCGGCAAGGCGGTGACGATCGAGTTCATCGGCCCGATCACCGTCGCCGCCGTCGCCACCCGATCGGCGCGCAACGCGGTGGCGTTGCTGTTCGCCGTGGTCGGAGTCGTCGTGCTCGGTGGTGGCGAGATCGAGGGCAACGCGCTCGGCCTCGTGTTCGTGCTGCTGGCGTCGGCGATGTGGGCGGCCTACATCGTCATCGGCTCGAGGGTCGCCCGGCTCGACCGCGGCGTCGCCGGGCTCGGCGTCGGGCTGGCGATCGGGGCACTCGCGATCGCACCCGCCGGCGCACCGTGGAGCGGTGACGTGTGGACCTCGCCGCGCCTGTTGGCGCTCTGCCTGCTGGTCGGCGTGTTCTCCAACGCGATCGGCTACGGCATCGACCAGTTCACGATGCGCCGCATCCCGATCCGGCGGTTCTCCCTGCTGCTCGCACTGTTGCCGGTGACGGC
>JAWLFC010000026.1:0-31538 GCA_041685755.1 Ilumatobacteraceae bacterium
GAAGCCCAAGTGCTGTGCTCGATCATCCCGGCTTCGATTCGACGATCTGGTCGAGCGGAACCGGCACGCCGCGGGTCGACTCGCCGAGACCTGCTCGAGAGATGCAATGGAGTGATGCCCGGGAAGGTCGTGACTGCCGCCGAACTCGAGAAGATGAGCCCGGCCGAGCAGCAAGCGCTCTTCGACGCAAGTGTCGTCACCGATCTGGACCAGGTCCCTGCCGAGTTCCTCGAGCGGGTGCGCGTTCGCCTCGAGCAGCACATCGAACAGACCGAGTCGGCTCCCAACCAGAAGTGAGTTCCCCGCGACGCGTCGTTCGTGCGACGCCGAGGTTCTTCGAGTTCCTCGACCGCCAGCTGCGACCCGAGCGCGGACCGAACGGCGAACCGTCGACGAACGATTTCCAGGTGTTCGAGCTGATCCGGGTCGTCGATCGATTCGCCGTCGCGATGACTTGCCGCGGCTCATCGCCGAGCGTGACGACTATCGAATCCTGGTGATGTCCGGAACGCTTCTCGCCGGGTTCTCCGTGATTGGCCAGCTCGCTGCAGACGGCGCGGTCGAACTCGTTCAACTCGACCTCGACACCGAACTCGACACCGAACTCGACTGGTCGACGCTCGGTCAGGGATCCGGGGGCTGCTCGGTGCGCTCGGCGGACTCGTCTGTGTCGACGATCTCGGCCCAGACGCTGTCCTGGATCTCGAAGAGCTTCTTGGCGTTGGCCTGGCACTGCCAGCGCGTGTACTCGTCCTCGTGCCGGCTGAGTTCGGTCTGGAACCGCCGGAACGCGCCCGACCCCGTCAGCGCGTCGGCGAGATGCAACGCGAGATCCGGTTGCTCGATCGTCGTCACGAATCGCACCTCCTCGACAGATCGGGTGTCAGCGCCAGCAATGCGGAGCTGTTTCGACCACGGGTCACGACTCATCGTCTGTCTCGTTCATCCGCGACCGACCGACGCCAAGTTCATCCCCCGAGACCAACGTGCGGTACGCCGGCGCGAGATGCAAGCAACCGCAGGGCGCCACACGCGTCGACGAAAGAGCGTCGCCCGCACCGGGAATCTCTCCGGCGACTCGAAGGCCAGGCCCTCGGGATCGACCGGCGGAACGGCACGGCGGGACAACTCGTCGCAGACGAACGAGGGGAGTGGCACCGTTCGGACCGCGGCTTTCGTCTTCGGTGGTCCGAAGGTGATGTGGCCGCCGATGCTGACCAGCGTCTCGGCGATGTCGACTCGTCGTCGGAGAAGATCGACGCGCTTCCATCGCAGGCCGAGCATCTCGCCGAGACGCAGGCCGCCGAACGCTCCGAGCAACACGAATGATCGGTACGCCTCGTCGATCTCATCGGCGAGCTTCCAGATGTCGTCGGTGTCGAGGAATCGCATCTCCCGGCGCTCGATGCGCGGCAGCGGGAGCTTGGCGACCGGGTTGTGCGCGATGAGGCGGTCCTCGAACGCGGCGTTCACGCACTTGTTCATCAGTTGCACCACGCGGTGGATGGTGGCGGGTGCGAGGTTGCTGCCGTCGGGCGACCCGAGGGCGTCGCGGCGGCGCTTGAACTGCTGCGAACGTTGCTTGCCGTCAGCGGTGAGAAATCGAACGAGGTAGGCCTTCGAGCCGTCGCTCAACTGCTTGTCGACGACCGATGCCATGGGTGAGCTCGACGCACTGAACCGAGCTCCGTCGCCACACCTGGTAGGAATCGCAGCGATGTCCGATCGTCGCCGCTGGGCGCTCGCAGCCGTGGTCGCCGGCGTCGTGGTCGGTGTCGCTCGGTGGTCGACGTCACGGGGTCGCGACGAGTACGCGATCTGGCCGGACGAACCGGCGCAGCTGGCGATCGCCCGCTTCGTCGGCGGTGGGACGAGATGGAACATGGACGACCACAGCGTGTGGCGTCCACTGTTCGGAACGCTGCTCGCCCCGGCGCACTGGTTCACCGACGACCCCGTCACCGTGCTCCACGTGGCGTTCGGGCTCAACGCCGTACTCGGTGGTGTGGCCGCGGCGCTGCTGGTGATCCTCGGCCGTCGCCTGACGCCACTCGATCCGTGGTGGGCGGCGGGCGCCGCGGTGGTCGTGTCGCTCGCGCCGGCGACGATCTTCACGACCGAGTTCGTCTTCGCCGAGTCGCTCGTCGCGCCGCTGTTCATCGCCACGTTGCTGGCGCTGCTCCGCCTCCACGCCACCCCTGACGTACGCAGCGGACTCGTCGCGGCCGTGCTCGCCGGCGCCGCCTTCGGTGCCCACAGCCGCATGCTGCCGCTGATGCTGCTCGTCGTCGCCGTCGTCGTCATCGCCGCGCTCCGCAAGCGGATCGCCATTCGCGACGCGTCGGTCGTGGTCGCAGCGGCGATGGCGGCGGCGCTGGTCGTCGAGGTGTACACGCGCTGGATCGTGAGCCGTCTGTGGGACGAACCGAGCACCCGCAACTCGCCGGCGGGCGTGCTGGAGCAGCTGCGCAGCGGTCCGACGGTGCTGGTGTCGTTGATCGGGCAGAGCTGGTACCTGGTCGTCGCCTCGGTCGGTGTCGTCGTCTACGGACTGGTCGTGCTGGTCGGCCGTTCCCGGGAGGGCGGGCGACCAGGCGGCGACGCCCGGGTCGTGCTCGCCGCCGTCGGCGCCTGTGTCGCTCTCTCGGTCGTGTTCATGGCCGATCGCTGGCGCAGCGACCAACTGGTGTACGGGCGCTACAACGACGCGGTCGTCACCCCGGTACTGCTGCTCGGTGTCGCTGTCGTGCTCGGAGCGCTCCCGATGCGTCGCCTGCTCACCGTCGCCGTCGCGTCGGCAGGCGGGACCGTGATCGGCGGCGTCGTCCTCTGGACGCTGCGGCGCGACGTGCTCACCGACTCCAACGGCCTCGAACCGATGATCCTCGGGCTGCAGCCCTTCGCGACGTCTCCGACAGCCATCGACGTGATGCGCATCAGTGTCTGGGCGGCAGCGATCACGATCGCCCTGGCGCTCGTCGCCCAGTGGCCGGGATCGGCTCGACGGGTCGCCGTGGCGTCGTCGTTGGGGGTGTTGGTGGCGCTCGGATGGGCGCGCACCTCGACGATCCTCGATCGTCACTGGGATGATTCCGGCGACGTCAGCGCCGTCCAGGCGCTCGGCGACGGGATCCTCGACGACGTGGTGACCGCCGACTACTTCCTCCCGGCCGGCAACACGAGCACCAACCGGATGATGCTCTACCAGTTCTACCTCCCGCGCACGGAGTTCAACGTCGTGCACGGGCCCGACGACGCCACCTCTGACCTCGTGTTCGCCCACCTCGAGGCGCAGGGTTTCGCCGACCCGCCGGCCCGTCTCGTCTGGATCGACCCGAAGGGCCGCTACGGCCTGTTCCGGCGCTGACCCGGTCGGCGGGTGGTGGCCGCGTCAGTTCGAGCCGTCGTCGAGTCGATCCTTGAACAGGAACATCGGCAGCAGCACGGCCGCGAGCACGGTGGCGAGCCAGACGATGATCGTGGCCAGCAACCACGTGGTCAGACCACTGATCGACAGGCCGTCGGACACGAGGTCGGTGATCACCAACGCCAGCAGCGTGGTGGCCAGGGCGCTGCCGCCCTGGAGCGCCGGGGCATTCTGCTCCGCGATCTTCGTGATCAGCGGTTGCAGCACGGCGGTGAGCACGGTGAAGATCACCACCGCCACCACGAACGCTGCGCCGCTGACGCTCATGTCGTCGAGGAGCAACGAGGCGATCCAGAGCCCGAGCGCGTTGCCGAGCAGCGCGAGCACGGTGCGGAGTAGGAGTCGGATCATGAGTACCTCACAGTCGGGTTCGTGAACACCTGTGGTGTCCCGGCGTACATCATGACCTCTGCGACGACCGTCGTGGTGCACCAGTGGTCATCCGGTGCGACGCATGTGCGAAGTAGTGTGAGTGCCGATGGAACGCCTCTGCGAACGCCCCGGTTGCTCCGACCGGGCGTCGGTCGCCTACGGCATGCGGCCCGAGGATCTCGTCTTCTGGCTCGACGTGCTCCGCGAGCACAGCGACCAGGCTGGTGGCGTCCTCTGCCGTCGTCACGCCGACTCCATGGTGATGCCGCGAGGATGGACCCTCGACGACCTGCGCGATCCGGACCTGCATCTCTTCCGGCCACCGCCGCCGGCGCCGCGTCCTCGCCTCGTTCGGCCCCAACGTGCCCGGACGGGTGACGCCACCGGAGAGCAGTTGCGGCTCGACGCCACGGTCCTGGCCGCTGCAGACGCCGACGCAGACGCCGACGATCGATCGGAGGGCGATGCAGGTTCGGGCCCCTGGACGCCGGCCTTCGACGAGGCCGACGACCTCGGCGGGCTGTTGTCGGCGCAGAGCCCGTTGCTCTCGAGGGCATTCCGAACGGCGGACCGGCCGGAACCGTGAGGATCGAGCGCTCCGCCACCCTGGTGGCGGCCGCCGACGCAGCGTTCGCCATGGTCGACGATCTCGGTCGATACCCCGAGTGGATGGACCTCGTCCACGAGGTCGGCGAGGTGCCCTCGGACGGGCAGCGGACCTGGGAGGTCGAACTCCAGGCTCGCGTCGGGCCGTTCGCTCGTTCCAAGCGGCTGCGGATGGTGCGCACCGTGCACGAGCCGGCTCGACGCGTCGTGTTCGAGCGACGCGAGATCGACGGTCGCAGCCATTCGCCGTGGGTGCTCGACTCGACACTCGAACCGCTCGACGACGATCGGGTGCGGCTCACGATGGTGCTGGTGTACGGCGGCAACCTGTGGACCGGGGCGGTGCTGGAACGCGTGCTCGACGACCACGTCGAACGAGGCGCCGAGGCCCTCGCCGCCCAGCTCGCCCCGACATCGCGAGAGGCCTGATGGCGTCGGCGCGACTGTTGGGAAACACTCAAGAACTCAACCCGATCTGCCGACGACCCCAACGGTCGGTTGGTTCCGTGGGCCGCCGACCTCGTGTCGACTGATCGGCATCTTCGATGTCCACTACCATCAACTCCGATATGACCCCTCCCGAGGCGGCGCCTCCCGTTGGACGCGGCGCGTCCGGCACCCGGTCCCGCGCCTCCCGGCTGCGTCTGGTGTCGATCGCCGTCGCGATCTTGGCCGTCGGAGCCGCAGTCCTGCCGGTGGTGGCGGAGGAACCCGTCGCCGCTCAGACCTCCGACGATGCCGCCAAACGGGCCGCCCGGGAGATCCAGGCGGCGCGCGACCGGGCGAACGCCGCCGCCGCGGCGTTCCTGCAGGCACAGTCGGATCTCGAGGTGCTGCAGGACGAAGCCGCGGCGCTCGCTCGTGACGCCGACGAACTCGAAGCGCGGGTGGAACAGCTTCGACTCGACGTGCAGGCACTCGCCGTGGCGCGCTTCGCGTCGAGCGGGTCGACGGGCATCCCGCTCCTGACCGGGCTGCAGGCACCCAAGGACCAGGTCCAAGCCGACGTGCTGTCCGGCGTGGTGAACAACGCCGGCAGCAGCTCGCTCGACGAGTTCGAGTTCGCCCAGAAGCAACTGGAGACCAAGCGCGACGAACTCGAGCAACGCCAGCGCGAGGTCGAGGACCAGCAGGTCGTCTTCGAGCAGCTGCAGCAGGCTGCCAACGACGAGGTCGACCGTCTGCGCGAGATCGAGGAGCAGCGCCTCACCGACGAGGCAGTTCGGCGAGCGCTCGCTGCCCAGCAAGCGGCAATGGTCGCTCAGCTCGAGGAAGCCGAACTCCGCAACGCCGAAGCCGCAGCTCGCGCCCTTCCCAACCCCGGGGTGCTCGCCGCCCAGGCGGCCGCTGCCGAGGCGGCTGCCGCCGAGGCGGCCGCTGTCGCAGCCGATGGCTCCGAGCCGGTCGACGGTCCGGGGGTCGTCCCCGCCGACGGCGTCACGGTGTCGACGCTGGCTCCCAACGCCGGCGCGTCGGGCGGCACGAGCGGCGGACGTACCGGTACCGGCGGCGCCGGCAGCGCACCCATCGGTGTGCTCAACGGCGACGTCTACGTCGATGCCATCGTCTGTCCGATGCCGGGTTCGGCCTACGGCGACACCTGGGGCGCGCCACGGTCGGGCGGTCGGCGCCACGAGGGCGTCGACATGCTGGCGCCGACCGGAACGCCGATCTTCGCGGTGGTCAGCGGAACGGTGCGCTTCAGCCAGAACCGTCTCGGCGGCAACGCCGTGTCGCTGGTCGGCGACAACGGCAACCGCTACTACTACGCCCACCTCTCGCGTTACGAGGGCAGCAGCCGCCGGGTCACCCAGGGCGAGTTGATCGGCTACAACGGCGACACGGGCAACGCCACCGGCGTGCCGCACCTCCACTTCGAGGTGCGTCCAGGTGGCGGGCTGGCGGTCAACCCCACGCCGTCGGTACGGGCGGCTGGCTGCTGAGGCTCGGCGACTGCTTCGATGTCGGCCGACGGCGGCCGATCTGGAAGTCTCGGACCCGATGGAGAGCTCCGCTGCCGGAACCGAGTTGACGACGATGTTGTCGCAGTTGCTCGACGACGCCGAGATCCACGGTCTGCACCGTCTGTCGGGTGGTGCGTCGCGGGAGACGTGGCGGTTCGAGGCCGACGGACGTCCGCTGATCCTGCAGCGTCAACGCAGCGGCGACGTGCGCGACATGCTGGTCGAAGCGGGGGTGGTGCGCGCCGCCGGCCGAGGCGGGGCGCCCGTGCCCGAGCTGATCGACGCCCGGCGACGCGACGACGGCATGGCGTTCATGGTCCTCGAGGCGATCGACGGCGAGACGATCGCCCGCAAGATCCTGCGCGACGACGACTTCGCCGCCGCCCGCCCCCGGCTGGTCACCGACTTCGGCCGGGCGCTGGCACGGATCCACGGCATCGACACCTCGACGATCAGCGGGCTGGTGCACACCGATCAGGTCGAGTACTACACCGGCGTGCTCGACGACCTCGGCCAGCCCCATCCGGTGCTCGAACTCGTCCGCAACTGGCTCGTCGACCATCGCCCGGCCAGTGAGCGTCGCAGCCTGGTGCACGGCGACTTCCGCCTCGGCAACATGATCGTGGGCCCCGACGGGCTGCGGGCGGTGATCGACTGGGAGCTGGCGCATCTCGGCGACCCGATGGAGGACCTCGGTTGGTTGTGCGTCAAGGCGTGGCGGTTCGGCTCGGCGCCGCCCGTCGCCGGTCTCGGCGGCTACGACGAGTTGTTCTCGGCCTACGAGGCGGCCGGTGGGGGTGCGGTCGACCCGGCTGTCGTGCACTGGTGGGAGGTGCTCGGAACGTGGAAGTGGGCGATCATGTGCATCGTGCAGGCGAGCGTGCACCTCTCGGGCGCCGCCCGGAGCCACGAGCTGGCAGCGATCGGACGCCGGGTCTGCGAGAACGAACACGACCTCTTCCTGGCGCTCGAAGGGCGGTGGTGACGTGACCGCACCGCACGACGCCCCGAACGCGATGGAGCTGCTGGAAGCGGTCCGGGAGTGGATCGACCACGAGGTGATCCCGGCCACCGACGGACGGCTGCGCTTCCACGCCCGTGTGGCATCGAACGTGCTGGGCATGGTCGAGCGCGAGATCGAACTCGGGCCCGCTCAGGAGGCCGCCCACCGCGAGCGCCTCGCCCGGCTCGGCGTGGCCGACGACGCCGAGCTGGCCGCGGCCATCCGGGCGCGCCGGCTCGACGACCGCGCCGACGAGGTGCGAACGCTCCTCGCGGCGGCCGTGGCCGACAAACTCGCCGTCGCCAACCCCACGTACGGCTGATTGCAGCTGGGGTCTGTTACGCCGGGGGTCTGACCCCTGATGTAACACTGCTCACCGGCGGGTGGTGAGGGTGACGGGTTGGCCGGCGGCGAGTTGGCCGCAGGCGGCGTCGATGTCGGTGCCGCGGTTGCGGCGCACCGTGGCGTTGGCTCCCAGCGCTTCGAGCAGGTCGCGGAACTCCTCGACGCGCTCGCGGCTCGACCCGGTCGTCGGGTAGCCCGGCGTCGGGTTCAGCGGGATCAGGTTGACGTGGGCGTGCGGGTCGAGACGGCGGCACAGCGCCGCCAGCTCGCGGGCGTCGCTGTCGCGGTCGTTGACCCCGGCGATCATCGCCCACTCGAAGCTGACCCGTCGATGCTTCACCCGCAGGTAGTCGTCGCACGCCGCCAGCAGGTCGTCGAGCGGGTACCGGCGGTTGATCGGCACCAACTCGTCGCGCAGACGGTCGTTCGCCGCGTGCAGGGAGACCGCCAGGTTGACCGGGAGCGGACGGTCACGCAGTGAGCGGATGCCGGGCACGATGCCGACGGTGGAGATCGTGATGTGGCGCGCCGACAGGCCGAGGTCGGCGTGGAACCGCTCGGTGGCGGCCCAGACGGCGTCGAGGTTCGCCATCGGCTCGCCCATGCCCATGAACACGATGTTGCTGACCCGGCGTTCCACCGCTCGAGCCCGCTGCGCGGCTCGCACGACCTGTTCGACGATCTCGCCGACCGTCAGGTGTCGGGTGAATCCGGCCTGCCCGGTGGCGCAGAACCCGCAACCCATCGCGCACCCGGCCTGGCTGCTGACGCACACGGTGGCGCGGTCGGTGTACAGCATCAGCACCGTCTCGATCCGGCTCCCGCCGTCGAGCTCCCACAAGAACTTGACCGTGTCGCCGTTGTCGCTGACCGACTCGGTGACGAGACGCAGCGCCAGCGGGAGCTCTCGGTCGAGTCGCGCCCGCAACGCCTTCGGAAGGTTGGTGATGTCGGCCGGATCGGCGAGCTGTACGTAGAGGCCGTCCCACAGCTGATCGAGCCGGTACCGGGGCTCGCCGTCGAGCACCGCCACGAGCTCGTCGCGGGTCAGGTCGTAGCGGGTGCTCACGCCGTGTCGACTCCGCCGAACTCCGCCGCCAGTGCCACGTAGTCGTCGATGCGGGCGCGCACGACGTCGAGGCTCGCCGCCCAGAACGCCTCGTCGGTGACGTCGAGACCGAAGGCCTCGCCGAGCTGCTCGGCGGTGTCCATTCCCGCCCGTGAGAGCAGGTCGTCGTAACCGCTGCGGAACCGTTCGGGGTCGTCCTGGTACCGAGCGAAGAGGCCGAGTCCGAACAGCAACCCGTACGTGTACGGCCAGTTGTAGAAGTGAGAGCCGTAGTAGTGGGGCTTGAGCAGCCACATGTACGGGTGCGCCGTGCGCTGGTCGAGACCGTCGCCGTAGGCGGCCGCCTGGGCCTCGGTCATCATCTCGCACAGCTCGGCCGGGCTCAGCGTGCGGCGCTGACGACGGGCGAACACCTCGGTCTCGAACAGGAACCGCGAGTGGATGTCGACGATCACCTGGTTGGTACCGACGAGGTCGACGTCGAGCTGGGCGAGGCGCTCGCGACCGGTCGTCCGGGCGAGTCCGGCCTCGACGACGAGGGTCTCGCAGAAGATGCTCGCCGTCTCCGCGAGGGCCATCGGGAGCTGGCGCTGCAGCGGCGTGCGACCTGCCAGCGTGACGTTGTGGTAGGCGTGCCCGAGTTCGTGGGCCGTGGTCTGGGTCGAGTCGGCCGACCCGGCCCAGTTGAGGAACACGAGCGAGCGATCGTCGACGAACGGGGCGCAGAACGCTCCGCCTCGCTTGCCGTCGCGAGGTGCGGCGTCGATCCACTGCTCGTCGAGGGCGCGGTCGACGAGACCGCCGAGCGTGTCGCTGTAGGCGCCGAAGGACGAGCGGACGACCTCGATGCCCTCGTCCCACGTCACCTCGGCGCCCGCGAACGGAAGCGGAGCGACGAGGTCCCACCACGGGAGCCCGCCGGACGGGTCGTGGCCGTGGAGAGCGGCCTTGGTGCGCATCCACCGGCGCAGGTCGGCGAGCCCGGTGACGACCGCGGACTGCATGGCCTCGAACGTCGGCCGGCTCACGCTGTTGGCGAACAACGCGGCGTCGAGGGGCGACGCCCACCGACGCCGACGGTTGAGAGCGTTGGCCTCCCCCTTGATCGCGTTCATCGCCGCGGCGATCGGGACCTCGACGGTCGGCCATGCCCCCAGTTCGGCGTCGTAGGCGGCACGCCGCACCGCTGCATCGGAGTCGGTGGCGAGGCCCCGTACGGCCGGCATCGGGAGTGTCTCGTTGCCGGTCGGCAGCTCGACGGTCGCGGTGAGCTGCGAGGTGACGTCGTTGTGGAGCCGTGCCCACGCTCCCGACCCGGTGACGCCCAACTCGGCGGCGAGATGCTCCTCGGCTTCGGTCATCTGGTGCTCGGCGCGCGCGGCGAGCCGGGTGAGCGGGCCCCGGTGCTCGGCCACCTCGGCGCTGGCCTCGGCGAGCGCGTCGACACCGAGGGCGGCGACCCAGTCGGCCAACCGGGCGGTCAAAGGGCGCAGCACGGCGTCGATGCGCCGGGCCTCGCCGAGCGCGGCCTGGGCCGACGCGTTGCGGGAGTCGGCGGCGACGACGCAGTTGCTGTAGGCGCGGAGCACGGCCAGGTCGGCCGACACCCGGTTCATCTCGGTCAGTGCCCGGTCGGCCGCTCGAGCGTCGGTGTCGTCGGGGGAGCGGGGCTCGACGGCGCGGATCCCGAGCTCGTCGAACAGCGCGACGAGGCGCTCGACATCGGCCGACGATCGCTCCATGGCGTCGGCGAAAGAGCGAGCCTCGACCGACTCGTGCACGTCGGCGAGACTCCAGCGCGGCACTGGCGGTTCGCTGCGCGCCTCGGCGCGCCGTTCGAGGTGGGTCATGTTGCTCCGTCGGTCTCGTCGGTCGCGCTCACGTCGGCGACGAACGCGGCATTGGTGCTGTGGACGGTGAAGCCCAGTTGCTCGTAGAGGCGCACCGCCGCGGTGTTGTCGGCATCGACGTAGAGCATCCCGGTGTCGATGCCGCGTCGGGCGAGATGGTCGAGCCCGGCGAGGGTGAGTTGGCGGCCGAGTCCGCGGCCGTGGAAGTCGGGGTGGACCGCGATGACGTAGATCTCGCCGAGTGGGCCGTCTCCGTTGGGGCTCACCTCGTGCACCTTGGTCCAGCAGAAGCCGGCCATGCGGCCGTCGATGTCGAGCACCCGGAATCCCTCGGGGTCGAACCACGGCTCCTTCTGGCGGTGGGAGAACGTCTCGAGCGTCCATCCGCCCTGCTCGCCGTGTTCGGCGAAGGCGCGATTGTTGACCTCGAGCCATGCCTCGTCGTCGATGCCGGGAACGAACGCCCTGGTCTCGATGGTGACCTCGAGTCCCGTCGGCAGCGGACGCCGCATCTGGTGCAGCACGCGACCCTCCTCCATGCCGGCGGCCTCGGCGAGCCTCGTGTGCGCCGATGTCGGCTCGAACACCCACCAGTTCACGTGCCCACCGCCGTCGGAGGCGACGACGTCGATCGCGGCGTCGATCAGCTCGGGCCCGATCGTGGCCATCTCGTACCGGTGATGGGGATGGATCACCAACTCGAACGCATACGCATCGTTGCCGCGCGAGATCTGACCGTACGCGACGGGATGGGCGTGGCCCGGCTCCGACGCCAGGAACGCAGCGAACCCGTCGAGGCCACCGTTGACCAGGTCGAGATAGAGCTGGTCCGACAGTGGCCGGCGGCCGTCGGCACGCGCCGCAGCGTCGAGCAGCTCGCGGACGCTGGCGATGTCATCGCTGGCCATCTGCCGTTTGATCTCGAGGCACCGCATGCAGCGAGAGTACCCGTCGGTCGTCCACCCATTGCCGGAGGGCCTCACGGGTGTATAGTTTTTCTCAACCAGGTTCCCGCCACCTGGTTTGCTGCGACGGCCGGGATCCGCCTCCTGGCCTCGCACCGTGCGACGGCCCCTTCCGAGGGGCCGTCGCCGCGTTTTCGCTGCGGGAGCTGGGGTGATGCGGCTCAGTCGAGCACGCGCAGGGCCCGCGTGATCGTCCGTTCGGCGTTGCGGAGCTGGCGTTCGGCCTCGTGGATCGCTGTGACGACATCGTCACGCTCCGTGCCGATGTAGGGTTCGGCGAGGTCGGCGACCCGGGCTCGATACTGCGCCACGTTGTCGCCGATGGCAGCCAGTTCGGCAGCGGTCGACTCGGTGGATCCGGCCGCGAGGTCCTTCGCCATGGCGAAACCCTACCGGGAGGCCACCGGCGGCTGCCTCTACACTTCCCACGGTGATCCCCGTCCGAGACGACCTCCGCACCCTCGACGGGTACCACTCCGCCCAGGTCGACGTACGTGTGCGGCTCAACACCAACGAGTCGCCCGAGCCGCCCCCGGCGGCGTTCCGCGACGCCGTCGCCGCCGAGGTCTCCCGCGTCGACTGGCACCGCTACCCGGACCGCACCGCCACCGAACTCCGGGCAGCGATCGCCGAATTCCACGGGGTCGAGTCGGCGCAGGTCTTCGTCGCCAACGGCTCCAACGAGGTGCTCCAGACCGTCCTGCTCGCCTACGGCGGGCCGGGGCGCACCGTGGCGACGTTCGAGCCGACCTATCAGATGCATGCCCAGATCGCGCGTGTGACCGGGGCGACGGTCGTCGAGGGTGAGCGCGCCGGCGACTTCACGCTCGACCCCGCCGAGGTCGAGCGCGTGGTGTCGGAGTCGCAGCCCCACGTGGTGTTCCTCACCTCGCCCAACAACCCGACCGGCCTCGTCGAGCCCGCCGAGCGTGTGCGACAACTGCTCGACATCGCCCCCGGCCTCGTCGTCGTCGACGAGGCCTACGCCCAGTTCGCCGACTGGTCCGCACTCGACCTCGTCGCCGAGGATCGCCCGCTCGTGGTCACCCGCACGTTCTCGAAGACATGGTCGATGGCCGCCGCCCGTCTCGGCTACCTGGTCGGGCCCAGCTGGCTGGTCGCCGAACTCGACAAGGTCGTGCTGCCGTACCACCTCGACGCCGTCAAGCAGATCGCCGGACGGCTGGCGCTGCGCTTCTCCGACGAGATGAACGACCGGGTCGCACACATCGTCGCCGAACGCGAGCGCGTCGTGGCAGCCCTCGCCGACATGCCGCTCGACGTGTTCCCGACCGGCGCCAACTTCGTGCTGTTCCGGGTCCGGCCCGGCGGCCTCGACGGGCGGGCGGTGTGGCAGGGCCTCGTCGATCGCAGCGTGCTCATCCGCGACTGCTCGAGCTGGCCGCGTCTCGACAACTGTCTGCGCGTCACGATCGGTACGCCGGAGGAGAACTCGGCGTTCCTCGACGCTCTCGCCGCCGTGCTCGCCGCGAGTTCCGCCCCTGCCCCCGCTCACGAGAGAGTGCTCACATGACCCGCACCGCCGAACGTCGCCGCGCCACCAAGGAGACGAGCATCGAGGTGGCGATCGATCTCGACGGTGCCGGCACGACCGACATCTCGACCGGCATCCCGTTCTACGACCACATGCTCGACCAGCTCGGCCGCCACGGCGGGTTCGACCTGCGCGTGCACGCCGTGGGCGATCTGCACATCGACACCCACCACACGGTCGAGGACGTCGCCATCGCCGTCGGCGAGACGTTCGCCGAGGCACTCGGCGACAAGGCGGGCGTCCGCCGGTTCGCCAGCGGTCGTTACCCGCTCGACGAGGCCCTGATCGACGTCGCGCTCGACCTGTCGGGGCGCCCCTGGGTCGAGTGGCACGTGCCGATGCCCGAGAGCTTGCCGCTGGGCGATCCCGCCTTCGACCCGCAACTCGCCGAACACGCCGTGGCATCGTTCGCGACCGCCGCCAACATCAGCCTGCACGTCGAGCTGGTGCGGGGTCGCAACGTCCACCACATCATCGAAGCGACGTTCAAGGGGCTCGCCCGGAGCCTGCGCGACGCCGTACGGATCGACGACGCCGGCGGCGTCCCCTCCACCAAAGGGGTGTTGTGACACGGCCGGTGATCGCCGTGCTCGACTACGGCATCGGCAACCTCCACTCGGCGCAGAAGGCGCTCGAGCACGTCGGCGCCGACGCCCGGCTCACCGCCGACGCCGGGTTGATCGACGCCGCCGACGGGGTCGTGCTACCGGGGGTGGGTGCGTTCGGCGCCTGCATGGATGCGCTGCGGGCCGCCGGCCTCGACGGCCCGGCGCGAGCGGCGGCTGATTCGCGCCGCCCGTTCCTGGGCATCTGCGTGGGGATGCAGATGCTGTTCACCAAGTCCGAGGAGAACCCCGACGTGGCCGGTCTCGACCTGATCCCCGGCACCGTCACCTGGATCCCCGCCGGTCCGAAGATCCCCCAGATGCAGTGGAACCGGCTCGACGTCGTCGCCGACGGCGACCCCATGCTCGCCGGCCTCGGCGACGAGGCCTACGTGTACTTCGTGCACTCGCTGCACGGTGTCCCGGACGACCCGTCGGTGGTGGCGGCCACCGTCGAGTACGGCACGACGCTCAACGCCGCCTTCCGTCGCGACAACGTCTTCGCCGTGCAGTTCCACCCCGAGAAGTCGAGCCGGCCGGGGTTGCGGTTGCTGCGCAACTTCGCCGAGGTCTGCCAGGAAATCGGTACGGCGTGATGGATCTCTACCCGGCCATCGACCTCCTCGGCGGGCGGGTCGTCCGGCTGCGCCAGGGCGACTACGCCGACGAGACCGTGTACGGCGACGATCCGGTGGCGGTCGCCCGGGAGTTCGCTGCCGCCGGCGCTCCGTGGATCCACGTCGTCGATCTCGACGCCGCCCGCTCCGGCGATCCGGTCAACCGGCCGGTCGTCGCCGCTGTCGCTGCCGCCGTGGCAGGACAGACACGCATCCAGACCGGCGGGGGCGTGCGTTCGCTCGACGATGCCTGGGAACTCGCCGCCGCCGGCGTCGACCGGGTCGTGATGGGCTCGGCGGCCGTACGCGAGCCCATCCTCGTCGAGGCCGCGTCGGAGATCGTGCCCGTCGCGGTGGGGCTCGACCATCGCGACGGAGAGATCGCCGTGCACGGCTGGACCGAGGGGAGCGGGCTGATGCTCGACCACGCGTTCGCGTTGTTCCCCAGTGCCGAGGTGTTCGTGATCACCGACATCGGACGCGACGGCATGCTCGTCGGGCCCGACATCGACGGGCTGACGAAGTCGGCCGAACTGGCGACCTCGCCGGTGATCGCCAGCGGCGGCGTCTCGAGTCTCGCCGACGTGCTCGCACTCGCCCGGATCCCCAACCTCGGGGGCATCATCACCGGCAAGGCCGTCTACGAGGGCCACTTCACCGTGGTCGAAGCCCTGGAAGCACTGGCGCAGGCATGAAGGTCGCCCGGGTGATCCCCTGCCTCGACGTCGACGCCGGTCGCGTCGTCAAGGGCACCAACTTCGTCGATCTCGTCGACGCCGGCGATCCCGTGGAGTTGGCGGCGCGCTACGACCTCGAAGGCGCCGACGAACTGGTCTTTCTCGACATCACCGCCTCGAGCGACGAACGCGAGACCACGATCGAGATGGTCCGCCGGGTCGCCGACCACGTGTACATCCCCTTCACCGTCGGGGGTGGCATCCGCACGCTGGAGGACGCCCGGCGGATGCTGCGGGCAGGGGCCGACAAGGTCAGCGTCAACACCGCCGCGGTCGAGCGTCCGGAGCTGATCTCCGAGATCGCCGCCGAGTTCGGCGTGCAGTGCGTCGTGTGCGCGATCGATGCCAAGCGACGCGCCGATGACGACGTGACCCGCGGCTGGGAGGTGTACCTCCACGGCGGACGCACCCCGACGGGCATCGACGCCGTCGAGTGGGCGCGTGAGGCGACGCGTCGCGGTGCCGGAGAGATCCTCCTGACCTCGATGGACCGCGACGGCACACGGCAGGGCTTCGACCTGGAGCTGACCGAGGCGATCGTCGATGCCGTGACCGTGCCAGTGATCGCCAGTGGCGGTGTCGGCACGATCGACCATCTCGTCGAGGGCGTCTCCGTCGGCCGCGCCGATGCCGTGCTCGCAGCGTCGATCTTCCACTTCCGTGAACACACCGTCGCCGAGGCCAAGGCCGAGATGGCCGCCGCCGGCATCACCGTTCGCCCCGCCTGATTGCAGCAGGGGTTTCACCCCTGCTGCAATCACTAGGTTCTCGGACATGAGTTCTGCACACGTCACGACCGAACGGCGCGAGGGCGTCCTGATCGTCCACCTCGACGACGGCAAGGCGAATGCACTGTCGTTCGAGGTGATCGCCGCGGTGCAGGCGGCGATCGACGAGGCCGAGGGTGACGACGGTGTCGGAGCACTCGTGATCCACGGCCGCGCTGGTCGGTTCTCGGCCGGCTTCGACCTCGCAGTGATGTTCGGCGACGACATGTCGTCGATCATCGGCCTGGTCGCCGATGGCGGCGCGCTCGTTCACCGCCTCTACGGCTCCTCGGTGCCGGTCGTCGCGGCCTGTACCGGCCACGCGCTCGCCGCGGGGGCGCTCGTACTGCTCGGCTGCGACGTGCGCGTCGGCGCCGACATCGACGCGAAGGTCGGCCTCAACGAGGTGGCGATCAAGATGGTGCTGCCCGACTGGGCGTTCACGATCGCCGGCGACCGGCTGAGCAAGCGTCATGCGCAACGGGCGCTGGCCAACGCCCGGATCACGACACCCCGCGAAGCCATCGACGTCGGCTACATCGACGAGGTCGTCCCTGCCGACGACGTCCTCGAACGCGCCGTCGCCGTCGCCACCGAACTCGCGTCGACCCTCGACCCGTCGGCCTACCAGCGCACGGTGCGCAAGCTGCGCGGCCCGGTGCTCGACCTGATGGCCGAACAGATCGCCGCCGACCGCGCCGCCGGCACCAGCCCACTCTGATTGCAGCAGGGGTCTGGGCCCTGCTTCAATCCCGGGAGGACTGGGCGGAGGTCGGGTGGGTAGGGTCGCCGGCATGGCTACCCCCAACGTGAACCCCAAGATGGAATACCGACGCCTCGGCAACACCGGGCTGAAGGTGAGCGTGCTCTCCTTCGGCAGCTGGGTCACGTTCGACACCCAGCTCGACAACAACCTGGCGCTCGACTGCATGGCGGCGGCCGGCGAGGCGGGCTGCAACTTCTTCGACAACGCCGAGGCCTACGCCGGTGGCAAGAGCGAGGAGATCATGGGTGCGGTGCTGCGCGAGCTCGGTTGGCCGCGCTGGTCGTACGTGGTGACCACCAAGGTGTTCTGGGGGCTGCACGGCGAGACGCCCAACATGCGCAACACGCTCAACCGCAAGTACCTGATGCAGGCGATCGACGGGTCGCTGGAGCGCTTCGGTCTCGACTTCGTCGACGTCCTCTACTGCCACCGCTCCGACCCGAACACCCCGATCGAGGAGACCGTGTTCGCGATGCACGACATCATCACCGCCGGCAAGGCGCTCTACTGGGGCACCAGCGAGTGGTCGGCCGACGAGATCCGTGCCGCGATCGACATCGCCGAGCGCCACCACCTGCACAAGCCGGTGACCGAGCAGAGCCAGTACAACCTGCTCGAGCGCAAGAAGGTCGAGCGCGAGTACGCGCGGATCAACGCCGAGTTCAACTACGGCAACACCATCTGGAGCCCGCTCGCGTCGGGCCTCTTGACCGGCAAGTACAAAGACGGCATCCCCGACGACTCGCGGGCCGCACTGTCGGGCTACGAGTGGTTGGCCGGACGCCTGACCGATGCCGAGGCGATCGCCCGGGTCGAGAAGCTCCGTCCGATCGCCGACCGCCTCGGCTGCACGATGGCCCAGCTGGCGCTCGCGTGGTGTACGAAGAACCCGCACGTGTCCACCGTGATCACCGGGGCGTCCAAGGTGAGCCAGGTCGAGCAGAACTTCGAGACCGTCGAGGTCATCCCGCTCCTCACCGACGAGGTGAAGGAGGAGATGGAAGCCGCCGTCAAGGGCTGAGCCAGGCCGTCACCCGGTCGGCGACGGTGGCGGTGCGGCCGGCCAGGGAGTGGTCGGCCATCTCGATCGTGTGGTGCTCCACGGGTGCCGCGCGCCAACCGGCGACGATCGGCGTCGACGCGGCCGGCGGGCTGAACTGGTCGTGGGCCGGGGTGAGCACCAGCGTGCGCACCGTCGGTGCCGCAAGATCCCGTGCCATCGCCAGCGGGGGAGCGACGAGAGCGAGTGCCGTCACGCGTTCGTCGTCGAGGCCGAGGGCGATCATCGCCCCGAACGAGTAGCCGACCACGGCGACGGGAACGTCCGGAACTGCAGCGACCAGGTCGTCGAGGGCGGCGACCGCGTCGAGTCGCTCGCCGGGGCCGCCGGAGAACTCGGCGCGGAAGTCGAACCGCAGCGCGGCGATGCCCGCCCGGGGCAGCGCGTCGTACAACGCCGAGACGACGTTGTCGAAGCGATTCCCGCCGTACTGCGGATGGGGATGGCAGACGATCGCCGCCATGCGCGCTCGATCCGGCACGGTGCGGTCGCCGACGAGGCGGGCCCCGTCGGCGGCGGTGAATCGGCGCTGCTCGATGCGCGGAGAATCGCTCACGAGCGACGACGGTACCCTTGCCGGGATGGCTGCCGCCGACGACAAGCTCCCGATCAAGATGCTCAACGACCGAGTGCTCGTGCGCATCGCCGACAAGGCCGGCGAGCGCAAGTCGTCGGGCGGCATCGTCATCCCGGCGACGGCGCAGGTGTCCAAGCGACTCATCTGGGCCACGGTCGTCGCCCAGGGCCAGAACGTACGATCCTGCGAGGTCGGCGACAAGGTGCTGTTCAGCCCCGAGGACCGCTACGAGGTCGAGGTCCAGGGTGAGGACTACGTGATGCTGCGCGAGCGCGAGCTGCACGCCGTCGCCGCCGAGCGCATCGAGGCGTCCACCGGGCTGTACCTGTAGGACCCTCCGGTCCCGGCCGGGCCGGCCCCCGCCGTTACGGTGGCGGCATGATCAAGGTCAGTGTGATGTACCCGAAGTCCGATGACGTGACGTTCGACATGGACTACTACAAGACGACGCACATGGAGATCGTCGACCGGACGATGAAGCCGGCGAAGTGGGAGATCGACTCCGGCATGGACGGCCCGTACATCGCCATCGGCCACCTCTACTTCGAGTCGCCCGATGCACTGGCCGCAGCGATGGGTGAAGGCGGCGAGGCGATGGCCGACGTCGCGAACTTCACCAACGCCCAAGCAGCGATGCAGGTCTCCGAAGTCGTCGCCTGAGCGTCGGTCGGCTCGCGCTCAGCCGAGTTCGTAGCCGCCGCGGACGGTCACGGTGGCGTTGATGCGATCGCGCGAACCGGTCGGGCCTCCCAGGTCGGCGAGGCCGAGCCAGCTGACCAGCGCGTCCTGGTGGCTGGGGCGCAACCGGGCACAGCCCTTGCTCTGCGGGCTCGTCGGCACGTTGTTGGCGCCGTGGATCGCCTGGCCGCGATCGAAGTACAGCGGCTTGTACATGTTGCCGTTCAGCGGGTTGTCGGCCTCGACGGGATAGGTGCTCGAGTTGTGCCAACCACCGTTGTTCAGCGCCGGGTTGAATCGGAACGCCCGCACACGTTCCTGGAGGCGAGTCTCGTAGCCGGCCTCACCGGTGGATGTCGGGAAGAGGTGGACGAGGCGATCGAAGCCCTCGCCGGTGAGCAGTACCTGGCAGGTGAGATCGATGAAGATCCAGCGGCCGTCGGTGGCGACGTTCGGAGGGATCGGCAGCTCGGTGGTCGCCAGCAGGAACTGTTCCTCGACGCTGCCCGGCTCCATGTCGGAACGGTTGACGGGGAGGCCGAGGGCGAGCCGAGTGGCGCACAGTCCGCGCCGGGTGACGGGCCCGGAGATGCCGTCGACGGGCATCTCGGGGAAGCCGAACGGCACGAGGAGCTCGTTGAGCTTGGCCTGCTGGGCGGTGACGGCGGCGAAGGTCTCGGCCTCGACGACGGCGGCGTTGCGCTCGAGGCGCTGGTCACCGGTGATGTCGTCGAGCCCGTTGTCGATGCACACGTCGAGCAGTTGGCCGGGGATGATCAGCTCGTCGGGGAGGTCGTTCTCGGCCCGCAGCGAGGCGTTGGTGACGATCTCGTCGGCGCGGCTCGTGACGATCGCGCCGAGCGAGTCGCCGGGCTCGACCTGCACGACGCACGCGGCGTCGTAGACCTCCAAGGGCGGTTCGGTCGTCGTGGTGGTGCTCGACGGCGCCGCCGTCGTCTCGGGTGGCGCCGTGGTCGGCGGCGGCGAGGGAGTCGGGGCTGTCGGTGCCGGCAGGGTCGTGGTGACGCCAGCGGGCGCCGCCTCGGTCTCGGTGGCGGTCACGCCGTCGCCGGCGCCGCCGGTCGCGATCACCTCGGTGCACGCGCCAGTGACGAGCGACGCACCCACGACCGCAGCGATCCGCACAACCCGCACGGCGCAACGCTAGCGACCGGGGACGTCGTCACGTCGTCACGTGCTCGATTCGTCTGCTGGCCGGGCGGTGCGTCACCCGTAGGCTGACCCGATGCCCGAAGGCACCGTGATCACCCCCACCCCCGAGCAGCTCGCCGGCGTCAAGTACGACAGCAACGGTCTCGTGGCCGCGATCGCCCAGGACGTCGCCGACGGCGAGGTGCTGATGCTGGCGTGGATGAACGAGGAGTCGCTGAAGATGACGCTCGCCGAGGGGCGCATGGTCTACTGGTCGCGCAGCCGCCAGGAGCTGTGGCGCAAGGGTGACACGAGCGGCGACCGCCAGTTCGTGCGCGAGGCGTACTACGACTGCGACGCCGACGCGCTGCTGTTCAAGGTCGAGCAGGAAGGCGCCGGTGCGTGCCACACCGGTGCTCGGTCGTGTTTCTTCCGGGCGTTCGGCTGAGCGATCGTCGATGAGGATCCAGCCGACCCGCGCCGAGTTCCACGCCCATGCCGCCGAGCACACGATCGTGCCGGTCTGGACCGAGGTGCTCGCCGACCTCGAGACTCCGGTGGCCGCCTACGTCAAGCTCGTCGGTGACGAACCCGGCTTCCTCCTCGAGTCGGTGGAGGGAGCCGAGCGGTGGGCGCGCTTCTCCTTCGTCGGGCGCAACCCGTCGGCGACGCTGCTGCTGCGCGACGGTGTGGTCGAACTCGACGGCCCGCTGCCCGACGGCGTCCCGACCGACCAGGGGATGCTGGCGGCGCTCGACGCCATGCTGGCGAGCTACACCAGCCCGTCGTTTCCCGACCTGCCGCCGCTGCACGGCGGGATCATGGGATTCCTCGGCTACGACGTGATCCGCGAGGTCGAGCATCTTCCGCACACCCCGACCGACGATCGTGGCTACCCGGACGCGGTGATGTCGGTCATCGGGTCGTTGGCGGCATTCGACCACTGGCGCCAGCGGGTCTACCTGATCGAGAGCGTGCCGACGCTCGGGCTCGATGCCGCGGCGCTCGACGCCGCCTACGACGCGGCGGCCGATCGGGTCCGCCGGGCGGTCGCCGACCTCGCACAACCGCTGCCGTACACGCCGGTCGAGCCGCCGTCGGCGGACGACGACCTGCCCGAACTCCACTCGTCGATGCCGGCTGGCCAGTACCAGCGGGCGGTCGAGGTCGCAAAGGACCACGTCGTCGCCGGCGACATCTTCCAGGTGGTGCTGGCCCAGCGCTACGACCTCGAACTCGACGCCGATCCGTTCGACGTCTACCGCGTGCTGCGCCAGGTCAATCCGTCGCCGTACATGTACTTCGTGCGCCACCCCGAGCTGACGATCGTCGGGTCGTCACCCGAGCCGATGGTCCAACTCCAGGGCGACACCGTCGTCTCGCGCCCGATCGCCGGGACGCGGCGCCGGGGCCGCACCGACGAGCACGACCGGATGATGGCCGCCGAACTGATCGAGCACCCGAAGGAACGCGCTGAACACGTGATGTTGGTCGACCTCGCCCGCAACGACGTCGGCCGCGTCGCCGAGTTCGGTTCGGTGCACGTCGACGAGCTGATGACGCTGGAGCGCTACAGCCACGTCATGCACATGACCTCGCAGGTGTCCGGTCGGCTGCGCAGCGGTCTCGGCCCCATCGACGTGCTGCGGGCGACGCTCCCCGCCGGCACCGTGTCCGGGGCGCCGAAGGTGCGGGCGATGGAGATCATCGACGAACTCGAACCGGTCAAGCGGGGCCCCTATGCCGGGGTGGTCGGTTACGTCGACTGGTCGGGCAACCTCGACACGGCGATCGCCATCCGAACCATGTTCGTCACCGGCGACGGGCGCACGGCGAGCCTGCAGGCCGGCGCCGGCATCGTCGCCGACTCGGTACCCGACGACGAGGACCTCGAGTGTCGGAACAAGGCGGCGGCGCTGCTCGCTGCCATCCCCGCCGCCCGTCGCATGACCGCGGCCCGCCGCGCCGCTGCCACCCCCGCCTGAGACCGCGGCGGCTCCGGGCTCAGAAGACGAGACCGAGGAGGAACAGTACGCTGAGACCGGCGAAACCGACGGTGATCGCGGTGGCCAGCAGGATCAACAGCGGGAACGACGTGACCGCCTTCAACGCCATCGACAGCGCGGCGAACTGTCCGGCCCGGCCGGCGAGCGAGCTGTCCATGGCGAAGAACTGCCGCGACATGACCACGGCACTCTGGTCCTGCACGCCGTCGCTCGACTCGACCGTCTCGATCACCACCCGCTCCGAACCCGGATCGCTGGTGATCAGCGCGTACAGGTCGTCGACGAGGGCGACGCTCAGCCGCCCGATCGCCCAGAGCCGGAAGAAGGCGACCAGCAGGCTGCCGACCGCGACGATGGCACCGAGACCACCGAGCAGGATCCACGCCGTGCGGACGCCGCCCTCGAGGGCGGCCAGGCCGAGCAGGAACCCACCGATGGAGACGACCGACACGATCAGCAGTGTCCCGACGGCGAGACGGGTGCCGCGTTGCACGAGCGTGAGGAACGAGTCGACGGCACGCTCGGCGAGCTCTCGGGGATCGGACATGACGTTCGCAGTGTGCCACGCCAGACTGTGTTCGTGACCCCTGATCCTGCCGCCATCGATCCCGCCGCCCGCGACCACGTGCTCGTCGAGGGTCCCGACGCCCTGTCGTACCTGCACTCGCAGATCTCCCAGGACATCCGCGACCTCGCCGTCGGTGACACCCGTTGGACGCTGGTCCTCGACCCGTCGGGCAAGGTCGACTCGCTCGCCCGGGTGACGCGCGTCGCCGACGACGCGTACGACTTCGACACCGATGCCGGCTTCGGCGAGGCGTTGGCGGCCCGCCTGGCACGCTTCAAGATCCGGGTCGAGGCGGAGATCACCGTTCAACCTGCCGACCGTGACCAGCCGAGCGACGAACACGAGCGTGCCCGGGTCGCCGCCGGGTGGCCGCGGATGGGTCACGAGATCGTGCCGGGGAAGACCATTCCCGCGGTCATCGGGGTGGTCCCGGTCGCCGTCAACCTCACCAAGGGGTGCTATCCGGGCCAGGAACTGGTCGAGCGGATGGACAGCCGCGGCGCCGACGCACCCCGGTCGTTGCGCGTCGTCGACGTGGCCGCCGGTGTCGTTCCCGGTGATCCGCTCCTCGACGCCGACGGGACCGACATCGGCGCGATCACCAGCGTGGCACCGTCGGGCCGGACGGCGTTGGCGCTCGTCAAGCGGGGCCACGACGTCGGGCGGCTCCCCGCGCACCTCGTCTGAACTGCGTCGGTGGGCGTCAGCGGGCGTCGCCGCGCGTCAGGCGGCCGACGGCGTGAGCGAGCGGCGGATCGCCACGACCTCGGGGTGTTCGCGGATCGCGGCCAGTTCCGGTGAGCCGTCGATGATCGAGGCCAGGCCGCTCGGCGCCGTGCCCGCGTCGGCGGCGGTTCGCAACCAGCCGATGGCGACGCCCTGGTCGCCGAGCGCGCCGGCGGCACGCGCCACGGAAGCCGCCGCCAGGGTGTGTGGGTGGCGGGCGTACCCCTCGGCGGCGTAGTGGGCGGCGTCCTCGAAGCGGCCGACGCGCATCAGCAGGTTCGTGAGGACGTACTCGTTCCACGGGTCGCCGGCCGGGAACGGTTCGGGCAGCAGCTCGATCAGCGCGGCGACGCGGTCGTCGTCGAGCGTCACGGGCGGCGGCGGGTCGTCGGGTCGGTGGTGGCTGAGTGCGCTGACGAGGATCCGGCGGGCCTTGCCGGTCTTGCCGGCGCGCAGGGCGGTGTCGGCGTCGTGCCACGGTGACGTCGCAGCCTTGTCGGAACCGAGCATCTGCAACTGGGTGACCAGCAGGAACCCGATCACGAGGATGAAGCCCCGGTAGCGGACGTCGCTGAAGGCGAAGACCGTGAAGGCGGCCGTGGCGCCGAGCGAGACGAACACCATGATCCGCTGCGCCCGGCCGGGCAGTACCCGGTCGAGCGCAGTGGTGACGATGTTGCCGCCGTCGAGCGGGAGGATGGGGACGAGGTTGAACAACCCGATGACCGGCCCCGCCCAGAAGATCGCCCACGTCGAGGCCCGATCGTCGAGCGTGGACGTGTCGAACACGTCGGCGCCCATCGCAGAGAGGATCGCGATGCTCGCGGCGATCTGGATGCCGGGCCCGGCGAAGGAGATGCCGATGTTCTCCAGCCGGGAGATCGGGCGAGTGGGTACGTAGGACGCGTAGCCGGCCAGGAAGTTGAGCGAGATCTCGGCCTCCGCGCCGGCGCGACGGGCGGCGACGGCGTGGCCGAGTTCGTGCAGCAGGGTGAACCCGGCGAGCGCACCGGCGAGCCACAGTCCGAAGGCGTCGCCGTAGAGCACGACGATCAGAACCATCATCATGACGAAACCCGGCCGTACGTGAACGGGAAAGCCGAGCAACCGGAACATTCCTGTCGAGGCTACGACGGATCGTGCCGATGACGTCGGCACGTGCTCGCGGGTGGCTGACGGTTCGCGTCCTAGACTCGGGCGCCGTGCCCTACGTCTACGCCTTCGATCACAAGCACCGCCGCCCTCCGATGGAGTACAAGGACCTGCTGGGTGGGAAGGGGGCGAACCTGGCGGAGATGACCAGTGTGCTGAAGCTCCCCGTGCCACCGGGGTTCACGATCTCCACCGACGCCTGTCGTGACTACATGCACGGCGGCTGGCCCGACGGGCTCGACGAGGAGATCGCCAAGCACGTCTTCAAGCTCGAGAAGGCCATGGGCCGCAAGCTCGGAGATCCGTACGACCCGCTGCTGGTCAGCGTGCGTTCGGGTGCCAAGTTCTCCATGCCGGGGATGATGGACACGGTGCTCAACCTCGGGCTCAACGACCAGAGCGTCGAGGGCCTCGCTCACTCCACGAGCGACGAGCGGTTCGCCTACGACTCCTACCGTCGCTTCATCGCGATGTACGGCCGGATCGTGCTCGGCGTCGACGGCGAGCCATTCGAGGAGGCGCTCGACGCCGCGAAGGACAAGGCCGGTACCAAGCTCGACAACCTGATTCCCGCCGACGCGCTCGAGGAGCTGTGCGAGGACTACAAGGAGATCGTCGAGCGGGAGACGGGTGCGCCCTTCCCGCAGAAGCCGCGCGAACAGCTCAACGGTGCCGTCGAAGCGGTCTTCAAGAGTTGGAACGGTGCGCGGGCGATCGCCTACCGGGTGCGCGAGAAGATCGATCACGAACTCGGCACCGCCGTCAACGTGCAGACGATGGTGTTCGGCAACCGTGACGACAACTCCGGCACCGGCGTCGGATTCACCCGCAACGCCGCGACGGGCGAGAACAAGCCCTACGGCGACTTCCTGGTCAACGCCCAGGGCGAGGACGTGGTGGCGGGGATCCGCAACACCGAGGACCTCGACCACATGAAGAAGCACTTCCCGGTGATCCACGCCGACCTGCTCGAGATCTTCAAGCGTCTCGAAGCGCACTACACCGACATGTGCGACACCGAGTTCACCATCGAGCAGGGCAAGCTCTGGATGCTGCAGACGCGCATCGGCAAGCGCACCGGAGCGGCGGCGCTGAAGATGGCCGTCGACATGTCGAAGGGCACCGGCAAGGGGTCGCACCGCTGGAAGATCTCCCGGGAGGAGGCCATCACCCGCGTGTCGGCCGAGCACCTCGATGCCGTCCTCCACCCGCAGTTCGCCACCGAGGGCAAGATGCTCGCCAAGGGGCTCGGCGCATCGCCGGGCGCAGCGGTCGGCTCCGTCTACTTCACCGCCGACGAGGCCGCTGCCGCCCAGGAGCGCGGCGAGGACGTCATCCTCGTGCGCAACGAGACCAGCCCCGACGACATCCACGGCATGATGGCCTCGAAGGGCATCCTGACCGCTCGTGGCGGCCTCGTGAGCCACGCCGCCGTGGTCGCCCGCGGGTGGGGCACGCCGGCGATCGTCGGTGCCGAGGACATCCGCATCAAGGGCAAGCAGTTCACGGTGTCGGAGCCCGACGGGGACATCGTCGTCGCGGAGGGGGACGTCATCTCGATCGACGGCACCACCGGCCTGGTCGTGCTCGGTGCCATGGAGATGCGCAGCGCCGAGCCGCCGCCCGAGTTCGAGACGATCCTCAAGTGGGCCGATGCGGTCCGCAAGGGCAAGCTCGGCGTGCGTGCCAACGCCGACACCGGCGAGGACGCGGCCAACGCCCGCGCACTGGGTGCTGAAGGCATCGGCCTGTGTCGCACCGAGCACATGTTCCTCGCGCCGGACCGGTTGCCGGTCGTGCGCGAGATGATCCTGGCGTCGACGCCGGCACAGGAGGAGAAGGCTCTCGAGAAGCTGCGCTCGGTGCAGGAAGCCGACTTCATGGAGATCCTCGAAGCGATGGACGGCCTGCCGGTGACGATCCGGTTGCTCGATCCGCCGCTGCACGAGTTCCTGCCGTCGGTGGAGGAGCTGCGGATCAAGGAGGCCACCAAGGGTCTCCGCAAGAAGGAACAGGAGCTGTTGAGCGCGGCCGAACAGTGGGCCGAGCACAACCCGATGATCGGAACCCGTGGCGTGCGCCTCGGCGTGATCAAGCCGGGCCTCTACGCCATGCAGGCCAGGGCGCTGCTGTCGGCGGCGGCCAAGCTGCGCGAGATGGGCAAGAAGCCGATCGTCGAGATCATGATCCCGTTGACGGTGACCCGCGAGGAGATGGCGCTCGCACGCAGCTGGGTGCAGGCCGAGATCGACGAGGCACTGGCGGGCATGAAGAGGAAGCCGAGCATCACGATCGGCACGATGGTCGAGACGCCGCGCGCCGCGTTGCGCGCCGACGAGATCGCCGAGGTGTCGGACTTCTTCTCCTTCGGCACGAACGACCTGACGCAGCTGACCTTCGGGTTCAGCCGTGACGACGTCGAGAGCCGGATGATGCCCGCGTACCTCGCGCAGGGCCTGTTGAAGCGCAACCCGTTCGAGACGATCGACCAGAGCGGGGTGGGCGACCTCGTCCGGATCGGCGCCGAACGGGGTCGGGCGACCAAGCCGGAGCTGAAGCTCGGGGTGTGCGGCGAACACGGTGGCGACCCCGAGTCGATCGACCTGTTCTACAGGGCAGGGCTCGACTACGTGTCGTGCTCGCCGTTCCGGGTGCCGATCGCCCGCCTGTCCGCCGCTCAGGCCATCATCGCCGCCGAGTCCTGACGCAGTTGCAGCAGGGGTCAGACCCCTGCTGCAACGGCAGTACATTGACGGTTCATGGGGATCGTCGACGAGGACATCGAACGGCTGCGGTCGACGGTGTCGATCGTCGACACGGTCCAGCAGTACGTCGCCCTGAAGCGGGTCGGTCGAAACTGGGTGGGCTTGTGCCCGTTCCATGCGGAGAAGTCCGGGTCGTTCAACGTCCGCGAGGAGACCGGCCGCTACAAGTGCTTCGGCTGCGACAAGGGTGGCGACGTCTTCACGTTCATCCAGGAGATCGAGCACACCGACTTCCCCGGTGCCGTCGAGCACCTGGCTGCCAAGGCCGGCATCCAGCTCAACTACACGACGTCGGGTCAGTCGAAGGAGCGGGCGCGCCGCAGGCAACTCGTCGAGGCGATGGGCGAGGCGGTCGAGTGGTACCACCAGCGACTGCTGACCGATCCAGAGGCGCGCCCGGCCCGCGACTACCTGCGCCGCCGCGGGCTCTCGGGTGACATCGCTCGGCACTTCAAGCTCGGTTGGGCGCCCGACGACTGGGATGCGCTGTCGCGCGATCTCGGGGTATCGGCCGACGTGCTGCAGGCCGTGGGCCTCGCGTTCCGGAACAAGCGCAACCGGATGCAGGACTCGTTTCGCGCCCGGGTGATGTTCCCGATCTTCTCCGAGTCGGGGGAGGCACTGGCCTTCGGCGGCAGGATCCTGCCGGGTTCCGACGACCCGGCGAAGTACAAGAACTCCTCCGAGACACCGATCTACACGAAGTCGAAGATCCTGTACGGCCTCAACTGGGCCAAGGCCGACATCGCCAAGCACGACCAGGTGGTCGTGTGTGAGGGCTACACCGACGTGATCGGCTTCCACCGCGCCGGGGTCGCACGGGCGGTCGCCACCTGCGGTACGGCGCTCACCGAGGAGCACGTCCGCCTGCTCAAGCGCTACGCCAGCAAGGTCGTGCTCGCGTTCGACGCCGACGCCGCCGGCCAGGGTGCCGCGGCCCGGTTCTACGAGTGGGAGCAACAGCACGCGGTCGAGGTGGCGGTGGCCAAGCTCCCCGCCGGAAAGGACCCGGGCGACCTGGCGCAGAGCGATCCGGAGGCCCTGCAGGACGCGGTGGCGTCGCCGATGCCGTTCCTCGGGTTCCGTCTGCAGCGCACGTTGAGTTCGCGGGCCGCCGACTCGCCCGAGCACCGGGCCCGGCTGGCCGAGGAGGCGATGGCCGTCGTCAACGAGCATCCCAACGCGAACGTCCGCAAGCTCTACGCCGGCGAGGTCGCCACGAGGGTCGGCTTGCCGGTCGGTGACCTGGTGCAGATCGCCGAGCGGGGGTCGCGGCGTCCGACGATCCAGGTCGCTGCGAAGCGGTCGCGGGGCCCGATGGAGAACGCCGAGTTCGCGGCGCTGGTGCTGCTGGTGCAGGACTGGGACGAGATCGCGCCGTGGCTCATCGAGTTCCTGTTCGACGACGACGCCAACCGCATGGCCTTCGTCGCCCTCGCCGACGCGAGGGGCGATCTCTCGAAGGCGTTGGAGATCGCGAATCCCGATGCTCGAGAGGTGTTGGAGCGAGCTGCTGTGGCCGACCTGAACCTCGTGCCCGACGTCGAGGCGAGGACCTTGATCGGTGCTGCCGCCCGCCGGGAGCTGCGGCAGCGGTCGCGGCTGGTCGATGCTGCGTCGATCGAGGAGGATCGAGCAGCGCACCTGGAGTTGGAGGCGCTGAACGGCACCGACCGAGAACGCGCTCTCGCGGCTGCGGACGCATTGCTAGGTTGGCTGGATCGACGATCGCAGGAACGCCACGATGGGAGCTGACACGACTCCCGACGACGAGTCCGCTCCGCCGGTGGTCGAGACACCGTTCGCCGGTGTCGACCACGGCGAGTGGGACGATCTCGTCGCGCGCGGCCGCGACCGCGGTGAGCTGCACGCCGAGGACGTCGCCCACGTGCTGCGCCACGTGGAGCTGACCGGTGACGTGCTGGTCGAGGTGCAATCGGCGATGGCCGGGCACGGGATCACGATCGACGCCGACGTCGAACACGTCGACGACACACCCTCGAGCGGGGCCCGGCGCGTCGTCGTCGAGGAGGCCGGCGACGCCGACGTCGAGAAGCTGTTGACCAGGGGCCGCACGCGCCGCACCCGCAAGTCGGCACCGCAGGGCGACGGCGGCACGTCGGACGCCGTGCGCATGTATCTCCGCGAGATCGGTCAGGTCGACCTGCTCACGACCGAGGACGAGCGGCGCTTGGCGCAGTTGATCGAGGAGGGCAAGCTCGCCGCCGAACGAATCGACACCAACGGTGAGTCACTGACCTCGGTCGAGGAGCGGATGCTGCTGCGGGCGGTGAGTCGTGGCGAGCGGGCCAAGAGCGAGCTCACCCAGGCGAACCTGCGCTTGGTGGTGAGCATCGCGAAGCGGTACTCGGGTCGCGGGATGCAGCTGCTCGACCTCATCCAGGAGGGCAACCTCGGGCTGATGCGGGCGGTCGACAAGTTCGACCACACCAAGGGGTTCAAGTTCTCCACGTACGCCACGTGGTGGATCCGTCAGGCGATCACGCGGGCGATCGCCGACCAGGCTCGCACGATCCGTATCCCGGTGCACATGGTCGAGCACATGAACCGGGTGACGCGCGCGAAGCGTCAGATGCACCAGGAGCTCGAACGCGAGCCCACGATCGACGAACTGGCGGTGCGGGTGCAGCTCGACCCAGACCGGGTGCGCGAACTGCTGCGGATCTCCCAGGACCCGTTGTCGCTCGACTCGCCGGTGGGGGAGGAGGACGAGTCGAACCTCGGTGACTTCATCGAGGACTCCTCGGTCGACAGTCCGGCCGACGCTGCCACGCGGGTGATGCTGCACAGCGCGGTCAGTGAGGTGTTGGGAGAGTTGTCCGAACGCGAGCAGGAGATCGTCCGGCTGCGTTTCGGTCTCGACGGCGGCCGCGCCAAGACGCTGGAGGAGGTCGGCCAGGAGTTCGGCGTGACCCGCGAACGGATCCGCCAGATCGAGGCGAAGACCCTCGCCAAGCTGCGCCATCCGCAACGCTCCGAACGCCTCCGAGAGTTCCTCGAGGTCGAGTGACCGGAGCCCGAACCGACGTGTGATGGTCGGGCTCGCGCCGCTAACCTGGCCGCTCGACCTTCCGGGATAGCTCAGTTGGCAGAGCAGCTGACTGTTAATCAGCGGGTCGCAGGTTCGAGCCCTGCTCCCGGAGCTCGTGCGAGGGGCCTCCGAGAGATCGGGGGCCCCTCCAGGTTTTTCGAGGTGCCTCACCCGTCCGGTGGCCTATCTTGGGCGTCCGGTTCCGGGGGCGGTAGCTCAGTCGGTCAGAGCAGCGGACTCATAATCCGTCGGTCGTGGGTTCGATGCCCACCCGCCCCACTCACATCTCGCCGACCGTGAGTCGAGGGGTGCCGGACGTGCTCGTATGGCGCTGGTGCGCACTCCGTCCACGCCCAACGCAACCACGCGCGTCGGTGTGACACAGGCCGCCACGAGGGGTCTCCACGCGTCGTCACCGAGGAATCGAGGATCGACGAACGTGTCGAGCTGGCAGAATCGGCTTCGGTTCACATCGACGAGCCACACCGCGCCCTCGGCGTGAAGCCGGACGATGCCTGCCACTGCGAGCTCGGCATCGAACGGACGACACACCGGATGGAGCGAACATGTTCGATCCGCCGGCGGGAGTACGTGGGCGGTGAAGTCGTCGTTGCGGCCGATCGGTTCGAGGTCGATCACCACGCAGATGTCGGTGGCCGAGGCAGCGTTGATCACATCGGCCAACGACATCGTGTAGGCCCTGTCGACGTGATGAGCAGGTCGGATCACCACGTTCGGTCCACTGATCTCGATCGCGACGCGAGGCTCCTCTCGCAGCCGCCGCGCCGGCATTGCGGTTCGACCATGCATCATTGCGACCTCCAGGTTCGATACATGATCACCGAGTTGCGTAACGACGCCGTGACGGAATCGAACCGATGCCGTGACACTCGTCGTCGCGTTCGGCGAGGTGGTCGACCCAGCAGCGGGCGCGGTGTCCGTTCCGGCGCCCCCGGGTACAACCGCCACATCATGACGGAACCGGATGCCTCCACGATCACTGGATCGGACCGCGGCGAAGCGGAACGGCTGCGCAGGGAACTCACCACGGTGGATCCCGTCGAGGGTGCCGCACTCCTTCAGTGGGCGCGGACCGAGAACGCCAGTGTGGCCCTGCGCGACCTCGACTCGAGCCACCAGGCCCGTCTGCTCGA
>JAWLFC010000027.1:0-25692 GCA_041685755.1 Ilumatobacteraceae bacterium
TTCAACACCGTCGTGATCGTCGACGCCGACGGCACGGTGCTCGGTCACTACCGCAAGAGCCACATCCCCGACGGCCCCGGCTACACCGAGAAGTACTACTTCAGCCCCGGTGACACCGGCTTTCGCGTGTGGTGCACCCGCTTCGCCACGATCGGTGTCGGGATCTGCTGGGACCAGTGGTTCCCCGAGGCGGCGCGGTCGATGGCGCTGCTGGGCGCCGAGGTGCTGCTGTATCCGACGGCGATCGGCAGCGAGCCGCCGGATCCCGACTGGGATTCGAGCGGCCACTGGCAGCGGGTGATGCAGGGCCACGCCGGTGCCAACCTGATGCCGGTGGTCGCCGCCAACCGCATCGGTCGCGAAGTGGGCCAGACCTGTGAGATCACGTTCTACGGTTCGTCGTTCATCGCCGACGCCACCGGGGCCAAGGTCGCCGAGGCCGGCCGCGACGGCGAGGCGGTGCTGGTCACCTCGTTCGATCGCGAGGCGTTGCGGGCCCAGCGGGCCGCATGGGGGCTCTTCCGCGACCGCCGCCCCGAGCTGTACGGCCCGATCGTCACCCTCGACGGCCGGACCGGGATCGCCTGGTCGTGAGCCGGTTGCCGGCGGAGTGGGAGCCGCACGCCGGCACGGCGATGTGCTGGCCGGCGCGGGCGGAGATGTGGGGTGCGCTGTACGCCGATGCCGAGGTCGCGCACGCCGAAGTCGCGAACGCGGTCGCCCGGTTCGAGCCGGTGACGATGCTCGCGGCGCCGCGCACCGCCGAGCGGGCGGCGGTGATGTGCGGGCCGGGGGTGGAGGTCGTCGAGCAACCCATCGACGATTCGTGGTTCCGCGACTCGGGGCCGATCTACGTGTTCGACGACGCCGGCGAGCGGGTGGCGACCGACTGGCGGTTCAACTCGTGGGGAGAGAAGTTCCTGCCCTACGCCGACGACGCGGCGGCCGCCCGGCGGTTCGCCGAGCGTCGCGGCGATCCGGTGCGCTCGATCGACATGGTGTTCGAGGGAGGATCGATCACCGGCGACGGCGAGGGAACGCTCGTCACGACGACGCAGTGCCTGATGCACCCCAACCGGAACCCGACGATGACGCAGACCGAGATCGAGGCGACGCTGCGCGCGGAACTCGGCGCCGAGCGGACGATCTGGCTGCCGTACGGGCTGGCTCTCGACGACGACACCGACGGCCACGTCGACAACATCGCCGCGTTCGCAGCACCGGGCCGGCTCGTGGTGCAGGGGTGCGACGATCCCGACGAGGACGACTGGATGCGTCTCGACGTCGACCGCCGGGTCGCGCTCGGCGCGCTCGACGCACGTGGCCGGGCGCTCGAGGTCGTCACGGTACCCGTCCTCCCGTTCGCCGAGGTCGACCGCGGCGACGGGCCCGAGCGGGTCGTGGTGCCGTACCTCAACTACTACCTCGGCAACGGTGTCGTCCTCATCCCCGTCTGCGGGCACGACGCCGATGCCGACATGGTCGCCCTCATCGCCGAGCAGTATCCCGACCGTGAGCCCGTCGTCCTCGACGTCGGTGCGATCCTCGCCGCCGGTGGCGGCGGCATCCACTGCATCACCCAACAACTCCCGGCCTGACCTCGCCCGAGACCCCCCGAGACCGAAATGTCGCGCTGGCGTTGCGCTCAGCGCAACGCCGCCGCGACATTTCGGGTGGGGGCATGAGGGTGGGGGCATGAGGGTGGGGGCGTGGGAGACTGGGGGATCGAGTCGGCTCGTGTGGATCAGTGGTTGTGGTCGGTGCGGATGACCAAGACCCGCAGCGACGCTGCCGCGGCGTGCCGGGGCGGGCACGTGAAGGTCAACGGCAAGACCGCGAAGCCGGCGTCGCCCGTCAAGGTCGGCGACCGGGTCGAGGCCCACCTCCACGACCGTGAGCGCATCCTCGAGGTGACGGCACTGATCGTCAAACGCGTCGGTGCGGCCGTGGCGGTCGACTGCTTCGTCGATCACAGCCCACCGCCTCCCGAGCGTGAGATCGACGTTCCGGTCTTCCAGCGCGACCGCGGTGCCGGTCGCCCGACCAAACGTGACCGTCGCGAACTCGACCGGCTGCGCGGTCGGCGCCGCTGACGGCCGCGAAGCACTCGTCGGCATCGATAGCGTCGCCACTGCGTGACAGAGACCGACCCCGATCGTGCGGCCGAGGGTCCGAGCATCGAGACTCCGGCCGACAGCGTCCACGCAACGGTGAAGGGCGGGCTGGCGCTGTGGACGTTGTTCGTCGGCTTCGCCATGTTGATGGTCGGCAACGGCCTCAACCTCGCCGTCATCGGCGTGCGCATCGTCGACGAGGGATTCGGCGTGCGCACCGGCGGCGTCGTGATGGCGGGCTACTTCGCCGGGTTCCTGCTCGGCCCGGTCGTGGTGGTGCGGATGCTGTCGGCCGTCGGACACGTCCGGGTGTTCGCCAGCCTGGCGTCGCTGGCGTCCTGCGCCGTCCTGGTCCACTTCGTCTGGATCGACCCCGTCACATGGACGGCGATGCGCTTCGTGTTCGGGTTCTGCATGGCGGGGCTCTACGTCGTGGTCGAGTCGTGGCTCAACGACGCGTCGACACCGTCCAACCGGGGCCGCACGCTGGCGGTGTACATGATCGTCTCGATGGGCGGGCTCGCGGTCGGCCAGTTGCTGATCGCCTCGGCCGACCCCTCCAGCGGCGTGCTCTTCGTCGTGGCGTCGATCCTCGTGTCGCTGTCGTTCGTGCCGATGGCCCTGGCGGCGACGACCGATGCGCCGCCCGTACGGGTCGCCGATCCCCTCGGCCTGCGCGACCTCGCCCGCACGGCGCCGACCGGCCTCGTCGGGATGCTCTTCACCGGCGCGTCTCACGGGATGATCTTCGGTCTCGCCGCCGTCTACGCCACCCGGTCGGACTTCTCTTCGAGCCGCACGGCGGTGTTCGTCGCCGCGCCCGCAGCGGGTGCGCTGTTGTTGCAGTGGCCGGTCGGCTGGGCGTCGGACCGGCTGCCCCGGCGAGGCGTGATCCTCGTGGTCGCGGCCGCCGCGGCCGGCGTCGCCGCCGTGCTGGCGCTGGCGCCCGGCGACAGCGTGGTGGTGGTTCCGCTGATGCTGCTGCTCGGAGGATGCACGTTCCCGCTCTACTCGCTGCTGCTGACCTACACGCTCGACTGGTCGCCGCCGGGGACGGCGATGGGGGCGAGCGGCACCCTCTTGCGCGTGAACGGCACGGGGGCGGTGGTCGGCCCGATCGTCGGCGGTGTGCTGATCGGGTGGTCGGGTGAGTCCTCGCTGTTCTGGAGCCTGGTGGCCACGCACGGGATGATCGTCGCCTACGTCCTCTACCGTTTCGTCGTGGCCGACGGCCTCCCGCTCGATCGTCAGGGTCCGTTCGTGCCGATGCCCGCCCGAGCGACCGACTTCGCGCTGCGGCTCACGGCGCGTCCGCTCAAGGCATCGCGATCGAAGTTGCATCCGACCTCGTCGCATCGTGACCGGCCGGACACCGACCCCTCGAGCGTCATCTCGGGTCGGCGATGGTGATGCCCACCTCGATCCGATCGACGGGCCAGATGAGGTGCAACTGGTGGCCCGCCGCAGTGATCGACCGTCGCGATGAGGTCGGTCGCCGGCCGGTGGTGAGCGAGATGCGCCCCGCCGTCAGCGACGTCCCGATGTCGGCGAGTGGTTCGTCGCTGACGAGACGGAGCCCGACCGAGCCGTCCCGACCGGCGGCGCGCACCACGAAGTCGAGATCGCCGGAGCGTTCGACGTCGATCCAGGCGGTCTCCGGAGGAACCATCACGCCGAGCGTGTGCCCGGATTCGACAGGGTCGACGACGTGGGCGCTGAACGGCACGTACTGATCGAGCGACGCCTCGTGGCGGCGTCCGTGCTCCCAGCCGACGGCGAGGGTGGGCCGGAGGAGACTGGTGGCGACGCTGCCGGTGAAGTGCTGCTCGTGGTGGCGTTCGCCGGTGACCGGAGCGAGGTCGAGGTGGGGGGTGATCGCCCCGGCCACGTGCTGGAGCATCGGCAGGAAGTAGAGGTCGTGGACGTGGTCGGTCTCGGCGACGATCGGTGACGGCAGGACCCGCTCGGGTGGCTCACCGGCGACCGAGAACGCCAGGCCCGACAGCGAGACGTACCGCGTCGGGTCGAGCCCGTAGGCGCGGATGTAGGGGCCGCATGTCGCGCCGACGGCCGAGTGGTACAGCGTCGAGATCCGGGCGCCGATGTCCGCCAGCATCGTGGCGGCGGCCTCGGCGAACCGAGGTGTCGGCGGGTGCGTCGCCCACAGCCCGATCGCCCACAGGTCGATGCCGTCGTAGGTCGGCGAGTTGTACTCGTCGATGTCGCCGTGGCGTTCGAAGCGCTCGACGAGCATCGCCACGCGGTCGTGTCCGGCGGCCGTGACGTCGTCGTCGCCGGTGGTGGTGCCGACGTGGCCCTGCAGCCACGCGTGCATCAGGTTCGGATTGGTGTACCAGCGGGCGATCCGGTCCGCGGGTTCGCCGGTGACGCACCGGTCGAGGGCGACATCGATCGCAGCGTGCACGTCGCCGGGCAGGAGGTGGCCGTGCACCAGTCGGCACATCGCCAACGTGCAGCCGACGAACTGTCGCCAGTTGGGGTCGTAGTGCACCCACTCGACGGCGTCGGCGCCGGGAGGTTCGGGTGTTTCTGCGGCGACGGGGAACGTGCCGCTCCACGGCCACGACGAGTCGGGGTACTGCAGCGCCAGCACGTTGCGCAGCGCGGTGATCGCCCGCTCGTGGTGGCCGTCGCCGAGGTCGAGAAACGCGCCGAGGGCGGTCTCGCGCACTGCGTGCAGGTTCAGCGTCGAGATGTCGACGCCCGGTACGACCCCGGGGGCGTACCGGTCCATTCCCCGTTCGGTGTCCCACAGCTCGTCGCGCATCGAGCGCAGCGCGTCGAGGGGCGCCGCCACCGTTCAGCTCAGCCCGACGATGTTGCCGTCGGCGTCGATGTCGATGCGCTGCAGCGCGGGTGTCGCGCCGAGGCCGGGCATCGTGCTCATCGCCCCGCAGATCGGATACACGAACCCGGCGCCGACCGAGGCGCGCACCTCGCGCACCGGCAGGGTCCACCCGGTCGGTGCGCCGCGCAGCGACGGGTCCGACGAGATCGAGAGGTGGGTCTTGGCGATGCACACCGGCAGGTCGCCGAACCCGTTGCGCTCGTAGGTGTCGATCTGGCGGGAGGCGAGCGGGGTGTAGTCGACCCCGTCGGCGCCGTACACCTTCGTGGCGACCGTGTGGATCTTGTCGCGCAGCGCCATGTCGTCGGGGTACAGCACGGCGAAGTCGCTCGGTTCCTCGGCGGCCTCGGCCACGACAGCGGCGAGTTCCTTGGCGCCGGCGCCGCCGTCGGCGAAGTGCGTCGACACCGCCGAGCGGGCGTCGTACTCGGCGGCGATCTCCTCGATGGCGGCGATGTCGGCGGGGTGGTCGCCGGGGAACACGTTGATCGCCACGACCGGCGTGCAGCCGTGGATGCGCATGTTCTCCAGCTGCTTGCGCAGGTTGGCGCCCCCTTCGTGCACCTCGTCGGGGTTCTCCGCCAGCAGGGCGTCGGGCAGCGGTCGGCCGGCCACGATCGTGTGCTTGCCGCTGTGCGCCTTCAGGCCCCGCACGGTCGCCACGAGCACGGCGGCGTCGGGGGCGAGGCCGGAGACCCGGCACTTGATGTTGAAGAACCGTTCGGCGCCCATGTCGGCGCCGAAGCCCGCCTCGGTGACGAGGTAGTCGCCCATGTGGATGCCGATCAGGTCGGCGACGATCGACGAGTTGCCGGTGGCGATGTTGCCGAACGGCCCCGCGTGCACGAGCACCGGCGTGTTCTCGAGCGTCTGCATCAGGTTGGGCTTGATCGCCTCGCGCAGGATCACGGCCATCGCGCCGGCGACCTGCACGTCCTCGGCGGTGACCGGGTCGCCGGCCTTCGTGTAACCGACGACGATGCGCCCGAGGCGCCGGCGCAGGTCCGCCAGGTCGGTGCACAGCGCCAGCGTCGCCATCACCTCCGACGCCGCCGTGATGTCGAAGCCGGTCTCGCGGGGGATGCCGTCGAGGCGCGAGCCGAGGCCGGACACGATGCTGCGCAGCGAGCGGTCGTTGACGTCGATCGAGCGCCGCCACGAGATCTGGTGCGGGTCGAGGCCGCTCGGGTTGCCGTGGAAGACGTGGGCATCGACGGCGGCGGCGCACATGTTGGTGGCGGCGGTGACGGCGTGGACGTCGCCGGTGAGGTGCAGGTTGAGCAGTTCCATCGGGACCACCTGGCTGTACCCGCCGCCGGCGGCGCCGCCCTTGATGCCGAACGTCGGCCCCATCGACGGCTGGCGGATCGCGAGCGTCGCCTGTTTGTCGATGTGGGAGAACCCCTGGCTCAGCCCGACGGCGACGGTCGTCTTGCCCTCACCGAGCGGCGTCGGTGTGATCGCGGAGACCACGACGTACTTGGCCCGTGGCCGGTCGGCCATCGCCTCGATCGCGGCGAGGTCGATCTTCGCCGCACCGGTGCCGTACGGCTCGAGCAGGTCGAGCGGGATCCCCGCCCCGTCGGCGATCTCGGTCAGCGGCCGCAGCCGGGCCTGCCGTGCGATGTCGAGGTCGGAGGGAAAGCTCGCCATGATCGCAACTTTCGCACACGGAGCGACCGCAACCGCCAAGATGGAGGCGATGCCCAGCGGTGGCGAAGCAGAGGGGAGCGCGACGGCCACGGTGGAGCGCGCCTCGCGTTCGGCCCGTTTCCGTCACCTGCTCCTCGGACCACGGCGCGTCGTGCCGCTGTCGTCGGCGCAGGCCCTCGCCGCCGCCGGCGATGCGTTCGTGTCGGTCAGCCTCGCCGGGTCGCTGTTCTTCAATGTCAGCCCCAACGCCTCGCGCCAGCAGATCCTGCTCTATCTCCTGATCACGATGGCGCCGCTCGCCGTGCTGTCGCCGCTGGTCGGTCCGGCGGTCGACCGGTTCCGCCGCTCGCAGCGTTTCGTGGCCTCGTCATTCTTCGTCTCCCGGGCCGTGTTCTGTCTGCTGCTCGCTGTCACGCTGCTGCAGGTCGCGTTCTACCCCATCGTGCTGTGCCTGCTGATCGCCAGCAAGGCCTCGGGCATCGCCAAGCAGACCCTCGTGCAGACCCTCGTCGACGATCCGGAGGAGTTCGTCGCCACCAACGCCCGCATCGCCCGGTTCTCCAGTGTCACCGCGGCGATCGGCGTGGCGGCGGCCACCGGGGTGTTCACTGCCGCCGGCGCCGAGTGGTCGCTGCGCGGCGCCGCGGTGTTGTTCGCGCTCGCCGGCGCCGCGGTGCTCTTCGCCCGCCCGCGTCTCGCGGCGCCGACGACGCCCGACGACGTCGAGTACGCCGAGACGCATCTCCCGACGGTCGTCGTGTCGTCGATCGGCATGCTCGCCATCCGCGCCGCCGTGGGATTCTTCATCTTCACCCTCGCCTTCACCCTGCGCCGCTCCAGCGAGCCGGCGATCGTCTACGGCCTCGCCGCCGCGAGCTACGGCGCCGGCGCCTTCCTCGGCCACACCGCGGCGACGATCTCGCGGCGCTGGTTCAGCGAGGAGCAACTGATCGGCATCGCCCTCGCGTTGCCGGCCGCGTTCACCGCCGTCGGCGTCCTCGGCGCGTCGATCCCGCTGCTGCTCGTGATCTCGGCGTTGGTGGGGCTGTCGACCACCCTCGGTCGCAACGCCTTCGACGGGCTGCTCCAGCGTCGTGCCCCCGAAGCGCTGCTCGGACGGGCGGGGGCCCGCTACGAGACCCGCTTCCAGCTGGCGTGGGTGTTCGGCGGGATCCTCGCGACACCGATCTCGCTGCCGGTCGAGGTGTCGATGATGGTGCTCTCGGCGATGTACGTTCCGGCGCTGGTGATCTTCGTGCGCGGCGTGCGCGAGGCGCACCGCTTCGAGGGGCCGCCCGACGAGCACCTCGGCGGTGCCCACGCCCGGTTCGCGATGGCGCACCAGGCCTGGGAGGCGGGATCGTTGCGCGTCGCCATCGTCGACGCGTCGGCGGCGGTCGACCTGGCCCAGAGCGTCGTCGGTGACGCCGTCGACACGCCCGAGCGATGTCAGCTCGACGAGCTGCGGCGGCGGGCGATCGACACGGCCCACGTCGTGCGCGAAGCCGATGCCGTGCGGGCCCTGAAGCTCGCGGAGGGTCTGCTCACGGCTGCATCACCGACGTGACCATCGCGGGTCCGATGGCCGACCCGCCGTCGGCGGTGATCTCGACCAGGAACGCTTGGGAGCTCTCGGCGGCCGTGTAACGCAGCAGATCGACGACCACGACGGGCGCCGGCTCGGGGAATTCGCCGACGAGCAGCATCGACCCGTCGTCGATGACCGGTCGGCCCTCGAGGTCGTCGTTGAACGCCTCGGTTGCCTCGTCGGCGAAGCGGACGGTGGCGAGATCGACGGTGGCGGCGGCGACGTCGGCCTGCACACCCACGGCGATCGTGCCGCCCTGGGCGGGGGCGATGTAGATCACCGGGAGCTGTGGCTCGCCGGCGTCGTCGAACACGGGCTCCTGTTCACCCGCCTCCCACTCGACGAGCGCCGTCAGCGCGCCGGCCTGGCCCACGTCGCTCGCGGGCGGGTCGTCGTCGCCGCAGGCGACGAGCAGCGCCACCGAGAGCACGGCGGTCCAACACCACCACGTTCGGCGCGCACCGCACTGCCCACGACTGACTGCCACGCCGTCACGTTACGTCAGCGTCGTCACGGCGGATGACGACACCGCTCGCGGTGCGAGATATCTCACGCAAGTACGTTGCATTCCAGGGAATGCGTGGTAAAGTACGCATTGCAACGGTAGGTCAAACAGGCCGCCGACCCCACGTACAGGAGCACGACATGTTCGAGCAGATCACCACCCAGTTCAACCGGTTCGCCGACACCGCGACCAGCAACGTCCGCAAACTCGACACCGACGTCGACTTCACGTTCGACATCAGCGAGGTCACCGACGGCTTCACCACGACGAGCGACAAGGTGCTCGACGCCGTCCTCGACACGAATCGTCGTGTCGTCGACGTCGCCGTCAGCACCGCCGACCGCGTCAACGAGCGCGTCGAGCTGCCCTTCGCCGACCGGCTGCCGACACCCGCGGTCGCCGGCGATCGCTACCTCGAGTTCGTCGAGCGCGCCGTGTCGCTCAACCGCGACCTGAACCAGCGCGTCGTCGAGATGCTCGGCGCCGAGCGGGCGACGACGGCCACGGCCGCGAAGGCGAGCGCCCGCACGACGGCAGCGAAGACGGCCACGGCGAAGCCGCGCACCGCCAAGAAGAACACCGCGAAGAAGTCCACCGCCACGAGGTCCACCGCGAAGAAGGCCACTGCGAAGAAGGCCAGCGCCTCGGCGTGACATCGCAACGAGGGCGCCGCCGCACCACCCGGTGCGGCGGTTCCGTCGTCGTAGGCTGACACCGATGGCCGACAACGCCGAGGAACGTCCCGCCCGCGGCGTGACCGCGCTGGGGGAGTTCATCCGCAGCCAGCGCCGCATCGCCGACCTGTCCCAGCGCGAGCTGGCCCGTCTCGCCGACCTCTCCGACGCGTACCTCAGCCAACTCGAGCGCGGCCTGCACGAACCGTCGGTGCGGGTCCTCAACGGGCTCGCCCAGGCGCTCAACGTCCCCTCCGACAAGCTGCTCGGCTACCTGGGCCGTCATGACGAGGCGGTCCCGGCGCCCTCCACCGAGTCGGCGATCGCCACCGACGACCGTCTCACCGAGAACCAGAAGCAGTCGATGCTCGACGTCTACCGGGCGTTCATCGCCGCCAACGGCGTCGCCGCCGGCGACCGCTGACCGGTCAGTCGATCAGCCGGCGGGCGGCTTCGACCACCACCGACACCGTCGTCGACTCGATCCGCTGAGCGGTCTCCTCGCTCGGTGTCTCGGCCTGCGTGCGGTTGACCAGCACCCCGGCGACGCATCCCGCCCGCAGACCTTGGCTGGCGCACATCGTGAACAGCGTCGCCGCTTCCATCTCGTAGTTGAGCACGCCCATCGACTGCCAGTCCTCCAGGCTCCCCCGGAACCGGCGGGTGACCCGACCCGAGTAGGTGTCGTAGCGCTCCTGGCCGGGGTAGAACGTGTCCGACGACGCCGTGATCCCCACGCGCGGCTCGATGCCGAGCGCCGTCGCCGCATCGACGAGCGCCGTCGTGCAGCCGAAGTCGGCGACCGCCGGGAACTCCATCGGCGCGAAGTGCAGGCTCGCCCCGTCGAGACGGACCGCGCCCGTCGTCACGATCACGTCACCCTGCTCCAGGTGCGGCTGGATGCCGCCGGTCGTACCGACGCGCAGGAACGTGCGCACGCCGAGCTGCGCCAACTCCTCGACGGCGATCGACGTCGACGGCCCTCCGATGCCCGACGAGCACACGACGACCGGGCGGTCGCCGAGCCAGCCGAGGTACGACGTGAACTCGCGGTGGGCGGCGAGGAACTCCGAGCGGTCCATCGTCGCCGCGATCCGCTCGACCCGTCCCGGGTCGCCCGGCACGATCGCCACGGTCGCCCCCTGCAACATGTCGGCCGTCAACCCGAGATGGAACACCGCTGCCATGCCCGCCACCGTACCTGTTACTCCAGGGGTCAGACCCCCGGCGTAACGCCGGGCCGTAGCCTCGCTCGACGATGACGGCGACCACCACACCGCTGGATCGCCCGCGGTCCGACACCACCGTGATCGCCTACCTCGCGTATCTCGGGATCCTCCTGGCGGTCGGCGTCGACATCTCACTGCCCGCCTTCGACGAACTCGACACCGCGTTCGGTCTGTCCGACCGAGGCGTGAGCGTCGGGGTGATCGGCACCGTCTACATCGTCGGGATGGCGATCGGCCAGCTCGTCTACGGCGTCGCCTCCGACCGCTTCGGTCGCCGCACGACGATGCTGTTCGGTATCGGGCTCTACTCGCTCGGCGTCGTGCTCGCCCTCGTCGCGCCGAACCTCGAGGTCCTCCTCGCCGGGCGGCTGCTGTGGGGCTTCGGTGCCGCGGCCCCGTTCGTGCTCCGCCAGGCGATCGCCCGCGACCTGTACGAGGGCGACCGGATGGCGCGGATCATCACGATCGTCACCGCGGCGTTCCTGCTCGGACCGATCTTCGTGCCGATCATCGGCGCCGGCATCCTGCTCGTCGCCCCGTGGCAGGGCGTGTTCGCGGCGTCGCTCGTGGCGGCGGCGATCGCGTTCGCGTGGGCGTGGCGGTTCGGCGAGACCCTCGATCCGGCAGCACGACGACCGCTCGAGCTGCGGCCGCTCGCCGACGCACTCCGCCTCGTCGTGACGACGCGGGCGACGATCGGACACATCGGCGCCCAGACGTTCGTCAGCGCGGCGTTCTTCGTCTGGCTCGGCAGCGCCCAGCCGATCATCGACGACATCTACGACCGCGGGTCGCAGTTCGCCTTCTGGTTCGCGGCGTCCGGCATCGTGATGGCGGCGGCCCTGCTCGCCAACGGGCGGATGATCGACCGGTTCGGGTCACGCCCGCTCGCGATCGGTATCTCGATCGCTTTCGTCGCAGCGAGCGTCGTCGGCACCGTGGTCACGTTCGGCGCCGGTGGCGTGCCGTCGATCTGGACGTTCTTCGCCTGGGCTGCGGTCGTCAACGCGTTGGGCACGCTGCTCACCCCGCTGTGCTACACGTTGGCTCTCGAGCCGATGGGTGCGCTGGCGGGCACGGCGTCGGCCGTGCTCGGCGTGGTCTCGCTCGGTGGCGGAGCACTGCTGGCGGCGACGATCGACGCCCGGATCGACGACACGGTGACCCCGATGGTCGTCGGGTCGCTGGTTTTCGGCCTCGTCGGGCTCGCCCTGCTCGTGTGGGCGGGCTCGCCCGAGCCGGATGACGCCCCTGCCGTTCCCCGGCACCGGGCGACCTGACGCTTGCAGACATGCAGATGTCTTTATATAGTCATCGGGTGCCCGAGAACGGATCCGCTCGCGACCTGACGGCGACGCTCGACGCCCTCAAGGCGATCGCCGAGGCGACCCGGTTGCGCATCGTCGCCGTGCTCCGCCACGGCGAACTCACCGTCACCGACCTCACCGAGATCCTCGGCCAGTCCCAACCTCGTGTCTCTCGCCACCTCAAGCTCCTCGTCGACGCCGGCGTCGTCGCCAAACACCGCGAGGGCACGTGGGCGTTCTTCGGCCTGGTCGACGACGTCGTCATCCGGCGACTCGTCGACGCGTCGATCGACCCGGTCGCCCACACCGACGGGACCATCTCCGCCGACTTCGCCCGCCTCGACATCGTGCGGCGCCGGCGGGCGGATGCGGCGCGAGAGTACTTCGAGCAGATCGCTCCGATCTGGGACGAGGAGCGGTCGCTCCACGCCGATGCCGGCACCGTCGAAACGGCGGTGCTCGACGCGATCGGCGATGCCCCGCTCGGGCACGTGCTCGACCTCGGTACCGGCACCGGCCGGATGCTGCAACTGCTCGCCGAGCGCGCCGAGCGCGCCGTCGGCCTCGACGCCAGCCATTCGATGCTGTCGGTCGCTCGCGCCAACCTCGAACGCGGCGACCTCGAACGCGCCGGCTCCGAACGCGGTGAACGGCGCAACTGGGAGCTGCGTCAGGGCGATGTCTACAGCCCGCCGCTCGAACGGTCGTCGTTCGACCTCGTGATCGTGCACCAGGTGCTCCACTACCTCGACGATCCCGGCCGGGCGATCGCCGAGGCCGCCCGACTCGTGGCCCCCGGCGGCCGCCTCGTCGTGGTCGACCTCGCGCCCCACCGCCACGACTTCCTCCGCTCCGCCGCCCACCGGCGGCTCGGCTTCGCCCACGACCAGCTGCGCGACTGGTTCGACCAGGCCGGCCTCGACTGCCCGGCGATCGTCGACGTCGAGCCGCCCGCCGCCGACGACGGTCTCACCGTCACGATCTGGCTCGGCCGCGATCGCCGCCCGCCCGCCGCTGTCCACTCCGACCGTCCGAACGACAACGACCGTTCACCCAGCAACGACCATCCCGAGAGAGACGTCGCATGACCGGCTTCCTGCGCCACGACCATCCGTACCGCGACCATCCGCTCGCCGAACTCGCCCGGGAGCGCATCGTCGTGCTCGACGGCGCGATGGGCACCGAGATCCAGGGCCTCGGGCTCAGCGACGACGAGTTCCGCGGCGACCGGTTCTGCGACCACGGCTGCGACCTGTCGGGCAACAACGAACTGCTGACCCTCACCCAGCCCGACGCGATGCGCGACATCCACCTGCGCTACCTGCTGGCGGGAGCCGACATCGTCGAGACCAACACGTTCTCCGCCAACCGTGTGTCCCAGGGCGACTACGAGGCCGTCGACGTCGTCGTCGAACTCAACGAGGTCGCCGCCCGGCTCGCCCGTGAGGCCGCCGAGGAGGCACACGGCCGCGACGGTCGTCGCCGGTTCGTGGCGGGCGCGGTCGGACCCACGAACATGACGCTGTCGCTGTCGCCGAAGGTCGAGGACCCCGGCTACCGGGCGATCACGTTCGGCGCCCTCGCCGACGCCTACCAGGAGCAGATCGAGGCGCTGATCCGCGGCGGCGTCGACACGATCCTGATCGAGACGATCTTCGACACGCTCAACGCCAAGGCGGCGATCGTCGCCGGCCGCCGGGCGATGCACGCGCTCGACACGCAGCTGCCGCTGATGATCTCCGGCACGATCACCGACCGCTCCGGCCGCACGCTGTCGGGCCAGACCCCCTCGGCGTTCTGGCAGTCGATCCGCCACGCCCAGCCGCTCACCGTGGGCCTCAACTGCGCCCTCGGCGCCGAGGAGCTGCGCCCCCACCTCGTCGAGCTGGCCACCGTCGCCGACACGCTGATCTGCGCGTATCCCAACGCCGGGCTCCCCAACGAGCTCGGCGGCTACGACGAGACCCCCGAACAGACTGCGGCGTTCGTCGGCGAGTTCGCCGAGGCCGGCCTCCTCAACGTCGTCGGCGGCTGCTGTGGCACGACGCCGGCGCACATCGAGGCGATCGCCCGCGCCGTCGACGGCGCCGCTCCCCGCGCCGTGCCCACCCGCGAGCCGCGGCTGGAGCTGTCGGGGCTCGAGCCCTTCGCGCTCACCGACGACATCCCGTTCGTCAACGTCGGCGAGCGCACGAACATCACCGGCTCGGCGAAGTTCCGCCGCCTGATCAAGGACAACGAGTACGGCGAGGCGCTCGCCGTCGCCCTGCAGCAGGTCGAGAACGGTGCCCAGATCATCGACGTCAACATGGACGACGGCCTGATCGACGGTGTCGAGGCGATGACGACGTTCCTCAACCTGATCGCGTCGGAGCCCGACATCGCCAAGGTGCCGATCATGATCGACTCCTCGAAGTTCGAGGTGATCGAGGCGGGTCTGCAGTGCGTGCAGGGCAAGCCGATCGTCAACTCGATCTCGATGAAGGAGGGCGAGGAGGCGTTCCTCGCCCAGGCCCGCACGTGCCTCGACTACGGCGCCGCCGTGATCGTCATGGCCTTCGACGAGATCGGCCAGGCCGACACCGTCGACCGCAAGGTCGACATCGCCCGCCGGGCCTACCACCTGCTCGTCGACGAGGTCGGGTTCCCGCCCGAGGACATCATCATCGACCCCAACATCTTCGCCGTCGCCACCGGCATCGAGGAACACAACCGGTACGGCCTCGACTTCATCGAGGCCACCGAGCAGATCACCGACGAGCTGGCGTACGTCAACATCTCCGGCGGTGTCTCGAACCTGTCGTTCTCGTTCCGCGGCAACGAGCCGGTCCGCGAAGCGATGCACTCGGTGTTCCTGCTGCGCGCCGTCGAGGCGGGCATGCGGATGGGCATCGTCAACGCCGGCCAGCTCGCCGTGTACGACCAGATCGATCCCGAGCTGCGCGAGCTGTGCGAGGACGTCGTGCTCGCCCGCCGGCCCGACGCGACCGAACGGCTCCTCGACGCCGCCGCCCGTTTCGCCGGTGACGGCTCCGATGCCGTCGACCCGGCCGTGCAGGAGTGGCGCTCGTGGGACGTCGACCGGCGCATCGACCACGCGCTCGTCAACGGCATCACCGTCTTCATCGAAGCCGACGTCGAAGAGGCACGCGCCGCCGCCGACCGCGCCGTCGACGTGATCGAAGGGCCGCTGATGGCCGGCATGAACACCGTCGGCGACCTGTTCGGCGCCGGCAAGATGTTCCTCCCGCAGGTGGTCAAGTCGGCCCGCGTCATGAAGCAGGCCGTCGCCTACCTCACGCCGTTCATCGAGGCCGAGGGCGAAGACGGCGCCGCCTCCAAGGCGGGCACGGTGCTGCTCGCCACGGTGAAGGGTGACGTCCACGACATCGGCAAGAACATCGTCGGCGTCGTGCTCGGCTGCTCGAACTACGAGGTGATCGACCTGGGCGTGATGGTGCCGTCACAGACGATCCTCGACACCGCGAAGGAACGCGACGTCGACGTCATCGGTCTGTCCGGCCTGATCACCCCGTCGCTCGACGAGATGGTGCGTGTCGCCGGGGAGATGGAACGTCTCGGCTTCGAGGTCCCGCTGCTGATCGGTGGCGCCACCACCAGCCGCCTGCACACGAGCCTCAAGATCGACCCCGCCTACCACGGCCCGGTCGTCCACGTCGGCGACGCCAGCCGCGCCTCGGGCGTGATCTCGAGCCTGCTGTCGACCACGCAGCGCGAGGGATTCCTCGACGAGCTGCGCACCGACTACGAGCGCGTCGTCGCCTCCCACGCCCGCGCCACCGTCGAACGCGACCGGGTGTCGCTCGACGTCGCCCGCGCCAACCGGCTGCAGCCCACCTTCGACGCGACCACGGTGTACGAGCCCACGTTCGTCGGGACCCGGGTGTTCGACGACTACGACGTCGCCGAGCTCGTGCCGTACATCGACTGGACGCCGTTCTTCCGCACCTGGGGCATCCGCTCGAAGTTCCCCGAGGTGCTCACCGACCCCGAGTTCGCCGACGCCGCCCGACCCCTGTACGACGACGCGCTGGCGATGCTCGACAAGATCGTGGCCGACCGGTGGTTCCGCCCGAAGGCCGTCGTGGGGTTCTGGCCGGCGCAGGCCGACGGCGACGACATCGTCGTCTACGCCGACGAGTCCCGAGCGACCGAGCGGGCGCGCCTGCACGGCATCCGTCAACAGGCGACCAAGACCGACGGCCGACCGAACCTCAGCCTGTCCGACTTCGTCGCCCCGGCGGGCACCGCCGACTGGGTCGGCGGATTCGTCGTCACCGCGGGACCCGAGGAGATCGAGATCGCCGAGCGGTTCGAGGCCGACAACGACGACTACTCCTCGATCCTGCTCAAGGCCCTCGCCGACCGCATTGCCGAGGCGTTCGCCGAGCGCATGCACGAGCGGGTTCGCACCGAGCTCTGGGGCTACGCGAGCGACGAGACGTTCACGCCGGACGAGCTGCTGAAGGAGCGCTTCCAGGGGATCCGCCCCGCGCCGGGTTACCCGAGCCAGCCCGACCACACCGAGAAAGCGACGCTGTTCGACCTGCTCGATGCCCCTGGCGCAGTCGGCGTCGAGCTGACCGAGTCGTTCGCGATGTGGCCCGGGTCGTCGGTGTCGGGGCTCTACTTCGCCCACCCCGAGGCGAAGTACTTCGGTGTCGGCAAGATCAAACGCGATCAGCTCGCCTCGTACGCCGAGCGCAAGGGCTGGACGATCGAGGAGGCCGAACAGCACCTCGCCCCCGTCCTCGACTCCTGATCACGCCGGGGGTCAGACCCCCGCTGTAACGAGTACGCCGGGGGTCAGACCCCCGCTGTAACCGGGCGGCGGGTGCCGAGGGCGAAGAGGGCGGCGAGGCCGAGGGACAGCACGGCGCCGACCTCGAGGGCCACGAAGGTCGACGTGGCGCCGAACAGCGCCGCGGCGCCGAGCGGCCCGACCGTCTGACCGAGGCGGGCGGCACCGACGTACACCGCAACCACCGCACCGCGGTGTTCCGGTGGTGAGAGCTCGACGGCCTGATCCTGGAGCGTCGGGATCAACGCGCCCTCGCCGAGGCCGTAGATCGCGCAGCCGATCATCACGAGCGCGACGCTCGTCGACGCGCCGATCAGCGCGAACCCGATGGCGAAACCGACGGCGCTGACGACGAGCAGCCGCCGGGCGTCGATCCGTTCGCGGACTCGCTGCAGGTTGAACGCCACGAGGGTCGAGGTGATCGCCGGGAGTGCGATGAACAGCCCGCGGAGCGAGGCGCCGTACCCGAACTCGTTCTCGAGATGGATCGGCAGCGTCGACAGGAAGACCCCGAAGATCATCACGAACGTTGCAGCCCCACCGGCGAGGACCACGACCACCGCGGGCCGACGCACCACGTCGCCGAGGCCGCCCAACTGCTCGCGCACCGACACGTTCTCGTCCGGCCGGTCCGGCGGGAGCAGACGCCACGCCACGGCGGCGGTGACGAGTCCGAGGCCGTAGGGGGCGAGCGCCAGCCGCCAGCTGCCGAGGTCGGCCAGCACGCCGCCGATCGGTGGCATCAGCGCGAGGCACACCGTGAGGAACGCGGCGTTGCGGCCGATGAGGTGGGTGCGCTCGAGCGAACTCCAGTGGTCGCCGATCAGCACGACGGCGAGGTTGATCAGCCCAGCGGCGCCGATGCCCATCCCGAACCGGGCCACGAGCAGCAGCGCGAAGCTCGGTGCGAGGGCGGCACCGATCCCGAACACACCGAACGTGGCGAGGCACGGCACGAGCACCCGGCGGCGCCCGAAGCGGTCGGCGAGCACTCCCATGATCGGCGCCATGAAGATGCCCGGGAACGACGTCGCCGCGATCAGCAGCCCGGCGCCGCTGTCGCCGACGCCGAACTCGTCGAGGATGTCCGGGATCGCCGGGGCGAGCAGGGTGTTGCCCATGATCCCGGTGCCGGTGATCGCCAGGATCAGCGCGAACAGTCCTCTGCGGCCGGTCATCGGCGGTGACCGTACCGGTGTCGCCGGGTCACGCTCGCGGCCGATGCCGGTGTCATACGATCTGGACGACCGTGGCGGCGTCCGTCGCGGCGCAATCGATGCACGAGAGGACACCCCCATGGACGACAACGTACGGATCCCGATCGCCGAGGCGTTCGGAACGGCAGCGCTGGTGATCGGCGGCCCCGGCACGGCGATCTTCGCCACCGGCGGATTCAACGAGGGGCTCAACGTCGGGGTCCTCGGCGTGTCGCTCGCGTTCGGGCTCAGCCTGCTCACGATGGCCTACCTGATCGGTCGGATCTCCGGCTGCCACATCAACCCCGCCGTCACCATCGGCATGCTGGTCACCAAGAAGATCGACGCTGCCAAGGCGGCGCCGTACTTCATCGCCCAGTTCGTCGGCGGCATCATCGGCGCCGGCATCATCGCGTTGATCCTCTCCGGCACCGACGGCTACCTGTCGGCCGCCCAGGACGCAGGATTCGCGTCGAACGGCTTCGGTGACCACTCGCCGGGCGGTTTCGACCTGCTGTCGGTCGCGATCATCGAGATCGTCGTCACCGCCATCTTCGTGCTGATCGTGTTGGGCACCACCGACGAGGAGGGCGTCCCCAAGGGCTTCGGCCCGCTCGCTGCCGGGTTCGGCCTCGCGCTCGTCCACATGATCTCGATCCCGGTGTCCAACACCTCGGTCAACCCCGCCCGTTCGCTCGGCACCGCCGTCTTCCAGGGTGACTGGGCGCTCGGTCAGGTGTGGGCGTTCATCGTCTTCCCGGCGATCGGCGCCGCACTCGCCGGTGGGCTCTGGATGGTGCTCGGCCCGCAACGGGCCGCGACGACGGCGTCGACCGCCTGAGGCATTCGGACGATTTCAGGGGCCGGACCCACATTTGGGTGGGATTTCCCGGCCCCTGATAAGTTCTCGACCCGATGTCGGAGTTCCTGCGCGATTACTTGACCGTCGTCTGGTTCGGCGCCGCCGCCTTGGCGATCGGCGGGATCCTGCTCGGCCTGGCGGCCCTCGTTCGCCCCTCACGGCCCAACTACGACAAGGGCATCGCCTACGAATCGGGCGTCGATCCGGTCGGCATGGGCTGGTCGCAGAGCCAGATCCGCTACTACGTGTTCGCCCTGCTCTTCGTCATCTTCGACGTCGAAGCCGTGTTCCTCTTTCCGTGGGCGGCCAACGTCGAGCGTTACGGCACCTTCGGCCTCGTCGCCATGCTCGCGTTCATCGTGCTGTTGCTCGACGGGCTCGTCTACGCGTGGAAGCGCGGGCTCCTGCGGTGGGTGTGACGATGGGTGTGACGATGGGTATGACGGTGAGCATGACCATGCCGGGTCCAACGTACGGAGGAAGCTGCTGACATGGGTCTCGTCGACAAGGGCCGGATGCCCGCACCGCTCACGAAGCTGTTCAACATGAGCCGGTCGTACTCGCTGTGGGTGTACCAGTGGGGCCTCGCCTGCTGCGCCATCGAGATGGGCGCGGCGTTCGGTTCGCCGCGCTACGACGTGATGCGCCTCGGTGTGATCCCACTGCCCGCGAGCCCCCGCCAGGCCGACTTCGTGTGCATCTCGGGCACGGTGACCGACAAGATGGCACCGGCGATCCGGCGCCTCTGGGAACAGATGCCCGAGCCGAAGTACGCGATCTCGATGGGTTCGTGCGCCAACTGCGGCGGGCCGTACTGGGACAGCTACTCGGTCACCAAGGGCGTCGACCAGATCATCCCGATCGACGTCTACGTCCCCGGCTGTCCACCGCGGCCCGAGGCCCTGCTCGAAGGCGTCGTCCTGCTCCAGCAGCGCATCAAGAACGAGGACATGGCTGCGAAGTGGCGCGGCGACGAGTTCACCACGCAGCAGGCAACCCGGGAACGAGAGCGCGTCGCTGCTGCTCCGGCCGCCGTGGCGGCCCAGCCCGAGCGCGAGCCGATCGTCGTGGGCGGTGGACCCATTGAGTGACCAGACCGGCGGTGAGGCCGGCACCGTCGCCGAGGAGACACCGGCTCTGCCGGGCGACGGGCTGCGTGAGGGGATCGTCGACGACCTCCGTCGCCGCATCGGCGACGCGCTCGTCGACACCCACCTCTCGCCCAACGACGACCTCTGGGTGCGAGTCGCCACCGACGCGTGGCGCTCGACCGCCGAGGCGCTCCACGACGCCGGGTTCACCTACTTCTGCTTCCTGTCGGGCATCGACTGGATGCCGTCGCCCTACGGCAAGGGGGAAGAGGACCCCACCGCCGAGCCGGTCGAGCCCGACACCGAGATCCGCCAGGGCGTCACCGGCGGCGAGACCCGCCTGCAGGTGTTCGCCCGTCTCGTCGATCTCGACCGCCACGTCGGCATCACGATCAAGGCCGACGTGCCCGACGATCACCCCGTCGTCGACTCCTGGACCACGGTGTTCTCGGGGGCCAACTGGCACGAGCGCGAGTGCCACGAGATGTTCGGCATCGGCTTCAACGGTCATCCCGATCTGCGCAACATGTATCTCCCGACCGACTTCGAGGGCTTCCCGCTGCGCAAGGACTTCCCCTTGCTCGCCCGCATGATCAAGCCCTGGCCCGGCATCGTCGACGTCGAACCGATGCCCACCGAGGACGAACCGGAGGCTGACACATGACCACCCTCTCGGATCGTCAGCAGCTGAGCTACATCGCGAGCCAGGCCGCCGACGCCCGTCTCAACGTCGAGCTCGAGACCGAGGGCATGACCCTCAACATCGGGCCCCAGCACCCGGCCACCCACGGCACGTTGCGCATCATCGCCCGGCTCGACGGTGAGCAGGTCATCTGGGCCGAACCGTCCGCGGGCTACATGCACCGCGGCTACGAGAAGCTCACCGAGGTCCGCACGTTCCCCCAGGTCACGACCCTGGTCAACCGCATCGACTGGCTCGGCAGCTTCGCCAACGAGGTGCCGTTCATCCTGGCCGCCGAGAAGCTGATGGAGATCGAGGCGCCGCCGCGCGCCCAGGTGATCCGCACGATCCTGTTCGAGCTGTCGCGCATCGCCAACGTGTCGCTGTTCCTCGGCGACCTCGGCGTGCAGATGGGTGCGATCACGCCGGTCTTCATCGCGTTCCGCGACCGCGAGTACGTCCTCAACCTGATCGAGGGCGCGACCGGCGGACGGTTCCACCCCAACTTCGACCGCATCGGTGGCCTCAAGGACGACCTGCCCGCCGGCTGGATCGACGAGACCCGCCAGGTGATGGTCAAGCTGCGCGAGTTCTGCGACATCATCGAGGACCTGCTGTTCGGCAACGAGATCTTCCAGAGCCGCATGCGCGGCGTCGGGATCATCCCCGCCGAGGTGGCGAAGAGCTACGGGCTGTCGGGCGCCAACCTGCGCGCCAGCGGCGTCGACTTCGACCTGCGGCGCGACCAGCAGCTGCCGATGGCGTGGGACAAGGCCGACTGGAAGGTCTGGACACACCCCGACGGTGACAGCTTCGCTCGCTGCTGGGTGCGCCTGCAGGAGACTCGCGAGTCGTGCAAGATCGTCGAGCAGCTCCTCGACCAGATCCCCGCCGGCCCGATCATGACCAAGGTGCCGCGCATCATCAAGGTGCCCGAGGGTGAGGCGTGGGTGTCGACGGAGAACCCGCTCGGCGAGATGGGTTACTACGTCGTCTCGAAGGGTGACCTCGGCCCCTTCCGGGTCAAGATCCGCTCGGCGAGCTTCAACAACATCTCGATCGTGCCCTGGGCGCTGAAGGGCGTCTACGTCCCCGACATCATCACGATCCTCGCCAGCCTGTACTTCATCCTGGGTGACATCGATCGATGATCCAGCTCGCCATCGAAATCCCCTACTGGGGGCAGTCGTTGCTGCGCGTGCTCGGTGGCCTCGTCGCCGTGCTGCTGCCCGCCGGCACGATCGTCTATCTCTTCTTGTTCAAGATGATGTCGTTCATGCAGAGCCGCCTCGGCCCGATGGAGGCCGGCCCGTACGGCTCGCTGCAGCTCGTCGCCGAGGTCGGCAAGTGGATGCAGAAGGAGGACCTCGCGCCCGAGGCCGCCGACGAACGCATCTTCAAGATGGCACCGCTCGTGGTGCTGTTGTCGACGTTCCTGCTCGTCGTCATCGTCCCGTTCGGTCCTGACGCCTACTTCACCAACTTCGCGGTCGGGGTGTTCTTCGGCCTCGCGGTGTCGTCGATCAGCGTGCTCGGCATCCTCATCGCCGGTTGGGCGAGCGCCAACAAGTACTCGCTGCTCGGTGGCCTGCGCGCGGCTGGCCAGTTGATCGCCTACGAGCTCCCGCTCGTGCTCGCCACACTGGGTGTGGTCATCCAGGCCGGTTCGATGAACCTGCAGGACATCACCGTCGCGCAGAACACCGGCGAGATCTTCGGCTTCGGCGGCATCGGCAACCCGTTCATCCTGACCCAGTTCGTCGGGTTCGTGATCTTCATGATCGCCGTGCAGGCCGAACTCACCCAGGCGCCGTTCGACATGCCGATCGCCGAGTCCGAACTCGTGTCGGGCTACATGACCGAGTACTCCGGCTTCCGGTTCCTCATCTTCTTCATCGCCGAGTTCGCCACGGCCGGCGTCTTCGCGTTCATCGCCTCGGTGCTGTTCCTCGGCGGTTGGGGCGTCCCGTTCACCTGGTTCGGTTGGGACAACCTCGACGAGGTCAGCAACTGGATGAACATCGCCGGCCCGGTGATCATGCTCACCAAGATGCTGGTGTTGACCTTCATCATCATGTGGGTCCGCTTCAGCTTCCCCCGGTTCCGGGAGGATCAGCTGCAGACCTTCGCCTGGAAGGTGCTGATCCCCCTGGCACTCGCCAACACCGCCGCCACCGCCATTCTGAAGGTGATCTTCTGATGCCCGACAAGCCCAAGGTTCCCGGATTGTTCAAGGGTCTCGGCGTCACGCTGGGGATCCTCAAGGACACCGTCGTCGACGGTGCCAACACCGTGCAGTACCCCCACGAGAAGGAGGCGCCGCCGATCCGCGCTCGCGGCGTCATCGCGCTCCACGAGGGCAACTGCACCGCCTGCATGCTGTGCGCGCGTTCGTGCCCCGACTGGTGCATCTACATCGAGGGCCACAAGCAGCTCGCTCCGCCGCGTCGCGCCGGCGGCAAGCCGCGCCAGGTCAACCATCTCGACCGCTTCGACATCGACTACGCCCTGTGCATGTACTGCGGCATCTGTGTCGAGGTGTGCCCGTTCGACGCGCTCTTCTGGAGCCCCGAGTACGAGTACTCCGAGCCGAAGATCGCCGATCTGCTCCACGACAAGGAGAAGCTCGGCGAGTGGATGGAGACCGTCCCCGAGGCGCCGGCGCTCGAAGCGGGAGCCCAGAAGAAGTGAGCGCGCTGATCCTGGCCGCGGACGACGTCAACGTCGCCCAGAACGTCGCGTTCGGCATCATCGCCGCGATGATGATCTTCGCGGCGTTGAGCGTGGTGACCTCGAAGAACGTCGTGCACGCGGCCCTCTGGCTGGTGATGGTGCTGTCGGGTGTCGCTGCGCAGTACATCCTCGCCAGCGCCGAGTTCGTCGCCGCGTCGCAGATCCTCGTCTACATCGGCGCGGTCATGGTGCTGTTCCTGTTCGGCATCATGTTGACGCGGGCCCAGATCGGCAAGGAGGCCGGGCTCAACAACAAGGGATGGGCGCTCGGGATCCCGGTCGGACTGGTGTTGTTCGGGCTCATGGCCTGGGTGATCCTCGACGCGTTCGGCGACGACATCATCGCCGATGGCCCCCCCACGCCGACGGTGCTGTTGAGCGATCAGTTCCTGTCGATCTACCTCGTGCCGTTCCTCGCCGTGTCGTTCGTCCTGCTCGCCGCCGCCATCGGCGCCATCGTCCTGGCTCGCAAGGATTGATCGATGCTCGCCGTCAACTTCCTCCTGCTCGCCGCGGCGCTGTTCTGCATCGGGGTGTACGGGGTCATCGCCCGACGCAACGCCGTGATGGTGCTGATGTCGATCGAGCTGATCCTCAACGCCGTCACCTTGAACCTCGTCGCCTTCTCGCTGATCAACGGTGCCGTCGACGGCCAGGTGTTCGCGCTGTTCGTCATCGCGATCGCCGCCGCCGAGGTCGGCGTCGGCCTGGCGATGGTGCTGATGATCTACCGCAACCGCAAGTCGATCGCCCTCGACGAACTCTCCGAGATGAAGGGCTGACATGTTGGCTGCAGAAGCACTCGAACTGAGCTCGGGCTGGTTCCTGGAGAACGCCTGGCTCGCCGGCCTGATCCCGGTGCTCGGGTTCGCCGTCATCATCCTGTTCGGAAGGCGCCTGCCGATGAAGGGCGCCGAGGTCGCACTCGGGTCGATGGCCGTCACGCTCACCGTCGCCGTCGGCGGCGCCATCCAGTGGATCCAGCGCACCGACTCGGCCAAGGAGTCCGGTGCCGACGCCGCCGGCCTGCTCCAGGCCTTCGGTCGGACGCTGCCCCAGGCAGCCGAGGGCGAGGCGAAACCGTTCATCACGCCGGTGGTCACCACCTGGGTGTGGTGGCAGAACTCGGGGCTCGAGTTCGGCATCGGCTCCAGCATCGACGGCCTCGCCATCCTGCTCATCGCGCTGGTCGCCTTCATCACACTGCTGGTGATGGTCTTCAGTGTCGACTACGTGCGCGACGACCGCCGCTACACCCATTTCTTCGCGGCGATGACGCTGTTCTCCGGCGGCATGTTGATCATGGTCATGTCCGAGAACATGGTCCAGCTGATCCTCGGCTGGGAGATCATGGGCCTGACCTCGTTCATGCTGATCGGGCACTGGTGGGAAGAGGAGGCCAACAGTCGTGCCGCGCTGAAGGCGTTCTTCACCGTGCGCGTCGGCGACGTCGGCCTGCTCGTCGGCACCGCCATCATCTTCTTCGGCGCCAACCAGTGGGCCGTCGACAACCTCGACTCCAACGGCTTCAACATCGCCGCGATCCAGGCGTGGGCGCTGTCGGGCGAGGCCAACAGCCAGTTCCTGCTCTGGGGAGCGATCGCACTGTTCATCGCCTGCATCGGCAAGTCGGGCCAGTTCCCGCTGCACACCTGGCTGCCCGACGCCATGGCCGGTCCGACCCCGGTGTCATCGCTGTTGCACTCCTCGACGATGGTCGTCGCCGGTGTGTTCCTCGTGGCCCGGATCTACCCGGTGTTCTGGGAGGGCTTCAACATCGGAACCGGCGGGCTGTCGTTCATCGCCGTCATCGGGGCGATCACCATCGTGATCGCCGCCCTGCTCGCCTTCGTCCAGGACGACATCAAGAAGGTCCTCGCCTACTCGACCGTGTCGCAGCTCGGCTACATGATGCTCGGCCTCGGCACCGGCGCCTGGCTGCCGGCGGTGTTCCACATCTTCACCCACGCCTTCTTCAAGTGCTGCCTGTTCCTGTGCGCGGGTTCCGTCAGCCACTCCGGCTCGCACCACTCCTTCGACATGAAGAAGGACATGGGCGGCCTGCGCAAGAAGATGCCGGTCACGTTCTGGGCGTGGATCGTCTCGACACTCGCGCTGACCGGTGTGTTCCCGTTCGCCGGGTTCTGGTCGAAGGACGAGATCATCGACAACGTCGGCGCCAACGGCTACACGTTGCTGATGTGGGTCGGCCTCGGCGGTGCGGCGCTCACGGCGATGTACATGACCCGCGCCACGTACCTCACGTTCTTCGGTGAGCCCCGTGGCGCCGCCGCCGGCCACGGCCACGACGACCCGCACGGCGAGGAACACGAGATGGAGCACGTCTCCGTCGGCGCCCCCGAGCCC
>JAWLFC010000027.1:25792-31460 GCA_041685755.1 Ilumatobacteraceae bacterium
TCATGACGAGCCGCACGAGTCGGGCAAGTTGATCCTGATCCCGATCGTCATCCTGGCGTTCTTCGCCGTCACCGCCGGTTTCGCCAACCCGACGCCGTTGGCATCGCGGTTCGGCGAGGAGGTCGAGCTGCTCAAGACCTACGTCGAGCCGCGGGCGACGGCGATCTCGACCGGTGAGGCCATCGCCTCGGGCCCCGGCGAGTCGGTCGGCGTCGTGACCCCGACGGTGACGCCGAGCGCCGAGGGCGGCGAGGCGGGCGGCGCCACGACCGGCTGCGGGTTCACCGCACCCGAAGCCGGAACGGTCTGCTTCTTCCCGGCCGTCAGCCACGCCGAGCCGAAGTTCTGGAAGATCATGCTGTCGCTCGGCATCGTCGCCGCCGGCTACGCGATCGCGATCGCGTTCTGTGTCGCCTTCTACGGGCGTCGCGATCCGCGCCTCGTCGGGCTCACGGAACGCAACACGGCGCTACGCGGTGGCTTTCTGTTCCTGAAGAACAAGTACTACCTCGACAAGCTGTACGAGAACGGGATCGTCCACGCCGTGGCCCATCCGATCTCGAAGTCCGCCTACTGGGTCAACCAGCACGTGCTCGACGCGACGGTCGACGCCGTCGGCACCGGCACACGTGCGACGGGCCAGTGGGTCTACGACAACATCGACCAGAAGGTCGTCGACGGTGCGGTCAACGGGTCCGGGTGGGCAGCGTCCGAGGCCGGTCACGGCCTGCAGCCCACCCAGTCCGGCAAGATCAGCCAGTACGGGGCGCTCCTCTTCGGCGCCGCCACCGTCGGCGCCATCGTCCTCGTCCTCGTCAACGTGAGCTGAAAGCGAACCATGGAAACTCTCACCGATCAGAACTGGCTGCTGAGCGTCGGCGTCTTCCTGCCGCTCGTCGGCGTCCTCGTGATGATGTTCATCCCGAAGAACGAGGAGGACACCCACAAGCTCGTCGGCATCGTCACCGCCGGCGCCACGCTCGCCATCGGCATCGTGACGCTGTTCGCGTTCGACTACGGCCAGTCCGAGAAGCTGCAGTTCTTCGTCGACGCCGAGTGGATCCCCGTGATCAACTCGAACTACACGATCGGCCTCGACGGCATCAGCCTGCCGCTGTACATCCTGTCGATGGCGGTCACGTTCCTGGTGATGATCTACACCTGGGACAACATGCCCGACGCCGGCAACCCCAAAGCGTTCTACATGTTGATGCTCGTGCTGCAGACCGGCATGGCCGGCACGTTCGTCGCCCAGGACCTGATCCTGTTCTTCGTGTTCTTCGAGGTCGTGCTGCTGCCGATGTACTTCATGATCGGCGTGTGGGGCGGCGAGCAGCGCAAGTACGCCTCGCTCAAGTTCTTCCTCTACACGATGTTCGGCTCGGCGTTCATGCTCGTCGCCTTCCTGGCGCTGTTCTTCCAGACCGACGCCGTCAGCTTCGGCTTCGCCCACCTCGTGGAGGCGGGCGCCGCCATCGACCGCGACGTCCAGATCTGGATCTTCGCCGGCATGTTCCTCGGCTTCGCCGTCAAGGTGCCGATGTTCCCGTTCCACACGTGGCTCCCCGACGCCCACACCCAGGCGCCCACGCAGGGTTCGGTGATCCTGGCGGCGATCCTGCTGAAGCTCGGCACGTACGGCTTCGTGCGCATCGCGTTGCCGATGCTGCCCGAAGGTGCGCTCGCCTGGGCGCCGGTGATCGGCATCCTCGCCGTGATCGGCATCATCTACGGCGCGCTCGGCTGCCTGGCCCAGACCGACATGAAGCGCCTGATCGCGTTCTCGTCGGTGGCGCACATGGGCTTCGTCATGCTCGGCATCTCGACGCTGACCGAATTCGGGATCAACGCCGCCCTGTTCGGCATGGTCGCCCACGGCCTGATCACCGGGATGCTCTTCTTCGTCGCCGGGTCGGTCAAGCATCGCTACCACACGCTCGAGATCAAGCGGCTCTCCGGCATGCTCATCCAGGCGCCGAGGCTCGGCTGGATCCTCGGCTTCGCCGCCATGGCGTCACTCGGCCTGCCCGGCCTCGCCGGCTTCTGGGGCGAGTTCCCCGCCATCTTGTCGGCGTACAACCCGAACTTCGGCCTCAGCACCGCGCTGTTCCGCACGCTGATGGTCATCAGCGCGATCGGTACCGTGCTCGCCGCCGGCTATCTGCTCTGGCTCTACCAGCGCACGGCGTTCGGTGAACCCAGCGACGAGTTCACCGATCACGGTGGCGCCCCGACCCACGCCCTGAGTGCGGCCGTGAACGACGACGACCACCACGACGAGATCACCGACGTGACGCCGATCGAGTGGATCGCCTGGACGCCGTTCCTGATCGCCATCGTCGTGTTCGGTGTGTACCCGCAGCTGATGTTCAAGGTCATCGACCCGGCCGTCACGCAACTCGTCGCCCAACTCGGAGAAACGCTCAACCCGTGATCGCCTCGCTGCTCGCGCAAGCCGGCGACTGGGTGTCGCCCACGATCGACTGGCACGCGCTCGCGCCCGAACTCGTGCTCGTGGTCGGCATCAACCTCGTGCTGCTGCTCGACCTTCAGCTGTCGGAGAGCCGCAAGTGGGCGATCTCCACCATCACCGGGTTCGTGCTGTTGGCGGCGTTCATCCCGGTGGTCACCCTCGCCGTACTCGGCGACGACACCCGGTCGCTGTTCGACGGTCGCTACGTCATCGACGACTACGCGCTCGTGCTCAAGGGCCTGTTCCTCCTCGTCGCCTACGTCGTGGTCCTGATGAGCCAGACCGAACTCGAAGAGGGCAGCTACTACCAGGGCGAGTTCTACGTCCTGATGCTCTGCAGCGTGCTCGGCATGGTGATGATGGCCTCGGCGCGCGACCTCGTCAGCATCTTCGTGGCGCTCGAGCTGCTCTCGATCCCGGCGTACATGATGGCGGCCTGGAACAAGCGCAACCGCAGGTCGAACGAGGCGGGCGTCAAGTACTACCTGATGGGCGTGTTCGCCTCGGCGATCCTGCTCTACGGCATGAGCTTCCTGTTCGGCGTGACCGGATCGACGCTGCTGACCGACATCGGCGCCGCGCTCTCCGACGGTGACCTGAACGGCCTCGAGGTCGTCGGCGTCGTGTTCGTGATCTCTGGCTTCGCGTTCAAGATCTCGGCGGTGCCGTTCCACCAGTGGGCCCCCGACACCTACGAAGGGGCGCCGACGCCGGTGACGGCGTTCTTCTCGGTGGCGTCCAAGGCGGCCGGGTTCGTGGCGATCATGACGATCGTCTTCGTCGCCTTCCCCGGCGCCAGCGACGTCTACGAGCCGTTGATCTGGGCGATGGCGGCGCTGACGATGACGATCGGCAACGTGCTGGCGCTGCGCCAGACCAACATCGTGCGCATGCTCGCCTACTCCTCGGTGAGCCAGGGTGGCTTCATCCTGATGCCGCTGGCGTTCGCCGGCGACCCCGACGTCGGCGCCTCGGCGATGAACGCCGTGATGGTCTATCTGCTCGTGTACGCCTTCATGAACCTCGGTGCGTTCGCGATCGTCATCGCCGTGTCGCGCAAGACCAACAGCGGCGAGATCAGCTCCTTCGGCGGGCTGTTCGGCTACGCCCCGGGTCTCGCCGTGGCGATGACGATCTTCCTCGCGTCGCTCGCCGGGATCCCGCCGCTCGGGGGCTGGTTCGCCAAGTTCAACGCCTTCAAGGCGGTGCTCGACGCCGGATCGACGTCGGCCTACGTTCTCGCCGGCATCGCCGCGGTCAACACCGTGATCGCCGCGGCCTACTACATGCGGGTGCTGCGGGTCGTGTGGATGGACGACGCCCCTGACGGCGACGTCAGCCCGGTGCACCCGCCCGCCCCCGTCGTGGCGGCGCTCGCCATCACCGTCGTCGGCACGCTGGTCGTCGGTGTGCTGCCGAACATCGTCGCCCGCGTCGGCGCGTTGGATGCTCTGACAGGCGCTTTCGTCGGTTGAACGGCGTTCGCGTGAACAAATGGGCGCCTGGCGGCGCCATTTGTTCACGCGATGGCGGTTGGTGGGGCGATGACTGAGGAGATTCGTTCGCTCATTCGTGACTCGGGGCCGATTGCGTTCGAGCGGTTCATGGAGCTCGCGCTCTACGGCGCCGAGGGGTTCTACACGCGAGCCGACGGTGGGTCGGCGGGGCGACGCGGAGACTTCATCACCTCGCCCGAGGTGGGGCCACTGTTCGGCACCGTCGTCGCGCGGTTCCTCGACGCCGAGTGGGAGCGCATCGGCCGGCCCGAGCCGTTCACCGTCGTCGACCTCGGCGCCGGGCCGGGCACGCTCGGCCGCTCGGTGCTCGCCGCGACACCCGACTGCCGCGACGCGCTGCGCTACGTCGCCGTCGAGCTGTCCGAGCCGCAGCGGGCCCGTCACCCCGACGGCGTCGAGTCGAGGGCGACGATGCCGACCGAGCCGATCGACGGGGTCGTGATCGCCAACGAGCTGCTCGACAACGTTCCGTTCCGCCTGGCCGTGTTCGACAGCGGGTGGCGGGAGGCGTACGTCGACCTCGGCGACGACGGCCGGTTCGTCGAGCAGCTCTCGGCGCCGTTCGACCCGGTGCCCGCCCAGTTGCCCGCCACCGGAGCGTTCGGAGCGCGGGCGCCGCTGGTCGATCGCGCCGCCGAGACCGTCGAGCAGGCCCGCCGGCTCGTGCGGTCCGGCTCGGTCGTCGTCATCGACTACGCCACCCCGATCACGGCGATGCTCGCCGGCCGTCCCTGGCGTGACTGGCTGCGCACGTACCGCGGCAACGAGCGCGGCGACCACTACCTCGTCGCACCGAGCACCCAGGACATCACGACCGAGGTGCCGATCGACCAGTTGCCCGAGCCCGATTCGGTGCGCACCCAGTCGCAGTTCCTCCAGCGGTGGGGGATCGACGAACTCGTCGAGGAGGGCAAGCGCGTCTGGGCCGAGCAGGCAGCCCGGCCCGGCCTCACCGCCATGACGATGCGCAGCCGCATCAGCGAATCCGAGGCACTGCTCGACCCCGCCGGCCTCGGCAACTTCCTCGTCGTGGAGTGGCGCGCCGGCTGAGTGTCCTCGAGGGCTGGAGCTCGCTCGAGCGCAAGGGATGCCCGAAGCCGTCAGCGTTCGAAGGGGCCGCGCGGCGGTGGGTCGGCGTCGTCGGGCGGGTGTTCGAACGGGTCGCGTCGGCGCCGCCTCGAGAACACACCGGCGCCGGTGTTCTCGTTCGAGCCCGGAAGCCGCCCGATCAGCCAGGACAGCACGAGGGCGCTCGCCACGGTCAACCCGACGGCGATCAGTACCGGCCCGATACCGGAGTCGCCTCGTGACGAGCTGGCCAACACCTGGACGAGGGCGAGACCTGACACGCTCTCACGCTACCCAGCGCCGGGAGGTGCGAGCCCGCGGCGACGCCCGGTGCCGTCGTCGGTTCCGCCCCACCCCGAACCCCGTACGGCCACGTGATCTACCATCGGCGCATGGCTGAGCAGGGGAACGGCGAGCATCACGACACCATCGACGCACTGAGTGCGGAGAACCGTAGGTTCCCGCCACCGGAGGCGTTCAAGAAGGACTCCCTGGTCACCGGCACGTTCCTCTACGACGAGGCCGCCGAGGACGACGAGGCCTTCTGGGCCCGCCAGGCGTCCGAGCTCGTCGACTGGGCGACGCCGTGGGACACGATCCTCGAGTGGGA
>JAWLFC010000119.1:0-8066 GCA_041685755.1 Ilumatobacteraceae bacterium
AGATGGTGGCGGCGTGGGCGGCGACCACGATCGAGCACCAGCGCGCCGTGCTGGCGGCGATGACCCAGGTCGGCGTTCCCTACCGCTACAACACCTCGAAAGAGGGCGTCGGCTTCGACTGCTCCGGGCTGACGACGTTCGCCTGGGCGCGCGCCGGGGTGTCACTCGTGCGCCAGAGCACTGCGCAGATCCGCGATGCCGCCCCGATCGAGCGCGAGTCGGCCAAGGCCGGCGACCTGGTGCAGTACCCCGGTCACGTGATGATGTACCTCGGCGTCGGCAACGCCATCATCCACTCGGTGATGACCGGACGCACCGTCGAGCTCGACACGATCAGCGACCGCAAGGTCGACAGCGTCCGCTTCGGCGACCCCTTCGCCTGACCCGTCGGCATCCGCACCCGAAATGGCGCGCTCAGGTTGCGCTCAGCGCAACGCTGGCGCGATTTTTCGGGGTGGGTGGGGGTCGGTCGGGGTGTCAGGAGTGGATGTCGCCGGTGCCGTCGCGTAGTGAGGGGACGTCGCGGCCGGTGCGTCGGGCGATGATCTCGGCGCAGATCGACACCGCCGTCTCCTCGGGTGTGCGGGCGCCGATGTCGAGCCCGATCGGCGACATCAACCGGTCGAGGTCGGCCGGATCGGTCACGCCGACCTCACGCAGGCGCTCCATGCGCTTGGCGTGGGTCGAACGGCTGCCCATCACGCCGATGTAGCCGACGGCGCTGGCGAGCGCGCCCTGCACCGCGGGCACGTCGAACTTCGGGTCGTGGGTGAGGATGCAGACTGCATCGCGCGGGCCGAGTTCGTCGCCGTGCTCGTCGAACACCGTGGCCGGCCAGGTGACCTTCACCTCGTCGGCCATCGGGAACCGCCGTCGGGTGGCGAACACCTCTCGGGCGTCGCACACCGTCACCCGGTAGCCGAGGATCTTGGCGACGCGGGCGAGGGCGGCGGTGAAGTCGACGGCACCGAAGATCCACATCTGTGGCGGGGGAGCGTGCGACTCGATGAAGACCCGCACGGTGGGCTGGTCGAGCAGGTCCTCCGGCGTGGTCTGGCCCTCGGGTCCGTAGTGGCGGGTTCCCGAGCGGGCGGCCTCGAGCTCGGCGAGGGCGTCACGGGCGACCACGCGGTCGAGGTCGGGGTGGCCGAGCGATCCCGCGGTGTCGGCCTCGGGCTCGACGAGCAGCTTGGCGCCGACGTGGGGGCCGTCGATCACCGTGGCCAGGGCGACGGGAATCGACCGGCGCAGGCAGTCGGCGTACCGGTCGAACAGCGTCACCAGTCGAGTTCCTCGATGAACAGGTGGATCGTGCCGCCGCAGGTGAGGCCGACGGCGAACGCCTCGTCGTCGGAGTACCCGAACGTGATCACCCCGGCGGCGCGTTCGCCGGCGAGGATCGAGAGCGCTTCGGCGACGACGGCGCCCTCGACGCAGCCGCCGCTCACGCTGCCCGCCACCTCGCCCGACTCGGTCACCGCCATCGCCGCGCCGGGCTCCCGGGGCCCCGACCCTTCGATGTCGACGACGCGGGCGACGGCGATGCGTTCGCCGGCGTCGCGCCAGCGCTCGATGTCGTCGAGCAGGTCGTTCATCGCCTCCAACCGTAACGCCGTTGCGCCCCGTGGCGCATCAGTGGGTTCACTCGGCGATCACCCGGGTCAGCTCCTCCATCGCCGCCACGGAGTGCCCCTCGACGAAGCGGTCGATGTGGGGCAGCGCCGCTGCCATCCCACGCGCCAGCGGTGCGTAGCCCGGTGTCACCTTGAGCGGGTTGACCCAGATCAGGCGGTGGGTCACCCGGTGCAGACGCTGCATCTGTTCGGCGAGTTCGTCGGGGTCGCCGCGGTCCCAGCCGTCGGACAGGATCACCACGATCGAGTTGCGGGCGAGGCCGCGGACGCCCCACTGGTCGTTGAACTCGCGCAGGTCGGCGCCGAGCCGGGTGCCGCCGCTCCAGTCGACGACGCGGCGGCCGGCGGCGCCGAGGGCGGTGTCGGGGTCGCGGCTCGTGAGTTCGCGGGTGATCCGGGTGAGGCGCGTGCCCATCGTGAACGCCTCGACCTTCTGGCGTCCGGCGACGGCGGCGTGGACGAAACGCAGCAGCGCCCGGGCGTAGGGCTCCATCGAGCCGCTGACGTCGAGCAGCAGCACGAGACGGCGCAGGCGTGGTGTCGGCGCCGAGAAGTGCCGCTCGATCGGTTCCCCGCCGGCGCGGATCGCCGCCCGCACGGTGCGGCGGATGTCCGGATTGGCGGTGATCCGTCGGGTCGGCCCGCGGCGCAGCGATGCTCGTGGCGATCCGACGAGGCGCAGGTGCGACATCAGCTCGTGCGCCTGGGCCAGTTCGTCGGGGCTGTAGGTGGCGAAGTCCTTGTGGCGCAGGATCTCGGTCGTCGAGAACCGGAGTTCGATCACGTCGTCGGCGCGGTCGTCGTCGTCGGAGCCCGGGTCGGTGTCGTCGTCGGTGTCGTCGGCGTCGACGGCGAGCGCGATGCTGAGCGTCTCACGCGCCTCGTCGGCGCCGGGCTGGCCCCGCAGGTGTTCGAAGAACACCGCGAAGGCCCGGTCGTAGGCGGCGATGTCCTCGGGGCGGCGCACCAGCGTGGCCCGCCCCGCCCAGTAGGTCGAGTCGCGGTCGTCGATGCCGGTGGCGCACAGTGCCTCGGCGAAGGTGTGCGTACAGCTCGTCGGCACGCTCAGCCCGAGGCCGCGGAGCAGCTGGCTGAACGCGACGGCGATGGTGGCCGGACCGGCGGCGGGATCGGTGGTGGGCGGCGCGTCGATCGTCACGCGGCCTCACACGTCGTCGATGGTCAGCTGGCCGGGAGCGTTGCGGGCAGCCAGGGCCTTCTCGGCGGCGACCTTGACCAGGTCGGCGATGCCGTGCTGTTCGACGCGCACGTTGTCCTCGCGGTACTTGATGACCGTGCCGAGCGTGTTGGCCACCACGCGCTCGTCGAGTTCGGTGGCGCCGAGGCGACCGAGGGCGGTCGCCCAGTCGATCGTCTCGGCGACGCCGGGCGGCTTGTACAAGTTGAGTTCGCGCAGCGCCTCGACGGCGCCCGCGACCTGGCGGGCGAGTTCGCCCTCGATGCCGGGCACGCGCAGCTTGACGATCGCGACCTCGCGCTGGAAGCCGGGATGCTCGACCCAGTGGTACAGGCAGCGCCGCTTCAGGGCGTCGTGGACGTCGCGGGTGCGGTTGGAGGTCAACACCACGATCGGCGGTCGTTCGGCGCGGAACACGCCGATCTCGGGGATCGTGATCTGGTAGTCGGACAGAACCTCGAGCAGGTAGGCCTCGAACTCGTCGTCGGCGCGGTCGATCTCGTCGATCAACAGGATCGGCGGCGGACCGTCGACGGGCTCGATCGCGCGCAGCAGTGCCCGCTTGACGAGGAAGCGCTCGCCGTACAGCTCGGCCTCGAGGTCGTCGGCCGTCCGTGTCGTCGTCTCGCCGGTCGCCTCGGCGGCGCGCAGGTGGAGCAGCTGGCGGGCGTAGTCCCAGTCGTAGACGGCCTGGGCGGCGTCGATGCCCTCGTAGCACTGCAGCCGGATCAGTGCGCCGCCGGTGGCGGCGGCGAGGGTCTTGGCGAGTTCGGTCTTGCCGACGCCGGCCTCGCCCTCGAGCAGCAGCGGCCGGTGCAACGTCATGGCGAGGAACACCGCGGTGGAGATCCCGTCGTCGGGCAGGTAGCCGTGACGGGACAGCGCGTCTGCCACGTCGTTCGGCGTCATCGAACCGACGTTACCCGACCCCTCCCCCTCCTGCCCGTCCGGACCCGACCCCGACGCGCTCCTGCCCGTCCGGACCCGACCCCGACGCGCAGGAGGGGTGACAGATTGGTTGGGGAGCGGGCATCGATGCGGCAAGCTGGCGGCGTGGATGGGCCCTTCGACGTGTCGGTGTACGCGCCGGCCGCCACTCGGCTCGACGCCGTGCTCGACGACGGCACCGTCGTGACCCTGCAGCGCGACCGCCCGGTCGACGACTGGCGCGGCCAGGTGCCGGTGGGATCGCGCTATCTGCTGCTCGTCGACGGCGAGCGGCCGGTGCTCGATCCGCGGGCCACCGAGGTGTGGTTCCCGCCGGGCCACTCGCGCCGCGCCGCCCGAGACCCGTCGCCGCCCGATCCGTCGACGTTCCCCCGCGCCGTCGCTCGACCATGGCCCGAACCGCGTCGGCAACGCCACACCGACCGGCCGCTGGTCGTCTACGAGGCGCACGTCCGGGGCCTCACGATCTGTCGTGACCGCCCCGATGCCGGCACGTTCCCGGCGGCGATCGACGAACTCCCGCGGCTGCGGACCCTCGGGGTGTCGGTCCTCGAGCTGCTGCCGGTGCACCAGTTCGACCCCGACGAGGGCAACTACTGGGGCTACATGCCGCTCGTGTTCGGTGCGATCCACCGCCAGTACGCCGCCGGCGACGATCCGGCCGCCGAACTCGCCGAGCTGGTGTCGGCGGCCCACGACCACGACATCGAGGTGTGGCTCGACGTGGTGGTCAACCACACGACCGAGGAGGGCCCCGGTGGGCCGACCTACACGCTGCGGACCCTGGGCGAGCGCGAGTACTACGTCGTCGACGGCGAGGGGCGCTACCTCGACGACTCCGGTACCGGCAACGTCGTCGACGCGCTGTCGCCTCCGGCTCGCCGGTTGATCATGGAGGCCCTCGATCGGCTGGCCGACCTCGGCGTCGACGGGTTCCGTTTCGATCTGGCCGCGGTGCTCGCCCGCGACCCCGACTTCGTGCGGTCGATCGGCGACTGGGCCGAACGGCGCGGTGTCCGCCTCGTCGCCGAGCCGTGGGACATGGCCCGGTACCTGCTCGGTCCCGACTTCCCGGATCAGCGGTGGATGCAGTGGAACGGGCAGTTCCGCGACGACGTGCGCGGGTTCCTGCGCGGGGAGCCGGGCATGGTGCCGCAGGTGGCGCAGCGGCTCGCCGGCAGCCCCGACCTGTTCGTGTCGCCGATGACCTCGGTCAACTTCCTCACCGCTCACGACGGCTTCACGCTCCACGACCTCGTCTCCTACGACCACCGCCACAACGAGGCCAACGGATGGGACAACACCGACGGCCACCACGACAACCGGTCGTGGAACTGCGGCTGGGAAGGTGACGACGGCGTGCCCGACAGCGTGCTGGAGCTGCGCGACCGCCAGATGCGCAACGGAATGTGCCTGCTGCTGTTGAGCCACGGCGTGCCGATGTTCGTCGCCGGCGACGAGTTCGCCCGCACCCAGGGCGGCAACAACAACGCCTACAACCAGGACAACCCGACGTCGTGGGTCGACTGGACCCGCCTCGACGAGTACGCCGATCTCGAACGGTTCGTGCGCCGTGTCATCGAGGTGCGCGCCGCCCATCCGATGCTGTCGGATCCGCACCGCTGGGGCGAGCAGATGCGGGTGCACGGCTCGGGTGGTCGGCCGGACCTGTCGTTCGAGTCGCGATCGATCGCGTGGAGCGTCGACGGTCTCTACGTGATGGCCAACATGTGGTGGGAACCCGTCGAGTTCACGATCCAGCTGCCCGGCGACTGGTGGGTCGCGATCGACACGACCGATCCGTCGTCGTCACGCGTCGGCACCCTCGCCGGTGACACCGTGACGGTCGGCCCGCGGTCGATCGTCGTCCTCGAAGCCTGATTGCACCAGGGGTCCGACCCCTGCTGCACTCAGGAGTCGAAGCCGAGACCGAGGCGGTCGAGGGTGCGCAGCCAGGCGTTGCGCTTGCCGGTGCGGTCCTCACGGTCGAGCGACCAGCGCGTCGCCTGGATACCGGCGAACCGGAACGGCTCGGGCGGGAACGGCAACGGCTTCGAGCGCACGAAGTCGGTCGAGGTGGCGGTCGTCGTGCGACCGTCGAGCAGGTCGAGCATCGTCGATGCCGCGAATCGGGTGGCCGCCACACCGAGGCCGGTGTAGCCCACGGCGTAGGCCACGCGGTTCGAGATCGCCTGACCGAAGAACACCGAGAACCGGGTGCTGGTGTCGATCGCGCCGCCCCACACGTGGGAGAACAGCACGTCGTCGAGTTGCGGGAACGTCTCGAAGAAGTGGCCCGACAGCTTGGCCCAGGTCTCCGGCCGGCTCTCGAGCTCGTTGCCGACCTTGGAACCCCAGAAGTAGATGGCGTCGTAGCCGCCCCACAGGATGCGGTTGTCGGCGGTCAGCCGGTAGTAGTGGAACTGGTTGGTGATGTCGGACAGCCCCTGGCGGTTGCGCCAGCCGACGCGGTCGAGCTGCTCGGCGGTCAGCGGCTCGGTGACCAGGCAGTAGTCGTACACCGGCACCACGTACTGCCCGATCCGCTTCAGCAGCGGCTTGTCGGCGTTGGTGCCGAGCACGGCGTTGGCACAGCGGATCGTGCCGAGGGGCGTCGAGACGGCCACACCGGCGCCGTCGCGCCGCACGCCGGTGGCCTTGGAGTGTTCGTAGATGCGCACCCCCGACTCCTCGGCGACGCGCTTGAGTTCCCATGCCAGCTTCGCCGGGTCGACGAGCGCCGCCCGTCCCGAGCGGTACAGCCCACCGGTGTAGGTCGGCGAGTCGACCTCGGCGCGCATCGCCTCGGCGTCGAGCCACCTCACGCGTTGGTCCATCGACGCCAGGAGTTCGTACTCCTCGCGCAGGTCGTCGAGGTACGAGGTCGGATGTCCGGTGTGGGCGACGTCGATCACACCGTTGCGTTCGTAGTCGCAGTCCATCGCGTAGCGCTCGATCGCCGCCTCGATCTCGTTGAGGTTCTGCAATCCGAGTTCCTCGAGGACATCGATCTCGTCGGCGTGGCGTTCCATCCCGTTGCCGACGCCGTGGGTCAGCGACGACTCCATGAATCCGCCGTTGCGACCGCTGGCGGCGCCGCCGACCTCGCCCTTGTCGATCAGCACGACGTCGCGTGCCGGGTCGCGTTCCTTGGCGATCACGGCGGTCCACAGCCCGGTGTAGCCCCCGCCGACGATGCACAGGTCGCAGTGTTCGTCGCGCACGAGCGTCGGGTTGGATTCGGGGATCTCGGCGCTCTCGAGCCAGTACGGGTACGGCTCGGCGTCGGCGATGGCGTCGAGGGCGAGCTGGGAGGGCTCGTCGGATCTGTCGGTGTCGGTCATGCTCTCACTGAGCGAGATCGTACCGCTCGGCCGTCACCAGCGAGTTACGTTGAGCGGATGGATCTCGGTCTCGCAGGACGTCGGGCGGCGGTGGCCGCAGGATCATCGGGGCTCGGGCTCGGCGTGGCATCGGCGTTGGCGGCCGAGGGAGTCGCCGTGGCCATCTGCGGGCGCGACCGCGATCGGCTCGCAGCGGCCGTCGAGCGGATCGGTCACGGATGCGTGCCGATCGAGTGCGACGTCTCCGATCCCGGCGGCGCCTCCGGCTTCGTCGAGGAGGCCGCGGCGGCGCTCGGTGGGGTCGACATCCTGATCGCCAACGCCGGTGGGCCACCGCCCGGCAACTTCGCGTCGACACCGATCGAGGCGTACCGGTCGGCCCTCGATCTCAACTTGATGTCGGTGGTGGCGATGTGCAAGGCGGCGGTGCCGGCGATGCAGGAACAACGCTGGGGGCGCGTCGTCGCCATCACTTCGCTGGCGGTACGTCAGCCGATGGCGCAGTTGATCCTGTCGAACACCGCCCGGGCCGGGGCGACGGCGTTCCTCAAGACCCTGGCGCTCGAGGTCGCCGGCGACGGGGTCACGGTCAACGGCCTGCAGCCCGGCCTGCACCGCACACCGAGGATCGAACAGCTCTCCGGCGACGGGCAGGCGGCCACGCAGCCCATGGGCGACCCGGACGACTTCGGGGCGATGGCGGCGTTCCTGTGCAGCGAGCAGGCCCGGTTCACCACCGGCGTGCAGTTGCACGTCGACGGCGGCGCGTTCCTCGGTCTGCAGTAGCGCTCAGTCGTCGGACGCGACGTCGTCCGCCGTCGCCGAGACGTCGCCGTACTCGACGCGGCGGGCGCGCAGCCGGAGGTCTTCGAGCACTCGCCGGTTCGCCGCCTGCAGGTCGGCGAGGAACGCGACCGCCCAGATCTGCGCCGCCACCACGAT